>DATHOY010000191.1:0-13251 GCA_035484435.1 Vulcanimicrobiaceae bacterium | reverse complement strand
CGGCTGGCGAGATTGTAGCTGACCGAGACCTGTCCATATGGCTGCGTGCCCTGGGCAACCGGATTTACCTGCTGATGGACGCCGACCGTGAGGGCGACATCCCAATTATTTTGCCGGCTCAGCTTGTCCTGCACACGCTGCGCGCCGTCCTCGCTGTTCTGTTTTCGCGTCACCAGCTCTTTCAACGACTGATCGCTCAATGCCGGAACATAGATTGCCGAGAGCTTTGAGTGCGTATCCGCGCGGTCAGCCTCCAGCCTGATTCGGGTAGTCTGCAACGTGAACAACATCAGTTGCGTGGCATTCCGCGCCTCTAACATCTTCGTGGTCTGCGCGGTCAGCGTGTCCAGAGATTTCGAGGCCTGTTCGATCAGCGAGAGCCTGTTAAGAAGTGCTTCTTTTTCCAGGCTCGCCACCGCGTATTGGATTTCTTGCTGAGCTCCCGTGGCGGCCTTGTATAGCTCGCAATTCTTTCGCGCGACCTCCATCGTCAGCTCCGCTTTCCTGACATCGGAAAGGCCGAGCGTCGCTCCTCCAACCAACTGCATGGGCAACCCGGTCTCTGGCTGTGTAAATCCCGCCGTTGCCGTGGGCGTGCGCAGCAGATTTCGTTGCGCCTGCGCCTGTTCCATCAAGTACGTACAGTAGGCCTGCTGTTCTTGTTGGCCTCGTGCGATCGCGGGGACGGAACAGAGCAAACCTGCAGCCAGCAGGGGTTTCCAGCAATTCCTGATCATCGGATTCTCCTCAGAACAATAACGGTTTACGGCCGAGGAACACGGTCTTGGACTTCGCGGATTCCTGGTTGTCGAGGCTCATCTGCATCAGGAATCCTCGAATGTTGGTTTTGAAGATGGGATGAACGGCGGTCTCTTCGCCCGCAAATACCTGGTTCACTGTGCCGACTTTGCGGCACGCGAACATATTCAGGTAGCAGTCGTACACCGGACGCCCAGCCACCGCGCTTGCCTGGTTGTCGTACGGAACGAACGCGAAGTACAGCGTCTTGCCTCCGGACGCATTCAGATAATACGGGCTTTGTTTCGCGGTGCGAATGGCCTCGCGCAACCGGGTGATCTGTTGCGCTTCTTCCTGCATCTGCTTTTCGGAGACGTTGATTGCCACATCGAGCTGCGCCGCCTCAGAGCGCAACTCCGCCTGCTTTTCCAGCACGTCCAGCGAATCCGTCCCCGTCGTGTTCTTCTGCAGGACGCTGTCCGTCAGCAGCACCTCGGCAATTTTGCTGTCGGTGTATGCGCTCTCTGCCTGGTTCAGCGCGGACAACTGGGTGGCTGCGTCGCCCTTTGTAATCAAGCCGGCCGCCAGGTCTTTGTTGATGTTGGACTCGACTTCCTTCAGCTGCTTCAGCACTGTCTGGGTCTTCACGTTGTCGGCCTGCTTCTGCGTGTCCAGTGTGGCGAGTTGCGGCCCGATGGATCGGTTGTGGACTCGCTCGCGGGCAATCGCCGCCTGTAGCTGAGGCTCAAGCGCCAGCAGCGCTGCCCGGTGCTTTTTCATCTCGGCAATGCCACTTTCCAATTTCTGCGAATCCACTTTCAGGTCTTCGATGGTCTGCTGGCTGGTCACCAGCTTTTGCCGGAAGTCGAGGCTTTTCTCGTCGACCGCGGAAAGAATGATCGGCGCGGCCCACGAGGTGCTCAACGCATAAAAACCCATCACAAAGGCATAAGTAAGGATCCCGCCCAGCACCAGGTACAGCACGGTTATCGCAAACACGCGGTAAAGCGAAATCACAACTTTGTAATGGAGTGATTGCCCGGGCGAGGCTTTCTTTGGCGCCGCGGGCGGAGTATCAGTGGTCAGGGTTGGCAAGCAGCACCTCTTGTTCTTCTTTGGTTCGCGTTCCCCAATCTGCGGAATCCATCGTGCACAGCGCCAACGGCGTCAGGAACAAGCTGCTCACCAGCGACCACGCGACATAAGCGCCAAACACCAGCGGATGGGCCAACGCTTCTCGCGCACTGTATTTCTTGATCACCCAGGTCAGCACGGCTCCGATTCCAAGCGCTGTCAGCAGGGGCAGCGGCCCCGCCCACGCCAGCGGGTCCGAAGAGAGCATGGTAACCACAACCAGAAAGCCAACCAGTGCCCCAAGAGGCGTCAGTACCAGCGTGAATACCGTGTTCGGATGCAATTTCCAGACGTGTTGAGGAAGTGTTCGCAGCGTGTAGAAAAAATCGCGCACGATGCTGCGTCGCCACCGCAATTGCTGCTTGAATAGCACCGACAGCGTGTTCGGAACGGTAGTCCAGCAAAGCGCGTCATTATTGATATACGTTCCGTAGCCGCGCAGCAGCGTCTGGTGCGTAAGGAATCTGTCTTCGCCTTGATTCACCGGAATGCCAAACCAATGCCGCGCGCGAATCGCCGGTTCGATCTCCAGCAGCAGTTCGCGCCGGATGGCAAACAGGCATCCGCTGATGCAGCAGATGCTCCGCGTCCAATTCTCGGGAATTTTGTAAAGCTGGAACGCCGAAAAATAAATCACCGTCTGGATGCCCGTGATTATGTTGTCGTTTGGATTTCGGACGCCCACCCTGCCGCCCACCGACCCGATCCGCGGCTCGGAGAAGCAGGCAGTCAACTCGCGAATCGCATCCTCGTGAAAAATGCAATCCGAATCGATCGAGATGATGATGTCGGCGGAGGAATGCTGCAGCGCGTTGCAGACCGTGCGCGCCTTTCCGCTGTTGACCGCGTTCCGTCCGGTGCGGATGCGAATGTTCGTGAAATCGCGCTCGGCCTTCAGCACCCACTCGTAGCTGTCGTCAACGGAACAATCGTCCTGCGCGATCACTTCGAATTTCTCTTCCGGATAGTTGCACTTGCTGATGCTTTCGATCGTTTCGTACACCGTCTTGCCCTCGTTGAAGCAGGGCATCAGGACGCTGACCGTTGGCTGGTAGCTGTAATCCTTCTGGATTTGTGTGCTGGGGAAAGAAAGCTTCAGGATGATTCCCATCACGTACTTGACGACGGAAATCAGCAGGCACAGGACCATGACGAGCCAGAGAAGTATCGGAGCCATTCGTGCAACATCTCCCGTGGCACATCGCCCATTCAGGTTGCGAGAACTTCCACGATTGTATACCCGCTTCGATTGTCCGCGGCTCCCCGGCGCGGGGATTGTTTCCATCAACGCCACCTGAATCTCCAGAAATAATTCCGCGCTCGATTGACACCCCTTACCGCGCCTCGTAAACTGACTTGGACATCCAGCAGGCAAGGGAAGTGGGGAAGTGCCGTGCAAATCGGCCGCGGTCCCGCCACTGTATTCGGCTTCATCGCCGAGAGCCAGGCTACCCTCCCTCGCCGCCGTGGTTGGGCCTACTTCGCGAGAGGGTACGCCTCCAGAATGACCCCGGCTTCTCGCCGGGTTTTTTTATTTTCAAATTTCTCGCGGCACTTTCGTCAGGGGAGCTTTGTGCACCAGAGTTTTGCCAATGCCATGCGCCGCCGCGTCACCGTTTTTGGTGTCGCGCTCGTTCTGCTCGGTGCCACGCCTCTCCGCGCCCAGATTTCGCCGCCTGCGCCTGCTCCGCCCGCCACGCACGAGGTCGTTGACGAGGCCGGCCGCACCGTTCGCGTCCCCCTGCTTCCCTCGCGCATCGTTTCTCTTGCGCCCAGCCTGACGGAAACGCTTTACGCTCTTGGCGTCCAGGATCGCCTCGTCGGCGATACTGACTACTGTGACTTTCCTCCCGACGCGCAAAAGAAACAGAAAGTCGGCGGCATCATCAATCCAAATCTCGAAGAGATTGCGGCGCTCCATCCGGACCTCGTTCTCGTTACCAAGGAAATTAATCGCCTGGAGACCGTCCGCGCTCTCGACGCCCTCGGCATCCCCGCCTACGCCACCCATTCCCGCAACATTGACGACATTCTTTCCACCACCCAAAAGCTCGCCGACCTCCTTGGCGTGCCCGAAACCGGCAAGTCCCTGGCCGCTGATCTTCAAGCTCGCCTCGCCGCGCTTCACGCCAGGCTTGAACTGCTCCCGCCAAGTCGCGTTCTCTTTGTCGTCTGGACGCGCCCGCTCATCTCTGTCGGCAAAAACACTTTTATTGCCGATGCCCTCCGCAGAGCCGAAGCCACAAGCATTGTGGACGCCTCGCAAGACTGGCCTCAGATGAATCTCGAAGAAGTCGTCCGTCTGCAACCCGATTATCTGGTGTTCGCGGCCTCGCATCCGGATTCCGCCGTGCGCGATTTTGAAGCCCTTTCAGCGCTGCCCGGTTGGCAGTTGCTCGATGCCGTGCGCAATCGCCGTTTCGCGGTTATCAGCGACGCCGTGAATCGCCCTGCTCCCCGCATCGTTTCTGCCATCGAAGACCTCGCGCGCCAGCTTCATCCAGCCGCGTTTCAGGAGCAGTCCGTTCCCGAAAAGCCTGCGGTTCCCGTCCACATCACTTTTGGCGCGCAACCCTTCGAAGAGGAGCAGTCATGCGCCCGCTGACCCTCACCCGGCTCCTGATTCGCTGCGGCATTCTGGCGCTGATTCTTTTTGCCGTGGTCGTCGTGGCCATGAAACTTGGCGCCGTCCAGGTTTCGCTCTACGGACTCGGCAAGGATCTATTCAGTGTCCTTCTTCATCGCACCACCAATTTATCCAGTGACTACGGCATGATTGTGCTCGGCATCCGCTTACCGCGAATTCTTCTCGCGGTCTTTGTGGGCGCTTCGCTTTCGGTTTCCGGGGTCAGCTTTCAGGCGCTGCTTCGTAATCCTCTCGCCGATCCCTATGTGCTCGGCATCTCTTCCGGCGCCGCGCTTGGAGCAATCGTCGCGCTCATTGTGGAAGCGCGCCTCGATCTGACCCCCGAAATGGCCGGGTTGATCACCCCGGTCGGCGCGTTTTTCGGCGCCGCCTTGACCATCGCGGCCGTTTACGTACTCGGGCGTCGTGATGGACAGATTGACAGCACCACGCTGCTCCTCGGCGGCATCATCACCGCTTCGTTCCTCCAGGCGGTCATCATGTTCCTGATGACCACTCTCTCTGGCAATAATCTTCGCGGCAGCGCCTTCTGGTTTATGGGCGATCTTTCCACTCCGCAGCCTCGCAGCCTGCTTTACTTCCTTTCGTTCGGCTTCGTCATTGCCGCTGGCGCAATTTACACCACCGCCTCCGATCTGAATCTTCTGCTCGCCGGTGAAAAAGAAGCCATGCATCTTGGCGTGGACGTGCCGCGCGTCCGCATCGTCGTCTATATTGCCGCTTCCATCCTCACTGGCCTCGCCGTCAGTGTCAGCGGCACGATCGGCTATGTCGGCCTGCTTGTCCCCCACGTCATGAGGCTCATCTTCGGCTCCGACCATCGCATGCTGATCCCCGCTTCCGCATTGGGTGGCGCGATCGCCCTCGTGATTGCGGACACGCTTGCGCGCACCGTCACTTCGCCAACCGACTTGCCCGTCGGCGCAATGACTGCTCTCGCCGGCGCGCCGCTTTTCATCTACCTGCTTCGCCGGAGAATGGCATGAGTAGCGCGCTGCGCCATCCGCTTCCCGGAGACACTTCGCGCGCCACCACGGACGTGCGTCTCAGCGTCGAACAGGTCAGCTACGCATACGCGCCGAATCCTTCGCAAGCTCCGCTATTCACTCTGGAGGCGATGAGCTTCCAGGCCAAGCCCGGCGAACTCGTCGCCATTCTCGGCCCCAACGCCAGTGGCAAATCCACGCTCCTCAAGTTAATCTCTGGCGCGCTCCATCCGCTCTCCGGCCGTATTTTCCTGAACGGTATCGAAACGCATTCGCTTCCCGTCAAAACGCGGGCGCAGCGCATCGCTCTCGTCCAGCAGGAAAGCCGCCTGCTTTTTCCTTCACATGCCTGGGAATTTGTCATGCAGGGGCGCCACCCCTATGGCGGCGGCCTGCGGTTTGAATCCCAGGAAGACATCCTGATCGCCAAGAACGCGCTGGCGCAGGTCGGCGCTGCGGACCTCGCCGACCGCTGGATGGACAAAATTTCCGGTGGAGAAAAGCAGCGCATTATTCTCGCCCGCGCCCTCGCGCAACAGCCCTTGCTCCTGCTTCTGGATGAGCCGACGCTGCATCTCGATATTGGCGCTCAGGTAGATCTTCTGGAATCCCTGCGCCGCCTCGCCGCTCAGAATCGCTACACCGTTGTTGTCGTCACGCACGAACTGAACCTCGCGGGCGAATACGCCGATCAAGTTGTTCTGATGCACCGCGGCAAATGTCTTCGCGTTGGTCCGCCGGCGACGGTGCTCCAGCGCGAGATTCTCGAACAGGTTTTTCAGGCGCCGCTTTCCGTGGAGATGACTCCCTCCGGCAGGCCGCGCGTAACGCTTTTTTCGAATAAGTAGAAGTTTCCTTGTCCACCTCAACCCGGGGGCCTTGCGCCTCCGACATTCGTAAACCGCAGCGGGCTCTGCCCCTCCACATCAACCGCGGACTTCGTGCTCGGGAAGACGGTGCAACACCGTCGCCGCCGCGCGACTGTAAGGCGAATGCATGGCTCGCCAGCCACTGTGGCCATTTTCCGCCACGGGAAGGCAGCGAGTGAACTCTGTAGTGGCCGAACTTTAGATCGGCCCAAGGTAGCCGCAGGCTTCAGCCTGCCAAGCCGTTCAGAGCTCCTTTTCGCCAAGCCAGGAGACCGGCGAAGTCTGCAGCCCGTGCAAGCCTCTTTGCACCGGCCAACCTTCAAGCTCCCGCGCGTGAGGGAGCGGAGGAACCATGAAAAACACATTCGCTCTACTTTCTTTGCTCGCCGCATTTTTTGTTCCCGCTCTAAGCTCCAAGGCCGCACCGCAATCCCAGAACAGCAACGCTCACCTAGCCGGCACGCTCACCGATCCATCAGGCGCACCTGTCGGCGAAGTTCAGATCACCGCACAACCAGAAGCCTCCTCGGCAGGCCAATCCGTTTCTGTCGTGTCTTCCACCGACGGCTCGTATTCCGTTTCTCTGCCCGCGGGCCGCTATCGCCTGCGCTTTTCTCGCTCTTCCTTCGCCACGCGCGAAACCGTACTCACTCTCGCGCCCGGCGAATCCCGTGTCCTGAACCTTCAGCTCGACCTCGAGCCGCTTTCCTCAAGCGTCATCGTCACCGGGCAAACTGTGCCGTCAACCGTACAGCAAACCACCGCGCCCACCGACGTGATCTCCCGTGAAACGATCGACAATCGCCAGGCCGTTTCTCTGCCGGAACTTCTGGAATTTTCACCCGGCATCGCTGTCGGCCGCACCGGCCCCTTCGGAGGCTCTGCTTCCATTTTCCTCAACGGCGGCAATTCCAACTTCACCAAGGTCCTCGTCGACGGCACTCCCATCAACCCACCCGGCAGCGGGGTCGATTTTTCCAGCCTTACCACGGAAAACATCGACAAGGTGGAAGTCGTGCGCGGCGCCGAAAGCGCCATCTACGGCAGCGACGCCGTTTCCGGCGTCATCCAACTCTTCACCCACCGCGGCGATACCCGCGTTCCCGCGTTCAGCGCCTATTCCGAAGGCGGCAATTTGTCCTCTGCCCGCGGTGGCGCCGACCTCAGCGGCCTCGTAGGTAAATTCGATTATTCCGCGGCCGCCGCCTATTTTCAGACCGACGGCCAGGGCCCGAACGATTACTTCGTAAACCGCACCCTCTCCGGAAATTTCGGCTACTCGTTTTCCAGCACCAACCAACTCCACCTCTCGCTCCGCAACAACGCCAGCGACGCAGGCATCCCCGGCCCCACGTTGCAGGGCCCGCCGGATCTCTTCCAGGGCTACGGCCAGAAAATCTTCTCCGCCAACGCCCGCTGGGAGTTCACCACCGGCTCCCACTGGCATCACCAACTCATGGCTACGGATTCCTACACTCGCCAGCACAGTTTCGCGAATCAGGGAGATACATTTCCCTTCGACTCGCTCCTCACCTTCAATCGAACAGCGATCAATCCACAATCCAGCTACGTCTCGCGCAAATTCATCGCCACCGCCGGCTATCAATACGAAGTCGAAAACGGCGGCATCAACTTTATTTCGCCCGGCCATCTGCGCCGCAACAATCAGGCAGGCTATCTCGACTTTCGCTACACTCCCATTTCCAGGCTTACTCTCGATTTCGGCGGCCGCGTCGAGGCCAACAGCAGCTATGGCACTCGCGTCGTTCCCCGGGCCGGTGGCACCTACGCGCTGCGTTATGGCAAAAGGTTTTTCGGCGACACACGCTATCACGCCTTCTACGGCCAGGGCATCAAGGAACCGCGTTTCGACCAGACCTTTGGCACAGACCCGTGCGTTCCGGGAAATCCCAACCTCAAGCCGGAAGCCAGCAAGGGCTGGACCACCGGCTTCGATCAGAAACTCGCTTCCGACCGCTGGAAACTTTCCGCTGACTATTTCTACAGCCGTTTTTACGACATCGTCAGTTTTGCCCCGACGTCCGCTTTTTGCGGCACCTATTTCAACACCGATCTGGCTTTTGCCCGCGGCCTCAATCTTACTTCCGAAGTCCGCGTGAACAAGTGGCTCTTCGTCAACGGCAATTACACTTACGACGACACGCGGGTCCTCAAATCCGAAAATCCCTTTGCCGATCCTTCGCTGGTTCCCGGCAGCCGCCTGATCCGCCGTCCGGTAAATTCCGGCTCCTTCGGCCTCAACGTGAACTACGCGCGCGTCAATTGGAATTTCATCGGCTACTTCACTGGTGTACGCACGGATTCCAATTTCGTGAATCCCACGCAGACCACGAATCCCGGTTACGCCCGTTTCGATATGGCCGCAAACTATAACGTGACTCGTGGCCTCTTCGTCACCGTCCGCACCATCAATCTCTTCGACAAGCAATACCAGGATGCGCTTGGTTACCCAGCGCTCGGCCGCTACTACATGCTGGGCCTGCGCTACGCCTTCGCCGGAAAAAACTGATGCGCAATGCCAATGCCTTTGTAGGGGCCGGGTTTACCCGGCCCTCTTCAACAACGGAGCGCGAATCCCCAATGTCCGAACCAATCCTCTTCTGCTGGAGCGGCGGCAAAGACAGCGCCCTCGCGCTGCACGCCCTGCTCCGAGAAAAAAAAGTCCGCGTCGCAGCGCTCCTCACCACCGTGACCGAGGGCTACGACCGCATCAGCATGCACGGCGTTCGCCGCGAACTTTTGCAGCGGCAGGCGGAGTCTCTCGGCCTGCCACTACACGAAGTCTTCATCCCGCCGCAATGCGTCAACCCGATATACGAAGCACGGATGGAAGCGGCCTTACTCCAGTTTTACAATCAGGGCATCCGCAGCGTGGCCTTCGGCGACATCTTCCTCGAAGACCTCCGCCTCTACCGCGAAAAAAACCTCGCTCGTATCGCAATGCAGGCTATGTTCCCCATCTGGAAGCGCGACACCCGCAACCTCATCCGCGAATTCCAAGCCTCGCGATTCCGCTCCGTCGCCGTCTGCGTCGACCCCAAAGTCCTCGATCCCAGCTTCGCCGGCCGCGAACTCGGCGCATCCTTCTTCGCCGATCTCCCGCCCACCGTCGATCCCTGCGGCGAAAATGGCGAATTCCACACCTTCGTTTTCGACGGCCCCATCTTCTCGCGCCCCATCGCCTTCACCCTCGGGGAAACCGTCCAGCGCGATTCCTTCATCTTCCGCGATCTGTTGCCCAGCGGCCCATAAAACCGTCGCTGGCGCCGGCGAAACCCGTGGCACAGCCATTCCTGGCTGTGCTCTTGGATTTTCCTTAGGGGGCCGGGGCTTCAGCCCCGGCGTAAAGTTGCGAAGGGAACTGGGCTTTAGCCCCTGAAGAAAGCTAGTCGAGCGGCAGGCGCAATCGCGATTTATGAAATCAGTTGCATTCAAAGAATTTCAATAGGAGGCTTGATTCAAATCATGTTCCAGGAAAAATCGTCCACTAACGTTTTCGTTCTTCGCACCATTCTCGCTGCCGTAATGATCGTGTTCGCCGCCGTGGTGCGCATCCTTCCTCACCCCTGGAATTTCACCCCCATCGGCGCCATGGCCATTTTCTCCGGCGCCATGTTCCGCGATCGCCGCGTCGCCTTTCTTTTCCCACTCCTGGCTCTCTTCGCCGGCGACCTCTTCGTCGGCATTCATCGCCTCATCCCCATTGTCTACGCCAGCTTCCTGCTTAGCGTGCTGATAGGCACTTTGCTCGCGAATAACCGCGCCATTCTCCGCATCGGCGGCGCCGTTTTCCTCGGCGCCCTCCAATTCTTCCTCGTCACCAATTTCGCCGTCTGGCAACTCTTCGGCACCTACCCGCACACGCCCGCAGGCCTCGCCGCCTGCTACATCGCGGGTCTGCCGCTATTTGGCAATACACTCGCCAGTGACGCCATCTACTCAACGCTTTTCTTCGGCACCTTCGCACTTGCGGAAAAGCTCTATCCCTCGCTGAGCGAGCTTGCGGCGCAGACAGCGGAATAAGGAGTCTCCATGATCGAATCGTGTATCCCTCGCGTTGGCGTCGGCGTTCTGTTGGTAGATGAGCTCAACCGTGTGCTGCTCACCTTGCGCAATCGCCCCCCGGAGGCCGGATTCTGGAGCATCGTCGGCGGCCAACTCGATTTTCTGGAGACCCTCGAAGAATGCGCCACAAGGGAGGCGCGCGAGGAAGTCGGCGTCGAAGTCTCCATCCAGTCCCTGCTCTGCGTAACCGACCACTGCCTGCCGCAGGAAAACCAACATTGGGTTTCCCCAGCCTACCTCGCAAGAGTTCGCACCGGCCAGGCCGTCAATTGTGAACCGGATAAGACCGCCGACGTCCAGTGGTTCCCGCTCGATCGCCTGCCACCCAATCTCACCATGACCGCCAGCAACGCCATCCGCGCCTACACCCGGCAACGCCTGCCGCCGGGCCGGGACTTGCCGCGGTGATGCTATAATTCCTGTTTCGCCATGACGAAATTCGCCACCGAATCGTCCATGTCTCCCGAACTCCTCGCCAAATACGAGCCAGTCATCGGCCTGGAAGTCCACGTCCAGCTCGCCACCAAAACCAAAATTTTCTGCGGTTGCTCCACGCGGTTTGGCGATGCGCCCAATTCCAACGTCTGCCCGGTCTGCCTCGGCCTGCCCGGCACGCTCCCTGTCCTCAACAAGCGCGCCGTCGAAATGGCGATGCGCGCCGCTCTGGCCATCAACTGCACCGTTCACGAGCATTCCCGCTTCGCGCGCAAGAATTATTTTTACCCCGACCTTCCCAAGGGCTACCAGATCTCGCAGTACGAATTGCCCCTGGCCACCGGCGGCTGGCTCGAAGTCGAAGTCCACGGCGAAAAAAAGCGCATCGGCATCACCCGCTTGCATCTGGAGGAAGACGCCGGGAAATCGCTCCACGACGGCTTCCCGCACTCGGATGAAAAAACCTACGTCGATTTCAACCGCTGCGGCACCCCGCTCAGCGAAATCGTCTCCGAGCCGGACATGCGTACGCCCGACGAGGCCTACGCTTACCTCACCACGCTGCGTCAGATCTTGCTCTACACTGGCGTCAGCGACGTCAACATGGAGGAAGGCTCGCTCCGCTGCGACGCCAACGTCAGTGTCCGCCTCCGCGGCGCCACGGAATTCGGCACTAAGGTGGAAGTAAAAAATCTCAACTCGTTCCGCTATCTTGCAAAAGCTCTTGAGTATGAAATCGAACGCCACATTGGCGTCATTGAATCCGGCGGACGCATTTCCCAGGAGACGCGCCTCTGGAATCAAGCCGCGAACCGCACCGATTCCATGCGCTCCAAGGAAAAAGCCCACGACTACCGCTATTTTCCGGAGCCCGATCTATTGCCCGTCCACGTCAGCCCGGCCTGGCGCGACGAAGTCCTCCGCTCCCTGCCCGAACTCCCCGCAGCCAAGCGCGCCCGCTTCGTTTCTGCTTACGGCATCACGCCCTACGACGCCGAAGTTCTCACGGGCTCGCAGGAGCTTGCCGATTATTTCGAGACTGTCGTAAAAGCCGCCGCGCCCGGCAAAGCCGCCGCCAACTGGATGCAGACCGAACTCCTCCGTCGCCTCAATGATTCCGGCAAGGAGATCAAAGCAAGCCCTGTGAAGCCCGCGGCCCTCGGCGAGCTTGTCGTGCTGGTGGACTCCGGCAAAATCACCGGCGCAATCGGCAAAAAAGTCTTTGCAACCATGTTCGAAACCAGCCGCTCTGCTTCGAACATCGTCGCGGCCGAAGGCCTCGGCGCCCAGGTCGCGGACGACGCCATCGAAAAAGCCGCGCGCGAAGTCATCGAGAAAAATCCCGACAACGTCGCCAAATTCAAATCCGGCAACGAAGGCGTCTTCAAATTTTTCGTCGGCCAGGTAATGAAGGCCACCAAAGGCCAGGCCAATCCCCAGGCGGTCAACGACATAGTCCGCCGCCTGCTGTCATAGCTTTTGTAGCGGCCGCTTTCCGAAGCGGGCGCCGTTCAGCCACATGTTCAGGAGAACCAGTTCATGCTCAAAATCGGCGACAAAGCTCCCGAATTCACCCTCGCCTCCGACAGCGGCAAGCAACTCTCGTTGAAGGATTTCAAGGGCCGCCGCGTCCTGCTCTTCTTTTTCCCCAAAGCGAACACCCCCGGTTGAACGGTCGAAGCGTCCGAGTTTCGTGACGCAAAAAAGAAGTTCGACCAGCTCAGTGTCTCCATTCTCGGAGCCAGCGCCGATCCGGTGAAGGCCCTGCAGAACTTCAGCGACAAGTACAAACTGAATTTCCCGCTGCTCAGCGATCCCGCGCACAAAATGATTCAATCCTACGGCGCGTGGCGCGGCAAGAAATTCATGGGCCGCTTGTTCAAGGGAATCATACGCAGCAGCTTTCTGATCGGCACCGACGGCAAAATCGAGGAAATCTGGGACCCCGTCCGCGCCAAAGGCCACGCCGCCGAAGTCCTCGCCCGCTTGACCGAATAAGCGAAGTCTCTCTTTATTCTTTCACGTAGCGCTGGCCTTTTAAGCGCGCCTTTTGAGCCCCGAACGAATTTACGGGGCCAGCCCCTTCTCCCGCACCTAGACCTCCACCTGCAACTCTTCTCCCACCGGCTCGATCAACATATTGTCGATCAAACGCGTCTTCCCAAAATACACCGCCAACACTGCGAAACACCGGCGCGCCACCCGCACCGCCGGCTCAAACGTCTCCGCGTCCACAATCTCCGCGTAATCCACACGCGCCCGCGGCTCACTCGCCAGAACCGTGGTCATCGCTCCTTGCAACTCCAACGAATCCCGCATCCCCCCGGCAATCTCGCTCTTCGCCGCCAGCAATGCC
>DATHOY010000190.1:0-7480 GCA_035484435.1 Vulcanimicrobiaceae bacterium | reverse complement strand
ATGGTGAAAGTTGACGGAAGTGGCGGTAACTCCAGCCTGATTCAGGTTCGCGATCTGGACAAAACGTACCGGCGCGGCGGCGAAGAGATTCACGTGCTGCAGGGGCTAAACCTGGATGTGGAGAAGGGCGAATTCATCGCGTTCATGGGCCCGAGCGGGTCCGGCAAGACCACTTTGTTGAACTTGTTAGGCGGGCTAGACGTTCCAACGCGCGGGAGCATCACCGTTGCGGGCGATGAAATCACGAATATGTCCTCGAACCGGTTGACGGAATGGCGCGCGCGGCATGTTGGGTTCATTTTCCAGATGTACAACCTGATTCCGGTGCTAACAGCGTATCAGAATGTGGAGTTGCCGCTGCTGCTGACCAAACTTTCGAAGACTGAGCGCCGGGAGCATGTGGAGACCGCGCTTTCCGTTGTGGGGCTTGCCGACCGGATGAATCACTTTCCGCGGCAGCTTTCGGGAGGGCAGGAACAGCGTGTGACCATCGCCCGCGCGGTCGTCTCCGATCCGACTTTTCTTTTGTGCGACGAGCCGACCGGTGACCTGGATCGCAAGAGCGCCGACGAGATCATGGCATTGATTGAAGAGCTTGTGGGCAAGCACAACAAAACGATTCTGATGGTTACTCACGATCCTGTCGTCGCAGCTCGAGCACATACGACATTGCACCTTGAGAAGGGTGTTCTCGTTGAGGGCAGGAATTCGCGTGAGAACGTCCTGGCCGGAGGTGCATCATGAAATTCAGACATCTGATTCTGGCCAATCTGCTCCGTAAGAAGGTCCGACTAATCCTTACCATCGGTTCTTTCGCCATCGCCCTGGTTCTCTTCACGTTCCTTGCTGTCGTGAAGAGCGCTTTCAGCCGCGGCATGGAAATCGCCGGCGCGGATCGCCTGGTCGTCGTGAGCCGCATCGGTCTAATGCAGTTATTGCCGATCTCCGACCGGGACAAAATCATGGCCATTCCCGGAGTGAAGGCCGTCACGCACAATCATTGGTTCGGAGGCGTCTACCAGGATGAAAAGAACTTCTTTCCGCAGTTTGTGATTGACCCCGAAAATCAGCGCCAGGTGATGACGGAGCTTGTGGTGCCGGACGACCAATGGAGCAATTTTCTGAAAGACCGCCAAGGGGCCATCGCTGGCGCCCGCACGGCCGCGCGTTTCCATTGGAAAATTGGCGATCGCATACCCATCAAGACGACACTCTACGGCGGCGGCTCTTCGGACTTCAATCTCGACGGGATTTATCACAGTGAGCGCCCGGGCGGCGATGAAGGCCAGTTTTGGTTGCAGTGGAAATACTTTGACGAGAATGTGCCTGCTGCCGTCAAGAGCACGGCCGGATGGTACGTGGTTAAGCTCGATAGCCCGGATGACGCCGTGCGCGTCGCCAAGGCTATTGATGAAAAGTTCGCGAACTCGTCGTTTGAAACCAAGACGGAGACGGAATCCGCCTTCGCCGCTGGTTTCGCCAAGCAGTTCGGAAACATCGAACTCTTAATCCTCAGCATCGGAAGCGTGGTTTTCTTTACGCTGCTATTGGTGACTGGGAATGCCATGGCGATCTCTGTGCGCGAGCGTACCTCAGAACTAGCAGTCTTAAGAGCTATCGGTTTTTCTGGCCGCGCGATCCTTTTCTTTGTTCTGGCGGAGTCCATTGTCATCGCCCTAGCCGGCGGGATACTAGGACTTGCGCTTGCTTATGTCGCTATCCCTGTCATCGGTGTGGCTTTGACGGGCCTTCTGCCGCCGCTTCTCCTTTCCAAGTCGCTTCTTATGCTCGGTATTGGTTTCGCCCTCTTTGTTGGGGCCGCCAGCGGCCTGTTGCCAGGGCTCGGCGCCATGCGCATGCGGGTAGTTAACGCGTTGAGGAGAGTCTGAAATGGCGATTCCACTCATCTACAACGTTCGGAGCGTCAAAGCCCGTTGGACCTCCACGATTGTTGCGGTGGCGGGGATTGCGGGAACCGTGGGCGTCTTTGTCGCCATGCTCTCGCTCGCCAACGGATTCAAGGCCACACTTGTTGCTTCGGGCTCCGCGGACAACGCGCTCATTACCCGCGCGGGGGCCACATCCGAAATAACCAGTGGAGTATCCATCGAATCGGTCAAAGTAATACAGGATGCTCCGGGTATCGCTCGTGGGTCCGAGGGTCCGTTGGTGTCAGCCGAAGCTGTCCTGATGGCGCCGATTCCATTGCGTTCTACCGGTACGGACGCCAACGTCATGTTTCGCGGCGTTTCACCGAACGTCCTTACCATTCGCAACAAAGTCAAAATCATAGAAGGACGAATGTTTAGGCATGGCCTGACCGAAGTCATCGTCGGTAGGAACGCCAGATCCACTTACTCGGGGTTGACACTCGGAAGCAAAATTGGTCTGGGCAGCGCACAGTGGCAAGTCGTGGGTATCTTCGATGCAGGTGGAAGCGCCTTCGATTCCGAAGTTTGGGGCGACCCGCACCTCATCAACGGCGCCTATAAGCGGCCCGATACTTTCTCACAGTCCGTGACCGTGCACCTCACCTCACCTGCCGCCTTTCAACAATTGAAGGACTCGCTCACCGGGGACCCTCGTTTGAACGTAGACGTAACCCGGGAGATCGACTACTACGCGAAACAGTCCACGCGCATGACCACTCTCATCACGCGATTGGGCGGGTTCGTCGCGCTGATCATGGCCATCGGCGCGGTTTTTGGCGCGCTGAACACCATGTACTCTGCCGTCTCCGAACGTGGGCGCGAAATTGCGACTATGCGGGCCCTCGGCTTCACTACCTTGAACGTTCTTGTTTCCTTTCTTTTCGAGGCTCTGTTTATTTCACTCATCGGTGGCATCTTGGGCTGCCTTGCCGTACTTTGGCTAGATGGTCGGACCACCAGCACCATGAATTTTCAAACGTTTTCGAACATCGCCTTCGCGTTCAAGATTACGTATGGCCTGTTGCTGATGGGGATTCTGTTTGCGCTGGTTATGGGAGTTTTGGGCGGGTTGTTGCCGGCGATTCGCGCTTCGATCCGTCCGGTAGCTGTGGCACTGCGGGAACTTTAGACTGGGTGAAAGGCGCCCGCTCGGCAGGTGCATCCGGGGTCCCAAAGGCGGACCTCGGAAGGCGGCCGCTACAGTGCCAGGGGCTAAAATTGCTGCTCTTCTATCTGGCGCGAGGCGGGATTGTAATCGCAATAGCGCACCGACTTGGGCCGAACTACGAAGTACGTCATGCCGGCCCAGTTTTCGCGGGTCGGAAGACTTCCTGAACATCCATTTTCTTCTCCTGGGCCGGTTGGGCGGCATCCGGTGCATGTTACACTCACTTTTTCCCAGGAGAGACGCCTTGATCCCAGCCCTCATTCGATTCCTTAGCTGTGGCCGCATGTTGTCTATTTCTCTCTTCGCGATGGCGACGATTTTGTCTGGTTCCCGGGTGTCCGCTCAGGATTTAACGGCGGAACAGATGAAGGGACTATCGTGGCGGCTGATCGGACCCCATCGCGGGGGGCGCGTCACCGCTGTTGCCGGCATCGCGGGCGATTCGAAGACGTATTACATGGGCACGCCTGGCGGTGGCGTTTGGAAAACCACGAACGGAGGGGTGACGTGGGTGCCGATTTTTGACGACGCGCACGTTGCTTCGATTGCGGACCTGGTGGTGGCACCTTCGAATCCGAACATCATTTATGTGGCGACGGGCGAACAGGCTCCCGGGAATGGTGTCTGGAAATCCATTGATGCGGGGGCCACGTGGACGAACGTCGGCATACGCGAGTCGCGCACGATTCCCTCCATCCTTGTGGATCCGAAGGATGCCAATATTGTTTACGTCGCGGCCGTTGGCGATATCACGCCCAGCGAGTATCGGGGGATTTACAAAACCGCGGATGGCGGCAAGAGCTGGCGAAAGGTTTTCTATAGGGATGATCGCCACAGCCCCACGGAACTTTGTTTTGATCCCAGCAATTCTCGCGTGATTTACGCCGCGGTGCGGCGAATCCCCCAGCCTCCACAGGGAAAGCCCACGGAAGTGAAGCCTCCGGAGGAACAGGAAGCGGACACTTTGATTTTGAAATCTTCCGACGCGGGTGAAAGCTGGACTCCGGCCGGCGACAAAGGATTGCCACCAGCGCACCGCGGCCGCGTCGGCCTTGCGGTTGCCCCAGGCCTCGGAGGCAAGCGCGTTTTTTCGCTGATGCGTCAGGGGCTATTCCGTTCCGACGATGCGGGTGAAACGTGGCAGCAGAGTACGCAGGACCCGCGCGTGCTTGGCGACGATTATTTTGGCCGTGTGTACGCCGATCCGAAAAATCCCGAGGTCGTGTACGTGATGCAGACCTCGACTTACAAATCCACCGACGGCGGCCACACGTTTACTGCGTGGAAAGGCACGCCGAGCGGCGAAGACGACCACGTTCTGTGGATCGCGCCGGAGGACACGAGCCGGATCCTGATGGGCACGGACCAGGGCGCGGTGGTCACGCTGGATGGCGGGAAAATCTGGAGCACCTGGTACAACCAGCCGACCGGGCAATTTTACAGAGTCTCGACGGATCGTTCTTTCCCGTATCGTTTGTATGCCTCGCAGCAGGATTCCGGCTCCGTCTCCGTTCCGAGTCGAACTGACTATGGCCAGATCACGTATCGCGACTGGTTTCCCACCGGGTCGTTTGAAAGTGCGTTTATCGCGCCGGATCCGCTTGATGCCAATAATGTATTTTCGATCGGATGGTATGGCGTTGTGTTGCGATTGAATCGCACCACGGGCCAGGTGGCTACGATTTATCTTCCGCCTGCGGGCTACCGGGTCACGTGGGAAACTCCGTTGGTCTTTTCTCCGCGCGATTCGCACGCACTCTATTATGGGACGCAATTTCTGCTGAAGACTACGGATGGCGGCACATCGTGGAAAGAGATCAGCGGCGACCTGACGAGCAAGACGCCTGAGGCGCCCGGCGGCGCAAAGCCGATGGAGAACGGCCACCGGCTGACGAAAGACGCCAACGAATATTCTTTGTGGGGTGATGCGGACGACGATGATGACGATGACGCGCAGAACGCGCCGCACGGTGCGATACAAACGATCGCGCCGTCGCCGGTCGAAGCCAATCTGATCTGGGTTGGTTCAACCACGGGGTTAATCCACCTGACTCGGGACGGTTCCACCTGGAATGATGTTACACTCGGGAATTTTCCCGAGCGTCCGTATGTTAATTGCATCGAAGCGTCTCCTCATGATGCCAACACCGCGTATGCGGCGGTTTTTGCTTCGCATGGCACATTTTCCACGCTTTATGCGCCGCGGGACGATCACCCCTACTTTTACCGGACGCGTGACGCTGGAAAAACCTGGGAGAAAATCGTTACTGGTTTGCCCGAGGCAGGCATGGCGCGCACCATTCGAGAGGATCCCGGCCGCAAGGGGCTTCTTTTTGCTGGCACGACGAACGCAGTTTATGTTTCGTTCGATGCGGGCGATCATTGGCAGCCGCTGCAACTGAATCTGCCGACCGCCAACGTCACCGATCTGGCGATCCACGGTGCGGATCTGGTCGCATCCACGTTTGGCCGCGGGCTTTGGATCCTGGACGACATATCCGCACTCCGCCAGTGGTCCGCGAAGCTTGGCGAGTCCGCCGCGCAGTTCTTCGCGCCAGAGTCCGCCATCCGGGTTCGCTGGGACAATTATCCGGACACGCCGTTGCAGACGGAAACCCCCGCAGGCCGGAACCCCGCGGACGGCGCCGTGCTGCAGTATTTTCAGAAGTCTTCGGCGAAGGGCGAACTCGCACTGGATATTTACGACCAGCAGGGAAATCTGGTGCGCCACTATTCGAGTCACGGGGTTCAGGAAACGATTGCTCCGCCGAACGTGCCCGAGTTCTGGTTCTATCCACCGGACGCGTTGTCCAATCAGGCGGGTATTAACCGGTTCGTGTGGGATCTTCACTATGCTCATCCGACCGCGTTGCCGTACGGATATTTTGGCTCGCGGCTGAAGTACACCGAGTACACGGTGCCCGATCACGCGATACCGGGGGAGACGCCGCGGGTTCAGCCTCCGGGGCCGCTGGCGGCGCCGGGTACGTACGACCTTGTTTTCACGCGAGAAGGGAAGTCCTATAAGCAGAAGTTGCAGGTGCTGCCCGACCCGCGCGTTCACATCAGTGCGGAAGATTACATGGCACAGGTGGCGCTCTCGCGAAAAATCTGCGCTTATATGGAAGATACCGCGCGCGCGTTCCAGGTGGTTGTGGCGTTGCACGAGGAATTTGACGCCCGCAAGAAAGCGTTGCCGGGGGGGCCACCGAAGGAACTCGCGGACGCGATTGCGGACCTCGACAAGCAATTTCACGCACTTGAGGACGGGAATGCGGAGGCTCCCGGCTTCGGCATCCTGAACCGGGATTTCGGCCACGATCTGGTGATGGTTCAGAGCGCCGACATGAAGCCGGCCGAATCGGCGTATAACACGGTCAGCAGCGGGTGCAATTCGATTGCGAAGAACATTGCCGCGTGGAACAAACTGAATGCGGAAACGATTCCGTCTCTCAATAAACTATTAAAGGAGCAAAAGGTGGAGGAGATGAAGGCTGCGCCGGCAGTGCCCGCACCGCCGCCCTGCTCGAAGTGAAGCTAGCGTTTTGGTGAGGAGTAACGCGGGTCAGTCATTGGCTGCGGCGGATTTGCCAGCCGAAATGCCGGCTTCGGTGACGCCGTTAGCAACCATGCGGTATCGTACAACGAGGATGGTCACATCATCGGCCTGGCGCGCGCCGCGGGCAAAATTTTCCACGGATTCCAACACTGTTTTCTGAATTTCATCCAGCGGCAAGTCAGTCTTTCCCTGCAGGACGGCGCGCAATCTGGGCACGCCGTACAGCTCTTCTTCCGGGTCCATTGCCTCCGTCACGCCGTCGCTGAAGAGCACCAGCGTATCGTCCGGTTCCAGTTGCACGGAAGCCGTGGTGAATTCCGCTTCCGGTACCAGACCGACCGGGAAGGAGCCCTCGGTGAACGCTTCCTCTGTTGTTTCCTTGCGCAAGAGAATGGGCGAAGGATGCCCGGCATTGATGTATTCGAGCTTTCCACTTTCGTCCAGGATGGCGAAAAACATGGTCGCATAGCGGCCCACTTCCGCGTGGTCGCACAGGAAGCGATTTACGTGATTGAACGTCCGCGCGGGGTCGGTGCCCAGCGTCATTCCGGAAAGCGCGCCCTGCAGCATGGTGGTCAGCAGCGCGGCTCCCAAGCCTTTGCCGCTTACGTCGGCAAGCAGAAAGGCCGTGCGGCGATCGTCCAGCGGAAAGACGTCGTAATAATCTCCTCCGACGGACAAGCAGGGAAAATTCACGCCGGAGACCGCTAGGTGAGGATACTCGCGCAAATTTTTCGGAAGGAGCGCCTGCTGGATGTCGCGGGCGATGCCGATTTCCTGTTCCAGCCGCTGCCGTTCGCGCTCGCGTTCCACCAGCCTTAC
>DATHOY010000189.1:0-28697 GCA_035484435.1 Vulcanimicrobiaceae bacterium | reverse complement strand
CATATAGAGCGACACGCTTCCCGGCGTGTGCCCCGGCGTGTGAATCACGCTGGCATGGAATCCTCCCCACGGCAGCGTGTCGCCTTCTTTCAAAAGGTGATCCACCTGCGTCAGCTCCGGTGTCGATACGCCGAGAAAAGCCGCCTGCTCTTCCATCCCGTGATACAGAGGCAGATCTTCGCCATGCATCATCACCGGCGCGCCGGTGTACATGTGCAGCTTGGCCAGGCCGCCGACGTGATCGATGTGCGCGTGAGTGCTGATGATGGCCTTCACCGTCAGCTTGTAGCGGCCCAGCATGCCGAGGATGCGTTCCACCTCGTCGCCGGGATCGATCACGATCGCTTCCAGCGTCTTCGGGTCTCCGATGATCTGGCAGTTGCACTGCAGCAAGCCCACCGGAATCTTCATGTAAATCATGCCCGGGTGGGCGGCGTCCGTCGTTGGCGCCATTTTGTGAGTCGCGTCCATGCCCAGCAGTATAGCGACTTTCGCCAAAAATTCCTCGGGTACCCTTTTGAGTGCGGCAGCGAAGCTGCCGCTTTAGCGGAGTAGGGAGTAGCCCAGGACTCAAATTTTGGCTCGCGGGCTGAATCTCAAAAGCGAAGGCTGCGTCTTCGCACTCAAAACGCTCTGCTACACTGGAAAGGTAATGAGCAGCCCTTCTAATTCGCCGGTGGCACCTCTACCTACACCGCTCGCCGCACTCCACACCCGTTCTGGGGCGCATTTGAGCGCCTGGTTTGGGTGTTCCCTTCCCAACGACTTCGGCGACTGGCTGGCCGAATACCGCCACCTCCACGAAAGCGTTGCCCTGCTCGACAAAAACTACCGCGCCTATCTCGACTTCACCGGGCCGGACCGTGTTCGCTACCTGAACGCCATTCTCACCAACAACATCAAGGACCTGCGCGAAAATCACGGCACGCTCTCTCTTTTCCTGAACCCGCAGGGCCGCATCCTCGCCGAAATCGAAACTCAGGCGCTTGTGGAAAAATTGTTCTGCGTTTCCTACGCGCTCATCCGCGAGCCGCTGATCGCCGCGCTGGACAAATACATCATCATGGACGACGTCACACTTACCGACCGCACGGACGATTTCGCCTCGCTCGCGCTCGAAGGCCCGAAAGCCGCGCTGCTCGCCGAGGAACTCACTGGCGTCGACCCCGCGGATCTCGCGGAACTCGAAACTCGGCCTGTCTCCGTTCAGCGCATTCCCTGCCGCCTCGGCAAGCGGTCTCCGGGCGGCGCCGCCAGCGCCGAATTCCTTGTTGACCGTTCGCACGCCGAATCCCTCTGGAACATTCTTCTCGAAGCCACGCGCAAACACGGCGGAGGCCCCGCCGGGTATCAGGCATTAAACGCCACGCGCCTCGAGCAAGGCATTCCCTGGTACAGCTACGACTTCGGCGAAAAACAAATCCCCCACGAAGCCGGCCTGCAGGACTCCCACATCAGCTACACCAAGGGCTGCTACACCGGCCAGGAAATCGTAGAACGCGTCCGTTCCCGCGGCCAGGTCAATCGCGTCCGCGTCACCCTCAAATACGCCACGCCGCAGCCACCCGCGCCTGGGGCGCCGCTCATCTCCGAAGGCAAAGAAGCCGGCTACACTACCCGCTCCGCCTTTTCTCCCGCGCTCAACGCTCCCATCGGCATGGCCTACCTTCGCCGTGAAAAATCCACGCCGGGTTCGATTGTCGAGCTTGTCGATTCCGCAAGTTCCGCCACTGTCATAAACACGCCAATTGCCTGATCTCGTATCTCTGGCATAAACTTGCCGAATCATGTTTGAGCGATACACAGAAAAGGCTCGCCGCGTCATTTTCTTCGCGCGCTTCGAGGCCAGCCAATACGGAAGTCCGTACATCGAAACGGAACATTTGCTCCTCGGACTGTTGCGCGAGGATCACAGAATTGTGAAGCATCTTTTGCCGGACCTGAAGTCAGTAGGGCATATTCGGGAGCAAATCGAGGCTCGCATTACGCGGGGGCAAAGATTTTCCACTGCAGTTGAGGTCCCGCTCTCCGAGGAGTGCAAGCGTGCCCTTAAATTTGCGGCGGGAGAATCCGCGAATTGGAGACACCCTCACGTTGGCACTGAACACCTTTTGATGGGCCTGCTGCAGATCCCAACGAGTCTTGCTGCGACAGTTCTCAACGCACAGGGAATCGACATGGCAAGGGTTCGAGAAAAGTTCCGAGGCGTCATCAAAGCCTCAGAGTATTCCCGTTCAGAGCTCCATCCTGCCGTCCCTAACGAGGGCGAGAAACTGGCCGCTCAAAAATTTCTCATCTGTTTGCGCGAAGGAAACTGGAGCGAGCTATCGGCATTCTTCGCCACCAATGCTTCATCTATCGATGTGAACGGAAAATTGTGATCCGGCCAGAAGGAAATTGTCTCTAACCTCGAATCTCTTCTCTCCCCGTTTGCAACAAAGAACGCCAGATATCATCTAGAAAAGGAGATATGCCGAAGCGGCGAGTTGTGGGTGGGCATTGTGCTCTGGAGTTCCATCCATCTGGCGGCACGTACGTTTCCCCAACAGATTCGCATGACGTTGGTTTTTGGGAATGACGCGGGGGAGTGGTCGATATTTCTGCTGCAGATTGTTTCGGTCGCTGAAGAACAGGCTGGAAAGCCTGCTGCACCCTAAGTTGCCGAAACTGTCAATTCGCGGATCTGGCGGAGGAGTCTTCCCCGGTCTTCCGGGTCCATCGCGATGAACTGCACCGCGATGCCGTGATGCTCCTGATGCCGGCGCACAACGCCGCGTCCGCGCACCTGCCCCACGGGCATGTCTAGCAGCACCTGTACCAAGCTGCGAAGGGCTACTTTTCTCTTGGTGCGCAAGAATACCCCGCCGATCGCGAGGTTCTCCACGTACGAAACTTCCCGCTGCATTCCCGACCGCCAGGCTCCCAAGATACTCTTTGGCGGCTTGAACCGCGGGTAGGCCCTCTGTTCAACGTTCATCGGCCCCGTCCTTACAGTGGCGAGAAGTTTAACTGCGGCTGGGGGCCACGTCCAGAAAAAGTTCAGTCAAATTCGCGCTTAGGCGCAGCTTGCTGGGGTCCCACGCGCCCGGCGGCAATATCAGCTTTGAAGTAGTTTTCGCCCTTAATCGGGAATCCCGCCATACGCCGCAGCATGGCGATCTGGCCGACATGGTTAAGCGCGTCGGCCACCGGCCCTTGAAATAACTTCTCGGGGGAGGCGTGGAGCTGTTCATTCCCCTCCAGGTAGTCGTCGAAGCGTTTCAGCGCACCGAAAAACCGCTCGACTTCCTGGGCCCACGGCCGAGGCTGCGAATCCTTCCACACGCCTTCGCCCTTGGCCATGGAAAGCGCCCAGTCAAACAGGTCGCCGAGGTGGGCGAGAATCTGCTCCGGCGTCCGCGCTTTTTCGGGTGGTTGGTACTTGGCGAAGGAGTCCGGGACGTCTCGCACAACTTTCCCGCCTCGATAGGCGATGGTGGCAAGACAGTGCCTCAACAGATCGCGCGCGCTGATAGTTTCGGGAATTGGTGAAGCCACGGGAATCTCCTAGGCGAGATTCAGCGCCCGCTTGAACGAGCCCTTCTCCGCATCAATCTTTTTCTGGAGTTGCAAGACCGCATAAAGCACGGCTTCCGGCCTCGGCGGGCATCCCGGCACGTACACGTCCACGGGAATCACCTGGTTGCAGCCCTGCACAATCGCGTAATTGTTGAACACGCCGCCCGACGTGGCGCAAGCGCCCATCGAAATCACCCACTTCGGTTCCGGCATTTGATCGTAAAGCTGCCGGATCACCGGTGCCATTTTCTGCGAAAGCCGCCCCGCAACGATCATCAGGTCCGCCTGGCGCGGCGAGGGCCGAAACACCTCGGCGCCGAACCGCGCAATGTCAAACCGCGAAGCCGCCATGGACATCATCTCAATCGCGCAACAGGCCAATCCGAATCCCAGCGGCCAGATGGAGCTGCGCCGCGCCCAGTTCACGGCTTTGTCCAGTTGCGTGAAAATGATCCCCTCGTCCTGGAGCAGCTTGCCGAAATCATCCGGTTTCGTGAGCGTGACGTGTTTCGCCTGATTGGTTTCCATGGTTCCTCGTCTTCCCTTCTATACTCGCATATCGCCCCGACCCGCACAATCGGGCCGCTCCTCCAGCGTTTTCGACGGCCTGGCGGCTTCCCGGTGAAAAACGTAAAGGTGCCTCCTTTCGAGTGTAACCGCGCCGTTGCCAGGCACTCCAATGTTGTTAGGTGTCTCCAGGAGAAGGCGCATGCTTCCCGGCTCCCCATTCCACGAAGGCGAACTTGAAGTCCAGAAGCGGGCCGGCGAAGAAGCCAACGCCGAAGCCAACAGCCCGATGATTATCGACCAACTGTACTCCGGCGCGCTGACCTTCATCCGCCAGCAGCAGATGGCTGTTCTCAGCACGCACGACGCTGACGGCCATCGCTGGGCCTCCATCGTCTTCGGACCGAAAGGATTTCTGGAACCGAACGGCCCCGAATCGTTGCACATCGCGGTTCCCTCCGCCGAGCGCGACACCCGTGACCCGCTTTGGCAAAATCTCCAAGTCGATCCGCACCTCGGCCTCCTCATTATCGAACTAGCCAATCGCCGCCGCCTGCGCATCAATGGCGATGCGCGACTCACCGACAAGGAAATCATCCTGGAGGTGGAGCAATCATTCCCTAACTGCCCGAAATACATCACCAAGCGCGAAATCGAAGTAGAACTGGCCGAAACGCCGGCCGCAGATTCCAAACTGCTCGAGGGAAAAACGCTGCCCGCCCGGATTCAGAAAATGATCGCGGACGCCGACGTGCTCTTCCTGGCCACCGGCCACGCGGAACGCGGCAACGATGCTTCGCACCGCGGCGGCAGCCCCGGCTTCATAGAAGTCGTGGACGAAAGCACGCTCCACCTCCCCGACTATCCCGGCAACGGGTTATTCAACTCGCTCGGCAATGTGGTTGGCGATCCGCAAGTTGGCCTGCTGATCCCCGATTTCGAGTACGGGAGGCAACTGCAACTGACGGCGACTGCAACAATCTTGTGGGCTCACCCCGATCCGGAAGGCAGGACCGGCGGCACCAACCGTTTCGTCCAATTCGCAATCAGCCGCTGGTTGGAACGCCCCCTGCCGGCGCGCCTGAAAAGCGCCGTCGTGAGCTATTCGCCCTACAATCCAGGGCCGTAGTTCTCTCGTTGCTTCGTCGAACCTTTAGCCGCCAAGCTACTTGACACCACGGACATCCCTGCCGCTACGATGGTGTACCAGCAATATTTCCTGGAGATACGGGGCCATGAGTTCGGACGAAACCAAACGCGCGGCACAGGAATTTCTGGCCGCACAATTCACCGAGGCGGTTCAGATTGAGGAAGAGCGGCTTAACGCTCAGGCTGCGTTCGACCTTGCTCCCAAGGTCTGGAAACGCGTTGCCGAAACCTTTATGGCGCAATGCGAAGCCTGGAACGCCATCACCAAAACTGAAGCGCTCACCTGCAAGGAAACCATCCTCGGCGACCTGCGCATTCGCTGCGCGGGCAAGCCAGACATCATCACGGTGCACTACGATTCCAAGAAGCTACAGGTGATCTTGAAGAACACGGCGCGCCTGGAGCACGAAGGCGACTCGACTTTTTTTATACAGGGCTATAACGGCGGCACCGAAGCCGATCTGTCCCGCAACAATCAGCGTACCAATCTCGACATGGTCGTCCTCGGCGAACTCCGCGTCCTGGCCGGCATCGGCCGCACCGCCAAGTAGTAGCATAGGCTTTAGCCTGTGCGCTTCTCTGCGCCCTTCCCCTCTTACCTCAGCGTCCTCTGCGTTAAATCTTTTCGCTTTTCGCTTTTCGCTTTTCGCTTTTCGCTTTTCGCTTTTCGCTTTTCGCTTTTCGCTTTTCGCTTTTCGCTTTTCGTTTTTCGCTTTTCACTCCACCCGCAGCACCACTTTCCCAAACTGCTTCGCCTTCTCCAGATAATTGTGCGCCGCCATGCAATCGCTCAAATCAAACACCTTGTCGACCGTCGGCTTCAACCTTCCCTGTGCCACCAGCTTCAGCACCGTCCGCAATTCCGACTTCGTTCCCATGTACGATCCCATGATCGAAAGCTGCCGCGTAAACAAAAATCGCAAATCGAGTTTCGCGTCGTAACCCGTAGTCGCGCCGCAAGTCACCAGTCGGCCCCCCATCGCCAGGCTTTTCACGCTGTTTTCCCACGTTGCCACGCCGACGTGCTCCACCACAACGTCCACGCCGCGATTGTTCGTCAGCCGCCGCACCTCTTTCGCGATCGGCATGATGCCGTGATGAATCACTTCGTCCGCTCCTAGTTCTTTTGCCTTGGCCAGTTTTTCGTCGTTTCCGGCCGTCGCAATCACGCGTGCTCCGAAAAATTTCGCAATCTGGATCGCCGCGCTTCCCACGCCGCTTCCCGCCGCCAGCACCAGCACATCTTCCCCCGGCTGCAACTGCGCGCGGTTCACCAGCATGTGCCAAGCCGTCTGAAACACCAGCGGCACCGCCGCCGCATGCGCCCAATCAAGATTCTCCGGGTATGGCATGACGTTCACTTCCGGAGCACGCACGTACTCCGCGCAACCGCCGTCAATCATGTAACCCAGATTCGTGAATTCGCGGCACCGGTTGTCGTTGCCGGAGATGCACGCGGCGCACTTGCCGCAGCTCACTCCCGGTGCCAGCACCACTTTTTGCCCCACGCGAACCGTCGTTACCTCGGAACCGAGCTTCGCCACTTCGCCGGCCACGTCACTCCCCAGAATGTGCGGCAACGGAAACGGCACGCCGGGGATGCCCTGCCGTACCCACAAATCCAGGTGATTCAGCGCGCAGGCACGCACGCGGACAAGCACCTCGTTCGCCCGAACCTGCGGCTCAGCCACTTCCGTGTATTGCAACACCGATGGATCCCCATGTTGGTGAATCACAACCGCTTTCATATCCAACCTCCCAGGCGCAACTCAAATCGCGTTTCCGATTCTATTGCATCACGATACGAATTGCGCGGACGCGGAAGCAGGCGCAAACGCGGACGGGCAAACCGCCCCACCGGAAATATCCCGGCTAGGCGGTTCGCCCGTGTTCGCTTCGCTTTGTGTATTTCCGCGAAGGCAGCTTTCGCGGGCGTTCGCCCACCCGCTCGCTTGCCCCGCGGGCTCGGTTTACTTCACCTCGACTTTCAGGCGCATCCAGGGGTGGATGCAGCACTGAAACTCATGCTCGCCCTTCGACAAGCCCGTAATCTGCAACTGGCTGCCCTGCAGGATGCGCGTCCGCGCCACCGCGACGTTGGAAAAACCACCGGCGCACTCGGGAACCGTTGTCTGGTCGGGCGTATTCAGCGGCGGAATGAAACCGCCCCCGAAATGCGCCACTTCGGTGAACGTGTGCGGCTCGCCTCCCTGGTCAACCACATTCACCGTCGTTCCCTGTTTAATCGTCAGCGCATCGGGTTCGAAATCCCAACCCGGGTCCGGCGTGCCGGCCTGGGCCTTGGAAAATAGATCCGTCAGCACGGTGAAGGCTCCCAGCGTCACGTTCTTGCAGAAATCCGGCCCAAGCGCGGCGTTGAACGTCGTGGGATCGCATTCATCCAATGCCACAACCTGCACCGAAGTCGGAGGTGGCGCAAGTTCTTCGTGCGCCGCCCCGGCGAACACGAGGCCGGCAGCCACTAATCCGACCTTGATCAAAGTAAATCTGGACATAAATTCCTCCCCTTTTTTTCAACAATTCGGTGGGACTTGGCGACGGTCCCATGCCGATGCCGTGCATGGTGCGCCGGGCGTGGAGAACCGACAATAGTGAGCGCCTGAAATTTCGCTTAAATCTTCATGCTCGTCGTATCCACGGAGAAATAAGGCACTTGCGGCAGCGGCGGGGTTATAATCCCGGGCAGATTGCTTTTGGTCGAACCCCGAATGACTGCAAACTTATTCAGGCTTGAGGATGATCTGGAACTGGATCGCGGCGCCTATGAACTGCGCCGCGCCGGCAAAGCCTTGCGTCTGTCTCGGATTCCGATGGAACTCCTGCTCCTGCTGGTGGAGCGCCGCGGCGATCTGGTGACGCGCGAAGAAATCGTGGCGCGTGTCTGGGGCAAGGACGTGTTCCTGGACACGGACAACAGCATCAACGCCGCGATTCGCAAACTTCGGCAAGTGCTGGACGACGATCCGGAACAGCCGCGGTTCATCCATACCATTACGGGCCGGGGATACCGGTTTGTCGCGCTGGTCAACGATGCCGGCTCGTCCGCTTCGCAACCCTCCGCTCACCCGCAGTTGCGCGCCGTCAATCTTCCCGTCTCGCGCACCGGTTTTGTCGGCCGAGAAAAAGAAGTCGCGGCGGCAAAGGAACTTCTACTGCGGCCGGAAGTGCGGTTGCTCACTGTGACGGGTCCCGGCGGCATCGGCAAAACGCGGCTGGCGGTGGAAGTGGCCGGCTCACTGATCCGGCAATTTTCCGGCGGCGTTCATTTTGTTCCGCTGGCCGCGCTGGGCGATCCGGCATTGATCGCCACCGTGATTGTGCAGATGCTGGGTCTTCGCGGCCCAGCCAGCCGGTCCCCGATAGACATTCTCAAGGATAGTTTGTGCAGTTCGTCCGGCGGCCCGCTGCTTCTGGTGCTCGATAATTTTGAGCACTTGCTCCATGCCGCTCCAACCGTTGCCGAACTCCTCGTGATCGGGCCGAACCTGAAAATCCTGGCCACCAGCCGCGCGGCATTGCACATCTACGGCGAGAACGAATTTCCGGTGTCGCCGCTGGCGCTGCCGGATCCGTTGCGCGTGCCGCCGGTGCAGGATCTTTCTCAATACCCCGCGGTGGCGCTGTTCGTGCAACGCGCGGTGACGGCCAAGCCCGGGTTTGAACTCACCCGGGAAAACGCCTCCGCGGTCGCCGAAATCTGCGCCCGGCTGGATGGATTGCCTCTGGCAATTGAGTTGGCTGCGGCGCGCTTGAAAATCCTCTCGCCTGCTTCCCTGCTCACCCGGCTGTCCAGCCGCTTGCAGTTATTGACCGGAGGCCCGCGCGACCTGCCAGAGCGCCAGCAGACGCTGCGCGCCGCGATGGACTGGAGCTACGACCTGCTGAATCCCGCCGAGCAGAAACTCTTCCGGCGCTTGTCGGTCTTCGTTGGCGGCTGCAATCTGGAAGGCGCGGAAGCGGTTTGTGACACCAAAGCCGATCTCGATCTGGATCTGCTCAACGGCATGGCTTCCATGGTCGACAAAAGCCTGGTGCTGCATGCTCCGCCGGCAAACGACGAAGCCCGCTTCGTGATGCTCGAAACGATTCGGGAATATGCGCTGGAAAAACTGGAAATCAGCGGCGAGGCAACGGCGACGCGGCGCGCGCATGCCGCCTATTGCCTGGTGCTGGCGGAAGAATCATCTTCGGAGCAGGCCGGGGCACAAGCAGCGGGGCAAATGGACCGTTTCACCGCCGAGTACGGCAATTTTCGCGGCGCGCTGGAGTGGCTGACGGATACGGGTAATGCGGAGTGGGGCTTGCGGCTCGGTGCGGCATTATTTCGCTTTTGGGAGACGCGCGAATACCTCACCGAGGGTCGTGCAAGGCTGGGCAAATTGCTGAAGCTGCCGCGAGCTGCCGCCCCGACGAAATTTCGCGCGCGGGCACTGTTTGCGGCGGGGGTGCTGGCCGGCGCGCAAGGCGATTATGTCGCGGCGGATGAATTGGTCAGGGAAAGCATGGAGGTCGCACGGCAACTGGACGACGGACAGGGCGTCGCTGTCTCTCTGAATGCGCTGGCCGTACTGGCGCAGGACCGCGGCGACATTCCCGCCGCGCAGGCGTTATTCGAAGAGAGCCTGGAAGTTTGGCGAGAGCTTGGCGATTCGAGAGATGTGGCCCGCGCTCTGAGCAATCTGGCGAACGTCACGACGATGCAGGGCGACCATGAGCGCGCGAAATCCTTGTATGGGGAATGCCTGGCGATCTTTCAGGGACTTGGCGATCGGACTGGAGTGGCGTGGTCGCTGAACTCGCAAGGTGACGTCGCGCACGATCGCGGCGACGCGGCTGCCGCCCGGGAATTTTACGGACAGGCGCTGACGATTTTCAGGGAACTGGGCGACAGCTGGGGAATTGCAGGCACGCTGGCGGACCTGGGCAACATGGCGCGGCTGGAGCGGGACTTTTCCGCGGCCCACGCGCTCTACCGGGAAAGTTTGAAACTTTTTCAAGAACTGGATCACAAACGCGGCATTGCGCGATTGCTGGAGTGCTTCGCCTGCGCCGCGGCAGCTCAATCTCATTCCGACCGGGCGCTGCGGTTGGCTGGCTCGGCGGCGGCGCTGCGGCAGAAAATCGGCGCTCCGCTTACACCCGCGGAAAATACCAAGCTCGAGAGCAATCTGAAATGCACGCGACCCGGATTGGACGAGACTTCCACCGCTGCGGCTTGGCAGGAGGGCTGGTTACTGCCGCTCGATCGAGCGATTGAAGAAGCGCTTCTCCGCGAGACATCGTCCTCATCGTCTTAAAGACCGGGTGTTCGGTAATGGAACAGTTTACTGTCAGCTGGCAAAGTCTTGACCGGCAGCCTGTCGTGAAATTCCGGCATCACACGCTTTGAGCGTCGTTCTGAGGGAGCACGAAATGGTCATCGTCGTAACGGGTGCAACGGGGCGCACGGGAAGGGCAGCGACGAAAGCGTTGCTTGCAAAAGGCGAAAAGGTTCGCGTTGTTGGGCGAGACACGGAGAAGCTGAAAACATTAGTAGACCTGGGTGCGGAGTCCTTCGTCGGTAACGTCGAAGATGTCGCTTCAATGACCAAAGCTTTCGACGGCGCTTCAGCCGTCTATTTGGTTTTGCCCGAGGACATCTCACAACAGGATTTGCGTGCGCATCAAGAATGCGTTTCCGATTCCTACGTTGCAGCAGTCACCAACGCCAATGTCCGGTTTGTCGTTAATCTAAGCAGTATCGGGGCTCAGCACGCGAAGAATAGCGGCCCCATCGTCGGCTTGCATAATCAGGAGCAAAAGCTCAACGGAGTCGCCGGGCTCAACGTCCTCCACCTGCGTGCAGCGTACTTTATGGAGAATCTTTTCATGAGTATTGCACCACTGCGCTCGATGGGAACCCTGCCGGGAGGTTTACGAGCCGAAATGCCAATGCCATGGATAGCGACGCAAGACATCGGCGCGTACGCCGCGACTCGTCTTGCGGCGCGCGATTTTTCTGGCCGTTCGGTCCAAGAGCTGCATGGACAGCGCGACATCTCCATGAAGGAAGCAGCTTCCATCGTTGGCAACGCTATCGGCAAGCCCAATCTCGAATACGTGCAATTACCGAGCATGATTCTTGAGATGGCCCTTCTGGAGATGGGCTTATCAAAAAAGACTGCAGAATTGATTGTTGAAATGTGGGATGGTGCAAATGCGGGCCTCATCGCACCTTTGGAGGAGCGTTCGGCAAAAAATACGACACCGACTACGCTCGAATCATTTGTCGCGAGGATTTTCGCTCCCGCGTATCTCCAAACAGTCTAATGGCGGCATTCAATGAAAGAAGCCTCAAATTCTGATAAACCGGAACTGAACCACTACCTAGTCTTTCTGTGAATTGACTTCCCACTGTACGCGCCGTACGCTTGTTTTTCGGACCAACCATGGACCTCTTCGAAGAAATCGTGCGCATGCGGCGCGCCGGACAGCGCGGCGCCCTCGCCACGATCGTGCACACCAACGGCTCCATCCCCAGCTACGAAAGCTCGCGCATGCTCGTCCGCGAAGACGGCTCATCGCTGGGCACCATCGGCGGCGGCTGCGTCGAAGCCGACGTCTGGGCTGCGGCGCGCGAGGTGATGCACAAGGAAGCTCCGCGCAAACTCCTCTTCCACCTCAATAACGAAGCCACCTACGACAACGGCCTCATCTGCGGCGGCACCGTCGAAATTTTCGTAGAGCCCATTCTCCCGCAACCGATTCTTTACCTTTTCGGCGCTGGCCACGTCTCCACCGCCGTAGCAAAAGCGGCGCAGGCCGTCGGCTTCGGAGTCGGCGTGATTGACGACCGTGAGGCTTTCGCCAACCCACAGCGTTTCCCGATGGCGCAGGAAATATTCACAAGTTACGACGACGCATTCGTCAAGCTGCAGCCGAGTCCCTCAACCTATCTGGTGATCGTCACGCGTGGCCACAACGAAGACATGCGCGTACTGGCCTGGGCCGTTCGCACCAAAGCGCGCTATGTCGGCATGATCGGCAGCCGCCGCAAAGTGCTCAGCGTTTACAAAGCTCTCGAAAAAGAGGGCTACGCTATGGAAGAGTTCGAGCGCGTTTACGCCCCGATGGGAATCGACATCGGCGCGCTTTCACCCGAAGAGATCGCCGTCAGTATCGTCGCGGAGCTTGTGGCCGTACGCCGCAACATCGAATCCGCTGCTCACAAGAAGCTCAAGCTGGCCGTCACAGACCCGGTCGAGACCAAGTAGCTTCCGGAGTTTTCATGCTTGCCGCTGTCATCCTCTCCGGCGGGGCTTCTCAGCGCATGGGATCCCCTAAGGCGCTTCTGCCCTTCCAGGGCCGGCCGTTCCTGGAGCACCTACTGGACGTCACGCGCCATCCGAAAATCGGCGTGCGCCGCGTGGTGCTGGGCGTCCACGCCGAGCCCATCGCCAAAGCCATCCACCTGCCCGCCGATGAAGTCGTGATCAATGCCGATTGGGAAAAAGGACAACTGAGTTCCATCCAGGCGGCGCTAAAAAGTCTGCCCGATGGCCTCGATGGCATGCTCCTGTGCCTGGTAGACCATCCTCTGATCAGTGCCAACCTCGTTGGCGATCTGATCGCCGCGTTTTATTCCTCGAACGCTCCGATCGTTCTACCAATCTTCGAAGGGCGCCGCGGCCATCCCGTAATTTTTTCGTCGAAAGTTTTTCCGGAGCTGCTAGCCGCGCCGCTCGATGTCGGCGCCCGCGCCGTAGTCTGGGCCCACCGCGCTCAACTCTGCCAATTCCCCACCAATGAAGAAGGCTGCGTCCTCAACCTCAACGACCCCGAAACCTTCGTCCGCGTAACCCGCTCCGCCGACTAAATACCTGTGCACACCTATGTGGCACAGCCATTCCTGGCTGTGCTTCTTGGGTTTCTCTCCTCCACATCCTCTGTGAACTCTGTGGCTCCTCTGCGCCCTCTGTGGTAATCCTTTTTCTGTTCCTCTTCAGATTTTCTCCACTATCGCCTTCACGCCATCTTCAGCCAATTGAGCCGCATGAAACGACGCCGGCGGCAATCCCCCTAGCTCCGCCGCTATCTCCGCCGCATCCATCTCTTTCAACTCGCCGACTGTCCGCCCCTTCATCTTCTCCGTCAACACGGACGCGCTGGCAATCGAAGCCGTGCATCCCCGGCACAAAAATCTCACCTCGCGCACCACGCCGCCTTCCACAATCACCGCCAACCGCAGCACGTCCCCGCACACGGGATTGCTCACCTCAACGACGGCAGTCGCCCCCGCCAATTCCCCCGCATTCCGCGGCCTCTGAAAATGCTCCAACACCATTTCACTGAACATGGGTCCGCTTCCTGGTAGCGCCGGCTTCCAGCCGGCAGGCGTTGCGATGAAACCCTCAACGCCGGCAAGATGCCGGCGCTACCCCACCCTATTTCTTCACGGGCAAGTATTTCTTTTCCACCGACGCCACGATCACATAGTTCGGGTCCACCATTTCCGTCAAGTGCAGCTTGCCTACTTTCGAAAAGAGCTCATAGGCATCCAGTTCCGACAATCCGTACTCCCGGTGCATCCAATGAACCATCTCTGTCACCGCAATCCGCACCGCGTCATCCACAGGCCGGTAAATCCCGGTGGTCATGATCTCCCGCTCGTTTTCGAATCGCGGCCAGCCAGTGCTCTTCCCTTTCACCAGGTCAAAACGAAACTTCGCCCGCATCGGCACTTCCACAGCACTGCCCGCCACTTCTCCATCGCCCATCGCCGCATGGCCGTCGCCAAAATAAAAAAGTGCACCCTTCACATTCACCGGCAAATACAGAGTATTCCCCGGCGAAACTTCCGGCGCGTCCATGTTCCCGCCAAATTCGGCAGGCACAATGGAACTACGTACTTCACCATTCGCCGGAGCTACGCCAATGCAACCCAGAAACGGCTTCAGTGGAAACTGCACCTTGAAATCCGAATCCACTGCTTGAAACGTGATCAGTTTTTTCTCCGCATCAATCGGGTAATACCACGCTCGCTCCGGCAGCGGCTTGGTTTCCACCAAGGGCGTGTAATGCGTCGCGTTGGCCGCGCCAAATCCCGGAGAGAACGCGCCAACTCCCTGCTTGCTGTCCACCTGCAAATCCAGGATGTGCACCACGAGCGTGTCCCCCGGCTCGGCTCCATCAATAAAAAACGGCCCGGTCAGCGGATTATCAATCTTGATCAGCGAAAACGGATCCCCCGGCTTCTGCAACACATTTCCAAAGCAATCCAGCGAGTTCGCCTCCAGCATGCCGCCCGCCTTCACATGCGCGACAGGCTCCGCTGGCCCAAACGTCGCCTTCACGTTCTCCATCGTGGCCTTGAACCGCACCACGTCGCCATCCGCCGTCTGCGCCCTAACCGCCGTCGGCCACACCGCCAACAGTATCCCCGCCACAATTCCCAAATTTTTCACGCGCATCCTCCCAGGATCACCTTCGAACTTCATCACACGGCTCCCGCAAGGTCAATCACCGAACTCAACCGCCTTCTACCTTCTTATCGATGATTAGCGGAGACTTGATGCTTCCCGCGCCTATTGCGTCATCAGTCCATAGCCGGTAAAATTACTTTCAATGCTCCAGGTCGTAGCAGCCGTTATTGAACGTTCCGATCGCCGGATCCTCATCGGCCAGCGCCGCCGTGGAGACACGTCCCCACTCAAGTGGGAATTTCCCGGCGGCAAAGTCCGCACCGGCGAAACGTTTGAGCAGGCGCTGGCACGGGAACTGCGCGAAGAACTCGGCGTCACCCTGACCAAGTCCGTCGAAATTACCACCGTCCGGCACCACTACGACGCTAATCCCGAAGAACTTCAGATCCATTTCTTCGCGGCACAATTCTCGGAGCCAGGCGTCTCTCCCAGCGCCTTCGAGCAGACCGCCTGGGTTCTCCCCCGCGAACTCTCCGCCTACGATTTCCTCGCCGCCAACCGCGAACTCATCGCGAACCTGGCCACCGGCCGCATCAAGCCCGCCGAACTCCTTGCAACAATTTGAATCATAAGAAAACGGCCGGAGTTTTTCTCGCCGGCAGGGCGGGGGTAGCCCCGTGTAGCGCCAGCGGCGCGGCAGAAGTTAGCCCAGTGCGTAAGCACTGGGTAGCGAACCAAACGAATCGCAAGCGCCGGAGGCGCGACAGACAAACTCAAACTCACGATCGCAAATAACCCACCACCCATCCATTCACTCTTGTCGTTGTTCCGGCCCAAAATACCGGTAATGCCCCGTAATCTTCCAACTGAAAAGCACATCCTCCATCTTCGGGCCGGCACCGATGTTGTGAACCACCATGTATCTTCCGCTCGCCGCCGATTTCCGGTCCACTACGATTCCGATATGTGGCACCCCACCGCCCAGATCCCACGTCACCAATTCCCCTGGCTGATAGTCTTCCGCGCGCGTTGTAGTGGGTAACGAGGTTCCCTTTCGGCTGAAAAACACCATCAAGTTCGGCACGCGCCGGTGATCGATGTTCGAATCGGGATGCGCCAGCAACCATCGCCGCTGGTTTGGATATGCCGAAAAATTTGCGACTATATCCTCGTGAACTTCTTTCTGAAGATCGATGCCCAACGCGCGATAGGCCCGAATCACTTCGTCGCTGCACACACCCGTACCAGCGGGTACATCTCCTCCGGGATACGGTATGCGCACATATTGGGAATCGTAACGAACGGCGTGATGTGTCCGCTCAATCGCCGCCGCGGACAACTTTTCTAAAAATGCCTGTTGGTTCGATGGGCCGACGCGGCTCGTTTGAAGCAAACATGGCCGGGCCGTAAACATGGAAACAATCGACAAACATAGGACTACAGGGGTAGTGCGAGCGCGAAACACCATTTCGTGTCCACCTAACCCAGAACAGATGCTGCAAGGATGCCTGTAAGCCGGTTATGAAATCACTGGGTTCGGCTTTTCCGGGTTGATCGCCAGATCCTTCATCGCATTCTGCACGGTGGCTTCGCCGACCAGGCCGTCCTGAGCCAGTTCGTGTAGCGTCGCCAGCACCACGAAGCGCGAATCCACTTCAAAGAAATCGCGCAACGAGGTGCGCCCTTCGCTGCGGCCGAATCCATCCGTACCCAGAATGGCCATGCGCCGCGGCAGCCACTTGGAAATCATCGCGGGCAGTGTCTTCAGATAATCCGAAGCCGCCACAAACACGCCCTGCTCGTCGCCCAGGCACTGCTTCACGTACGGCACCCGCGGCGTCTCGTCCGGATGCAGCCGGTTCCATCGTTCCGTCTCGATTCCGTCCGTGTACAGGCACTTGTAACTGGTCACGCTCCACACATCCGCCGCCACGCCGTAGTTCTTCTCCAGAATCTCCTGCGCCTGCAGCACTTCGTTCAAAATCGCGCCGCTGCCCAGCAGTTGCGCCCGCAACTTCGCTTTCTTGTTCGACGCCGGCTTGTACTTGTACAGGCCCTTCAGGATGCCGTCTTTTACGTCGCCCGGCATGTGCGGCATCACGTACGGCTCGTTCATCACCGTGATGTAATAAAAGATACTTTCGCCTTCTTTGTACATCCGGCGAATGCCTTCATCCACGATCACCGCGATCTCATACGCAAACGCGGGATCGTACGCCAGCAGGTTCGGCACCGGCATCGCCAGCACGTGGCTGTTCCCGTCCTGGTGCTGCAAGCCTTCGCCCGATAGCGTGGTGCGGCCCGACGTGCCACCCAGCAAAAATCCACGCGTGCGCATGTCCGCCGCCGCCCAGATGAAGTCCGCAATCCGCTGGAACCCGAACATCGAGTAGTAAATGAAGAACGGAATCGTGTTAATCCCGTGCGTCGCGTACGCCGAGCCCGCGGCAATGAACGACGCCATCGACCCCGCTTCCGTAATTCCCTCTTCCAGAATCTGTCCGTCTTTCGCTTCCTTGTAATAGAGCAGCGTGTTCACGTCCACCGGCTCGTACTTCTGCCCCACGCTTGAATAAATTCCGACCGTGCGGAACAGCGATTCCATGCCAAACGTGCGCGCCTCATCCGGCACGATCGGCACCACCAGTTTGCCAATCTCCGGATCTTTCAGCATCTTGCGCAGCATCGCCACGAACGCCATCGTCGTCGAAACTTCCCGGCCCTCGCTGCCTTCCAGAAATTCCTTAAACAGCTCGGTGTGCGCGCCTGAAATCGCCACAGACCGCGCCTTCCGCTGCGGCACATAACCACCTAGCGCCTCTCGCCGCGCCCGCAGATAGCGAATCTCCTCGCTGTCTTCCGCCGGCCGGTAGAATGGCACCTTTGCGATTTCCTCGTCGCCCATCGGAATCCCGAAACGCGAACGGAACTCTCGCAACTCTTCCTCGTTCAATTTCTTCTGCTGGTGAGTGACATTCTTTCCTTCTCCCGCCTCACCCAATCCATATCCTTTAATCGTGCGCGCCAGAATCACCGTCGGCCCGCCCTTGAACTCCGTCGCCGCCTTATACGCCGCGAACACCTTGCGCGGATCGTGCCCGCCCAGCCGCAAGCGCCGCAGCGCCTCATCCGGCAGCGGTTCCACCAGCTTCAACAGCCGAGGATCGCCGCCAAAGAAAAACTGCCGTACGTATTCGCCGCTCGATACCACCAGCTTCTGGTATTCGCCGTCCACCATTTCGCCCATGCGCTTCACCAGCAGACCTTCGGTGTCGCGCTCCAGAATCGGATCCCACTCGCTGCCCCACAAGACTTTGATGACGTTCCAGCGCGCGCCGCGGAACGCGGACTCCAGCTCCTGAATAATCTGGCCGTTGCCACGCACCGGCCCGTCCAGCCGCTGCAGGTTGCAGTTGATCACGAAAATCAGATTGTCCAGTTTTTCCCGCGATGCCAGCGTGATCGCGCCCAACGATTCCGGCTCATCCGTTTCGCCGTCGCCCAGGAACGCCCAGACTTTTGCGTCCGTCACGGGTTTCAGCCCGCGATTCTCGAGGTAGCGGTTGTAGCGCGCCTGGTAAATCGCCATCAGCGGGCTCAATCCCATCGAAACCGTTGGAAATTCCCAGAAATCAGGCATCAGCCACGGGTGTGGATACGAAGAGAGCCCGCCGCCCGGCTTCAACTCGCGCCGGAAATTCTCCAGCTTCTCCGTACTCAGCCGGCCCTCCAGAAATGCGCGCGCGTAGATACCCGGCGCCGCGTGTCCCTGGAAATACACGGTGTCACCTTCAAAATTTTCGTTTCTTGCGCGGAAAAAGTGGTTGAACCCCACTTCGTACAGCGTGGCCGCTGAGGCATACGTCGAAATGTGCCCACCGATGTTGTGCTCCACCTTGTTGGCACGCACCACCATGGCCAGCGCGTTCCAGCGGATCAGCGACTTGATGCGGCGTTCCAGTTGCTGGTCCCCGGGAAACAGCGGCTCCAGCCGCGCCGGAATCGTGTTCGCATACGGCGTATTGGCCGTGAACGGCAGATCAATCCCGTTCACCGTCGCGTGCGCCCGCAACCGTTCCAGAATCTCCCGGGCCACTTCTGGCCCGCTCGACTCAAGCACGGAGTCCAGCGACTCCAGCCACTCCTGAATCTCTACGTCTTCCATATTCCGCTGTGCGAATGTTTCCTGGTCCATAAGAGCGACGGCCTTTCTCTTCTTCCCGCCGGGGCTCACTCGCCTCCGGCGCATTCATTTCATTTGCCTCTGACCAACTAGAATACACCCTACCCGCATCACTCGCATCCCGCCGACATACATTTTTTGTCCCCAGTCAACTTGCAATCAGCATCACCTATTCAATCCGGATGGTCTTGAAGTCCCTAAAGGCTTTGCGTAAAGCGTCTTTGACTTCGTCGTTGCTAGATTCCTCGTACAAGCTTGTGAATGCCTTCTGGGCCGCACCCTCGATGTCTTTCGCAACGCCAATGACGGCCTCGCAAGATTTGCAGGTAACGATAAAGAGATCGCCCCTATCGCCCGGAGTGTTGAATGCGCCGCTGCCACACCTCGAGCAGCAGATTGTTATGGCCAGGGGTAAATGGGGGCTATTCACGTGCGAACGCCTCGTTCAGTGGAAAATCTTATGGCACATCACGCTGCACTCAACCCAATAGATTCCGGAATTCGAATCTCGTTACTTCGTGGCCTCATTACTTCTCAAAGCGTTCTTCCGCCGTCCACCACCAGCACCTGTCCGGTCACAAACTCCGCGCCGATGAGATACATCACGGCATCCGCAATCTCTTCCGGCCGCCCTGTTCTTTTCATCGGCGCGCGCCGGATAAAATCCGTTTGCCACTCCGGCGGATCGCCGGGCATCGTGATCGTCCCGGGCGCAATCGCGTTCACGCGGACTGCTGGCCCCAATTCCTTCGCAAGTGTGCGCGTCAGCATGATCACGCCCGCCTTCGAGATCGAATGCGGCAAAAACTCCGTCCAGCCGAGCATCCCGCCGATGTCCGCGAAATTAATAATTACGCCGCGACCGCTTTTTGCCAGATGCGGGGCGGCGGCTTGCGCGCAAAAAAACGGTGCCTTCAGATTTGTGTCCAGCGAAGCGTCCCAAGTGGCCTCCTTCGTTTCCCCAAACTTGGTCTCCAGAAAATTCGCCGCGCAATTCACCAGAATGTCCAGCCGTGCGAATCGCGACGCCACGTTCTGCACCAGATTCTGGATCGCTTGCACATCCGTCAACTCCGCTGAAAAAGCCGCCGCGCGCCGCCCCAATTTCTCGATCTCGCCGACAACCTCCCGCGCTTCCGCCTCCGACTTCCCATAATGCACCGCCACATCCGCGCCCTCGCTCGCCAGCCGCAGCGCCACCGCCCGGCCCAAGCGCTTCCCCGCTCCCGTAACCAGCGCTACCCGCCCCGCCAATTTTTTCTCGTCACCCATCCCGCCAACTTAACACACTCCTCCGCTTGAGTACGGATTGTCCAGGGTCTCCCTGAACGGGCGGAAAGCCCCCCGTTGCCGTGGTCGCCTCCCCGCTGATGGAGCAGGTCAACATGCTTAAATCTCTCCAACGACTCGCCCTCCGTCCCACAACTCGCACACCAAAAAAAAGGACCGCCCGCCGCAGCGAGCGATCCCTGTTTGAAGATGGATGAAGGATTATGGAAGGGCTTTCTATTTGTGATGATCCTTGAACTCGGCCCCTTCCTTTAATTCGTGGTCCGCCTGACTCAGCAAGTCGAGCGCCTTTTCTGCGTGCCCGCCCAGCTCATCCTTGTTCGCTTTCTGCGCTTCCCGCACTTTTTCCATCGCTTCACCGATGTGATGCTGCGCCGCGGCCAGGTTCGGGTGTCGTGCGGGATCAATGTTCATCTCCGGATGTTGGGCAAAGCTCACGCCCATAAAAATCAATGCAATCGCCAATGCAGCCACTACGTAGAAGCTTCTGAGTTTCATATTTTTCTCCTGTTGTCCTGCGGATATCCGCCTGCGACCCGGATCCAGCCCGGGTGAGTGGGAGGGCGCGGATTTGTCTTCCAAAATAATCACTGGCCGCTCTAATCGCAAGGAGTAAGTTTTCCCCGCCCGCTCATCCTGTCGAACGCCGCTCCGATGCTACAATTCCCGGGACTCATCCGAGGCCTCCATGAAACTCGACATTCTCGCCATCGCCGCTCACCCCGACGACGTCGAACTCACCTGCGGCGGCACGCTGATCAAAATGGCCCAGAAGGGTTACAAGACCGGCATCCTGGATCTCACCGCCGGTGAAATGGGCACGCGCGGCACGCCCGAAACGCGCGCGAAAGAGGCCGCGTTGGCCGCCAAAATCCTCGGCGTTTCCTGGCGCGGCAACCTCGGCGTGCCGGACTCCGACGTTCAGCCCACTCGCCAGAACAAGCTGCGTCTCGCGCAAGTCATTCGCGATTTTCAGCCGCGCACGGTAATCCTTCCTTACTGGGAAGCGCGCCACCCCGATCACTACCACGCCTCCACACTCGGCTACGAAGGCTGCTTCCTCGCCGGCCTCAAGCAACTCCCTCTAACCGGCGAACCACATCGCCCTTTCAAACTCCTTTACGCCACATCCTTCGAAGGCATGCCGCCTACGTTCATTGTGGACATCACCAAGCAGTACGCGCAGCGCCGCAGGGCCGTTCTCGCCTACGGCTCGCAATTCCGCCCCGCCAAAAGTGAACGCAAGCAGCGCGTCTTCCTGGCCATCGACGAACTCGACCACCGGATGGATCTGCTTGCACGCCACCATGGCGCGCTGATCGGCGCAAAATACGGTGAGCCATTCCTGCAGATAGAGCCCATGTCCACCGACGACATCGTCACCCTGCCGGTCCGCTCCATCTGATTGGCGGGCAAAAAAATAGGGGTCCCGGCTAGCGGAACCCCGTTCAACTTCGTTCCATTAAACTCAAAGCTCATTCGTGTGCTACGTTGAATCGTCATCCACCGCCGGCACAAACCCCGGCAGCCCCTGCCCTTGGGCCGTCCGCTCGGCCTTTACCCGCACCAGATCCTCGCCCTCTGAGCCCGATTTCCTCAGCACCACGAACGTGCTCAGCGCCTCGTTATATACCCGGGTCACCAGAAACGTGTCCCCGGTCTCTTTCTTCTTCCACAGTTGCCCAATCTGAATTTTTCGCGCGCCCATATTCTCGCCATTGACTCTATGTACCCTCGCCGACCGTGTCAACTGCCCAATCACCCCGCCCGCCCCAACTTCCTCCATCCTCAAGGAAACCTTCCCCAGCCCGCCCACATCCTAGAACAAAGGGAACCCCCCATACCGCGCATGGGTGTATACTCAGTTTTGGACCCGGGAGGTAGGCAATATGCGTAAATCTCCGCAGTTCCTTTTGGCCCTTCTGCTTGCTGTGAGCCTCGTTTCCTGGCCGGCTGTCGCCTCCGCGCAAACTCCGTCCACCAATTCGCCGAGCCAGCAACAAACGCAGGATCAAACGCAGGCGCAGACGCCCGCGCAGTCGCAAACCCAGGCGCCGTCGCAATCGCCTACCCCGATTCCCATCAGCCAGCCCACGCCTCCTCCGCCTCCCCCACCGGACAAGACCGCTCCGGCCCCGGCCGCCACGCCGCAGCCCGCCGCTGCCGACGCGCCCGTCGACCAGACCAAAACGGTCCACCCGAAGAATTCCAAGGAAGACGTCGACGCCATCGGCAACCGCAGCGTTGGTAAGGGATTGAACTTCTACTCCCTTGAGCGCGAAATCGGCCTCGGCAAGGCTCTGGCCCAGGAAGTAGAACGCAGTTCCAAACTCATCGACGACCCCGTCGTCACCGAATACGTCAATCGCGTCGGCCAAAATCTCGTCCGCAACTCCGACGCCCAGGTGCCTTTCACTATCAAGGTAATCGACTCCGATGAAGTCAACGCCTTCGCGCTTCCCGGCGGCTTTTTCTACGTCAACAGCGGCCTTATCCTCCGCGCACAGGAAGAGTCTGAACTCGCCGGCGTGATGGCCCACGAGATTTCGCACGTCACCGCGCGCCACGGCACCAAGCAGGCGACCAAGGGTGAACTCATCCAGCTCGGAGCCATGGCCGCCATGATCGTCGTGCCGTATGGCTGGGCCGGCTACGGCATCTATCAGGGCATGAACCTCGCCATTCCGCTGACGTTCCTGAAATTCTCGCGCGACGCCGAACGCGAAGCCGACTTCCTCGGCATCCAGTACATGTACAAGGCTGGCTACGATCCCAACGCCTACGTCACGTTCTTTGAACGCATCCAGGCCGACGAAAAGCGCCGCCCCGGCACCATCCCGAAATTCTTCTCCACGCATCCGCCGACGCCGGAGCGCATCGAGTTGGCGCAAAAAGAAATCGCTCGAATCCTGCCGGATAAGGACGAGTACATCGTCACCACTTCCGAATTCGACTCTGTGAAGTCGCGCCTCCGCAACGTCATGTTCGCCAAAAAGGTGCAGGACAATCAGCCCGGCAAGCCCACCCTGCGCACCAAGACCGAACAGACCGACAAACAAAAGAACGGCGATCCCAACGCCACCAGTGGCAGTGGCGACGGCTCCGACGACGACCGCCCCACCCTGAAGCGCCGCCCCGACGGCCAGTAAGTTTTTTCTATTTCTGCTTTGTAGGGGCCGACCTTGGTCGGCCCTTCTGCTTTGTAGCACAGCCATTCCTGGCTGTGCTCTTTCTCTGCTCCCCAACTCGGTGAACTCTGCTTGCCCTGAGCGCATTTTGCGAAGGGTGTTCTTCCTCTGTGTCCTCTGTGAGAACTCTTCTCGCGTTTTAACTCTTCTCTGCGCACCTCTGCGGCCTCAGCGCCTCTGCGTTATCTTTCCTTCTCTTTCCGGTTGCAGGTTGCTCCCAGCCCCTCTCCGCGCTAGAATCCCCTCAACAGTTGGGCCCACAACTTTTTCATAAATCAAAATTCGGAGGGAATATGAAAGCAAGAGTAATCGCTGTGACTCTGGCTTTATGCTTGGTCGGTGCAACACTGTGTCTCGCCGCCGACGGTTTTCTCGGCACCTGGAAATTAAACGAAGCCAAGTCGAAGCTCGCCCCCGGGACGGCAAAGAATTCCACTGTCGTCTACTCGGCCATGGGCGATCAAATGATGGTCACCATCGACGGCACCGACGCCGCCGGCAAGCCCGCGCACAACGAGTGGATGGGCAAGTTCGACGGCAAAGACTACCCGGTCACCGGCGATTCCACTTCCGACACGCGCTCCGTCAAGAAAGTCGATGATCACAACCTGACGTTCGCGGTCAAAAAGGGCGGCAAGGTTCTCTTCACCGGCACCATCGTCCTCTCCGCCGACGGCAAAACCCGCACCGTCACCACCGAAGGCACCGACGCCAGCGGCAAAAAAATCACCGCCACCGCCGTTTACGACAAGCAGTAGCCGCAACTCCCATTCCGGGGTGCCCCATACGCCGTCGTCGCGTGTGGGTCTTGGTCTGTCCTCGCCGGGTGCCGCACCCTGCGCCGTTCAGGGTGCGGGTTTCTCTCTTCCCCTCCCCACTCTAAAGCGCCGGAGGCGCGCCAGACCTTAGCCCAGGGCGCAAGCCCTTGGAGAAAAAACAAAAACACCCCAGCCCCGGAGGGGCGGCACATCCTCCCCACAAGCGTCCATCTCTCCGCTCACCCCACCGCCCTAACTCTTCCGCGGATAAAAATGCACCTTCCCATCCGCAACAACCGCCACGTATCTTCCACCCTCCAGAAACTGCATCACCTTCTTCCCACTCCTCGCCATCGCCGCCCAACGCGATTTCGTCTCCGGATTCTGTTCCAACCCCCGCAAATCTCTTCCCTCATACCGAAAGTCCACCTGCCTGAGTTTTCGCTTCGCCGTCACTCGAACCGCAAAGCTCTTCTCTTCCAGCAACACCACCTTCCTGTTTTCGACAATCGATTGCTGGTAGACAGTCAGAAGCGCGTCTTCGAGAGATAGCGGCATACGCGGATGTTATCGCGTGCTCAAGCGAGAAAGGGTAATCAGTAGTCAGCGATCAGTAATCAGGAGGCGGGAAGAAAGAACCCAAGACCCAGGTACCAAACACCGGAACCTGGGGCACCCTCCGTGTTAGTTTTATCCGCGGGCGAGGAGAAGCTGTCTCGGCTGACCGACTAAAGGTTGGGAGCAATTAGGAGTCTAATTTCCGGGGCACCAGGCCACTGCGACTCCGAAACGACTGCTGACCTTTCCGCGGAGAGTGCGTATAGCTAAGGCCCCGTTCACGCTGGCTATTGGTGTTCGGCGTCAATCGAGGCGTAGATTTTCCATGTACCCCAGATCACTATGCGGTAGAGGACCATGTGGACGCCCTCCTCAGGAGGAGCCTGTCCTCTCGCTACGACGAATCCCGGACCGACCCTCGTGGCGGGCAACTTATCGAGAAAAGCGGTGAGGTCTTCAGCCCCTTTGTCGTGAATAAAGTAGGTTTTCACTGTTAGTGGCGGTTCGACGTATGCCTCGCTATTCAGTTTGAATTCACACCCTCTCACTATTTTCTGTGACACAGGCTCTAGCGGGCCCGTAGGGAAAACTATCGTAAGCTGGTCGCCAGCTGGAAATCCATCGTGTAGGCCCACGCCGGGGAGCAAAGGAAGTTTTTGGTCCCTAAGCGGCTTCACTTCCGCAAATACTTTTCGAAGTAATGCCTCTCTGTGTTTTTTTTCCTTCTCGTCTAAGTCGCCAGCAACTCCGATCCCGAGGGACCTGAGCGCCTTTTTGGACATACCCGAGGCTTCGGCTTTTCGAGGGTCCACACACAGCGCGAGTCTGACGAACAGTTCTTTTTCGAGCTTGCCTAGCGTTCCGTTACAAGCCGCACAACTCGGAACTGTCCATCTCTGTACGTCGGCCGGTGTGCTGTCTGGATACCAGGAAGTCGGAAAGACATGGTCCTTCGTCTCGCTGTCTAATTCCGTGAGACAATGAACGCACCGCGCTCTAAGTTTTTTGTCGGGTCGATCCAGTGGCTTGGAAACCGTCATTCTCTGCCTCTACCACGTAGGACGGAAATCGGGGACAGACGGGACGCTTTCTGACGTTCATGTGATATCGATCGTTTGGCCGTGATGATTGGAGACTTTCAGACCAGGGGAAATTGCCCGTCTGTCCGCCGGCACCGCCCGCTAACACTCTTCCACGGATGCAATCGCAAAGTACTTCCAATGAATGGTTGCGATGTCAACATCCTTCCATTCCAAACCTTCTCCAATCAAGAGAGGGCCATTGGCAGAAATCACGAAGTCTTTTCCGATGGAATCGGAGAAGGTCAATGCCGCATCTTCTTTTGTGAACATCGAACCATTAGCAAATGTAACTCGCAATTTCTTGTTGTCATTTCTCTGCAAAAAGATGTGATCCGGTCCAACACCTGCTAGTTTTACTTCTCTAACTTTACCAATCATGATTCACTCCTCAGCAGAGAATACCACGAGGCGAACAAACAGAGAATATCCTCATTTGCCGGGTGGCCCAGGTTCCGGTGTTTGGTACCTGGGTCTTGGTTTCTCCTTCTTCCCGCTTCCTGATTACTGATCGCTGATTACTGATATCCGGGGCTACCAGCGTTAGCGCTTCATTTCGGCACCGGATGAAGTTGCAGAAAAGCGGCTGCGGCGTCTCGGGCACGCGCCGCGATTTCGCGGGAGTTCGGCCGCTCGGCCACGCCGAGCAGCAGGCTGACCAGCAAATCGCGCCAGAGCAGCCCAGCGAACTGCGCCGCAAGTTCGGCAGGACGTCCCGTGAGCAGCCCGGACGCCTGGGCCTCGGCCATGATTTTACGCAAGGCGGCGCGGCCTGCCTCGCGTCCTATAGAGTCGAGCGCACGCGCCACTTCCGGGGCCTGGACCACCTCGGCGATCGCCAGCCGGAATACGGCAATGACCGTGGGATCGCTTACCTCGCGGACAAACGTCGTCCCGAAAGAAGCCAGCACCTGCTCCAGGGTCCCGCGGTCGCGCAATACGGGCAGGTTAGCGGGCGCGCTGAATCGCTTGGCGCGCTCGCTGATACAGGCGATCAGCATTTCCTGCTTGTTGCCAACCAGCGCGTAAAGCTCTCGCTTCGAAACGCGGGCGCGCGTCGCGATCTCCAGCATGCTGGCCGTTGCGTAGCCGTTCTTCATGAACGCCGCAAAGGCCGCGTCGAGAATGCGTTCGCGCACCGCGGTTTCGTCCCCCTCTTTCTGGCGGCGTTTTGACACCGATGCCTTAGCCATTGCCCTCTCCTTGATGATGCTGGTACCGTATAGTACCACAATTCAAATTAGTCGGTTTCCCTGCGTAACTTTTTTCTCCTTGCGAGCGTCTAAACTAGTGTTGGTACCCAGTGGTACCACGAAGGTGCAAATAGCGTGAGGAATCTAAGGAGCTGAACAATGAAAATGGAAATGTTGTACGCGCTGCTGGCGTTCGCGACGGTTCTGGCGCCCCTGGCGCAAGGCCAGTCTACGCCGCCGCAGCCCCCGCCCCAGCCGCCCCAGCCAAAGATCACCGGCGTGCTGACGATGCTTACTCCAAAACCGGGGGTTACAGTCGAGCAAATCATGAAAATCATGCCCGCCGAAATTCGCGCCACCGTTCCCCTGTTCTCGACGGCAAGATTCAGCAGTGGTTCACGCGCGGCGACGGCAAGGGCGTCATCTTCCTCCTGAACTGCAAGGACGTGGCGGAGGCTCGGGCCCTCATGGAAAGCCTGCCTCTCTCGAAGGAAAACCTCATGGACGAGCAGTTCATTCCGGTCGGGCCGCTCTTGCCGCTCGGGATACTACTGCGAGATAGCCCTGCCAATAAGTGAATTTGGCCGCTGCAGCCGGGACCGCAAGTGAGCAGGGAAACCAGCCGGATAAATTTCAGGAGCTCGACACATTTCAAGATGTGGTAGCGCGAATTGCGCCGGAAAGGATCGATCATGCCATTTCCAGTTTTGTTCGCAGACAGTGCGGTGTTCGGCTTGGCTGTTTGGGGAGCAGTAGCGTGGCACTATATTTGGCCAGCGCTAAAGGAATACCCCAGCCCCGAGAACCTGAAGCCCATCCTGCTGCTGCATGGGTTCAGGTTCCTCGGATTGGCATTTGTGCTCCCGGGTGTTGTATCTCCAGAATTGCCGGCAGCCTTTGGTCAACCAGTAGCTTACGGTGATTTCATAACCGCCATTCTGGCTCTGCTCGCTCTGGCCACGCTGGGAACCCGCACCGGGACGGCGCTGACTTGGGTCTTCAATATATTCGGAACTGCCGACCTGCTCTTCGCCTTTTACCTGGGAAGCCGCATATCACTCGCGGAGAACCCAGGCTTGTTAGGCGCTGGTTATTTCATCCTGGCTGCCTACGTGCCTCTTCTTCTCATTACCCATGGTTTGGCGTTCCGAATACTACTGATATTGCTGCGAAGCAAGGCTGTCGAGCCGTCACCGAGCAAAGTACGCATCGCTTGACCCGCGTCGGCGCGTGCCCCATCGAAAAAACCCTCTTGGGTGGCCTACCCTTTCGATTTTAAAGGGTGGGTCACTCTTCGCATTCGGCGGATCGGAACCAGGGCGGGTGGCGCATCCAAAAAACCTTCTTGGGTGGCCTACCCTTTCGATTCTAAAGGGTGGGTCACTCTTCGCCTTCGACGGATCGGAACTGGTGGGGTGCCCAATTTGCGGTACACTTAAGCACCATGCCGAGCAATCGTGCCCTTCCGGGAGTCTTTATGAAAAAATCTCTAACGCTCTTCGCCGCTCTGTTTCTCACTACAGCGGTCACCTCCGCCGGACCGCAAGCGCAGCCCGGCACCATTCTTTCGCACACTTCTGTCACTTGTGGCTCAAAAAAATCAAAGAAGGCAGATATCGATGTGCTTTGCCAGCAGTACGTCCTCCGCGCCGGCACAACCGACTACACCATTCGTCAACCGAAGCCCTCCGATCAGACCCTGATTCCGATAAACACAGCGGTCGAGTTCACCCTGGACAAAACTAAAGTGAAGTTCAAGGTCAACGGAAAATCGTTCGAATTCATCGTCGTCGGCCAGGCTGCGGCATCTTC
>DATHOY010000188.1:0-7046 GCA_035484435.1 Vulcanimicrobiaceae bacterium | reverse complement strand
GCATTTCCCCCGACGGCCGCAACATGGTTATCTGTCTCCTGGACCAACCCCTCGTCTACATCATGCTCGTCGAAAATTTCCGTCCGTAGCTACGCACAACTCCACCCAATGCGCATGTTGTCCTGAACCCGTCCGACAAGGATGGGTTCAGGATCTCAGCTTATGCCCAACGCAGACTGAACGCGGATGTACACGTCGACCCCATCGCGATCTCTTCACGAACGCAAAAATAATAATTGGGGTTCTTTAAAACAACTTCGGTAGGCTTTTAAAACAGTCCCGGAATCTTCATTCCCGCCATGCCGGGGATTCCGCCCGCCAGGCTCTTCATCTGGTCCGCCAGTTCGTCATCCACGCGCCGCGAGGCTTCGTTCACCGCTGCCCGCACCAGGTCTTGCAGCATTTCCTGATCCTTGCCCGCAAACACTTCCGGCTCGATTCTCACTTCCAGCACTTGTTTCTGGCCGTTCATCTTCACGGTCACCATGCCGCCGCCGGCCGACGCCTCCACGGCAACCGAATTCACCTGCCGTTGCAAGTCTTCCTGCACCTGCCGCATCCGCGAAAGCATTTGTTGTAGGGCGTTCACTTCCATGTTCATGTCAGCCTCACTTTGCCGTGTGGCTTACTCTTCACCTTGCCGCCGCACTTCGGAAATTCTCCCGCCGAATCGCTGCAACATCGATTTCACCATCGGGTCGTTTTCGAACTGCGCGCGAATTTCCTGCGTACTGCTCGCGGCTCGCGATGCATTCGCATCCTTTGCCGCACCAGTTTCCAGCTTAGCACAGACTCGCACCGCTCGCCCTAGTACCTTGCCCGAAGCGTTACGGATTTTCTCCAGCGTGTCCCGTCCTTCGATCAATCCCGCGAACGTGCTCTTCTCCGCCGGAAAATAAATTCGCAATTCCATTCCATCCAGTTCCCACCGCGAAGAATGTTCCAGCAGCTCCCCGATAAATTTCTGCTGCGCCTGTATCGCCGCTTTGATCTCCACGACCTGCCCGGCATCCAATCCAGTCGTTGCCACTTCCGCCGTCTTTACCTTCATCGCCGGCGGCGCCTCGACCTGGGGCACAGCCATTCCTGGCTGTGCGGTTTTCTCCGCAGATTCCAACGCTGGCGCCACAGCCGTTCCCGCTCCGCTTATACCAAACGTGCTTGGTCTGGTCTCAACTCGCTCTTCGCTTTTGTAGCGGCCGCTTTCTGAAGCGCGTTCTTCGCGTCCCGGAAGGTTTTGCGGGACGGGCGCTTTTTGTCCCACTACGTTTGCCCCATTCGAAAATCCTGGCGCTGCTCCCACCGCGGCCGATCGGGACGGCAACGACGGCGTCGGCGAACCCGAACCCGTCGTTCTCGGCGCAGATCCTCCGCCGGGCCCATTACCACTCACACTCTTCGCCTCCGCCAACAACTCCTCCAGCGGAGCCAATCGCGCCGCATTTACCAGGCGCAACAATCCCATCTCCAGATGCACCCGCGGATCCATCGCTCGGCGCAACGAATCATCGGTCTGCAACAAAATCTGAAAATATCGCGTCAGGTCTTCCTCGCTGAAAAGCGCCGCCGCCTTGGCCAGGCCGGGCCGCTGGTCCGGTGTCGCCGCCAGCAAATCCGAATCCGCCCCGCAAACCCGCGCGATCAAAAGATTCCGCATGTGCCGGATCGCTTCGCGGCAAAAATGCTGCAGGTTGCGCCCTTCTTTCTGGAACCGATGCACCAGCCCCAGCGCCCGTTCCGCCGATTGCTCCGCAATCGCCTGCACCAATTCGTTCAGCGCGTCTTCCGGCACCACGCCCAGCAGATCGCGCACTGCCTGGTCCTGAATGTCGTCGCCGCAATACGCCCGCGCCTGCTCCAGCAGCGACAGCGCATCGCGCATGCTGCCTTCCGCCATCCGCGCGATCACCGCCAGCGCGTCGTCTTCAATTTTTAGATTTTCTTTCGACGCAATATATTTCAGGCGGTCGGTAATCTCATTGAACGTCAACGCCCGGAAATGAAAGTGCTGCGACCTCGACCGGATCGTGTCTTCCAAATCTTCCGGCTGCGTCGTTGCCATGACGAAGATCACCCGGTCCGGGGGCTCTTCCAAAGTTTTCAGCAAGGCGTTCGACGCTTCGCCCGTCAACATGTGCGCTTCGTCCAGAATAACTACTTTGCTCCGCGACGCCGCCGGCGCGTACCGCACCATCTCCCGCAACTCGCGTATCTGGTCAATGCCGCGGTTCGACGCTGCGTCAATCTCAATCACGTCCAGTGAACTTCCCGCCGCAATCTCTTTGCACGAATCGCAAACCCCGCAAGGCTCCGCCGTCGGCCCGTTCACGCAGTTCAGCGCCTTCGCCAGAATCCGCGCCGCCGTAGTCTTGCCAACGCCGCGCGCCCCGGAAAAAATGTATGCATGTGCCACGCGATCCTTCTTGATCGCGTTCGCCAGCGTCTCGGTCACGTGCTCCTGCCCCACAAGATCCGCAAACGTCTGCGGCCGCCACTTCCGTGCAATCACTTGGTAGGTCATACGTGTCTTGCATTTTCAGCGTCCGCCCCGCAAAAGTCAAAACCGAATTCCAAGCGTAGCGTCCACCTTCAGGTGGACAACCACTGCAAACATACTCCTCCACCTGCGAAACAAGATCATGTCGCAACCAACAATTCGCCAACTCAATTTTTTCAGGGGATCCACAACCGAAAAAGGCCAACCAACCGCATCCGGCTATCTGTTATCTGCTAACTGATCGCTTCTGACCGATTACTGAAAACTAAACACTGACAACTTTTTCCAAATCGAGGAACTTCGGGGTCTCCGCGGCACACTCGGCTTACCCGGTACCGTTGCTCCCTTCCGGGCCTGGCGGGGTTCGCGGGACCTCGTTGCACGAAGCCCGAAGTTCCACGATTCGGCAGTCACGCGGCTCGCAACTGCAAAACAAAGTCTAACACAGACGTTCATCGCTCACCATGTAACCCGGCAACTGTTGATTGGTAGTGTTCGGGAATAGCAAGCAGGACGCGGAAAATTGTTTTCACAATCTGCACAATCTAGAAATCAGAGTATTTTTTGTACTTACCAAGTACGGCCCGTTGGCCGTGAGGTAGTTGAGAGTCTTCCAACGCAAACACGATTCCTTGGGGCGATGCCCATAGCTTGATTTGCCGTGGCCCAGACTTCGTAGTCAGAGCCAAGGCATATTTTTCGGTGTCAAAGCTGTACTCGCCGATCGAAAGCTTCTCCAGTCCTTGGTTCTCGAGTTGTCCGGAGACTTCTGTGATTTGAAGTTTATTTTTTACCTCTTCCAGCATCGCCAGCTTTACGGGAGCCATCTCGTTAAGTGTGGGTTTCAATTGCCTTAACATGGGTGTGAACAGCAGGGGAAACGGATACGAATAGACAAGCAGGTCCTGGCCCGAATTCTTAAGGTGCGTCTTGCCCTGCCACCCTTTGCACGAAATCTCATTCTCCTTTACCGCGCAATTTGCCACTTGTACTTGCTTGATGTCCCTGAGCTTCTTGCCGTCCAACAACAAACCTCGGATTGCCCCACCTTTTGACAGTTGCACATGAATGTCCGTCGTTGTAGATGAATTTCGGTACTCCTCCTGGAGCTCGGGAGACATGTGTCCCTGTAAGCCGCCTCCCATCACAGCCCATACAGCGGCCGCTTCGTCAGGCGGCAATTTATCTTCCAGTTCATAGCCATCTTGAGTTCGCCAGATTGTCCAGGTTTGCGTCCTATTCTTGATTACATGGCCATCTTGCAATTCCCAATACTCTCCCTCTGCAACTTTTTCCAATTGGGTTGAATTCTGGGGATTAGCAATGAAGGGCGCGAAGACTATCAGGCCAATCGAAAATAAGACACGTTGGAGTATTCTCATGCGGGGAAGCCTATCAAATCGCTGACCGACAAAATACAAAGGATGGGTCACTGTTCTCACTGTTCCTGCCTAACCGCTTCGCTTCATTCCACCTTAAGCGGCGCCGTTACGCTGCCCAATTTATCGTTCACTTCGTCCTTCACCACAAAGCTCAGCGAGTACTCTCCCGGCGCCAGTTCCATCGTTCCCGTAAACAAAACTCCCTTCTCCCGCACCTGCAGCGCCTGCGCTTCCGAAAGTTTCCCCCCAATCACTTTTGAATAGCTGCCCATTATTTTCCCGGCACTGTCTCTGGCCAGCGCCGCGTACTCCAGCCGCAACTGGTTGCCATTCTGCGCTTCCAAGCTGATCCCGGCCCCCGGCACGGCATAAACAAACGCCACCGTTTTTGCTCCCTTGTTCGTGCTCGCCGCCGTTCCCGTGATTTTCACGGTCATCGGCAACGCCGGATAATCAAACGGCGCCAGCAATGCTTTTTCGATCTCAATTTTCTCATCCGGCTTCTCCTGCGCCGCCCCTCCCATGTAGTATCCAGTTCGCGCTCTCACCTGCAGTCCGGCCCGCATACTCCGCACGCTCAGTTTTCTCCATCCGGGTTTTGCAGTTCCGCCGCGGTCGTAAATTCCCAGCAGGTAGTAATCCGATGAATCTTTTGCCGCTTGATCGAAACACTTCTTTGCATCCCAGCTCCGATCGCAGAATTTCCCCCCGGTCACCGTCGCGAAGTTCTCCATGTTCGCGATGTGCATGTCCACATGCACATGCTGCGGCTGAGGCCTTCCAATCACGGCCCCAACATGCGCCGGATTCACCAGGTCGCTGACGTCCAGCGGGTACACCGAAATGTTGGCCTCATTCAGCGCGCGCCAGGCTTGCTCATAAGCCGGCAGCAGATCGCGGTTTCTCAATCCGAACGTCGATGCGTCGTCAATCTCGAACGGAAATCCTCCCGTCGCCCAGATCATCGATTTCCTTCCTGGAATTCCCGCGAACGCCTCTCCAATTTCGCGAAGTGCTTCCAGCGTCAATCCGATCCGCTCCTTCGCCTGCAGCGAATCCATGGCCGAAAACAAACTTAGCTGCTCCAGCCGCGATTCCTCCATCGCCGCGTTGCGCGTGCCCGATTTGCTGTTCAGCCCCTGGCCCATCGCATAGCTCGACTCTTCCGGATTGGTCGCGGGCTTGTCCTTATCCGCCGCGCGTCCCTTCACTTTCTTCAGCGCCTCCATCAGCACCGCAGGTTCCGTCGTGAAATCGTGAATCAGCTTTACCCCGCTCGAATCAATCGCAATCAGGCAGAGCGGCTCCTGTGCATCCAGCGCTTTGGACAACGAATCGAGCAACTCCTCCCGCGCCGTCCGCTGCTCATTGAACGAAGTGTTCAGCAGGTCCAACACAAAAATGCTGAGCCGGATGCTCCGCCCCTCCGTCGTGTTCGTGAACACCCCTGCTGCCGTTGCCATCGGCTTTGCTATTTCGGGTTTGGTCTCCAGCCGCTCAAATAGTTCGATCTCCTGCCGCTGCCCGTCCTCCAGCACGACAAAATCTTCTTTCTTCATGTCGGTCACGCGGTTGCCTTTTGCATCGGTTACCACAGCCGGGATCAGCACCAAGCCCGTCCTTACTTTGATCGTCGGCGTCTGCGGCTTGGCTTCCTCTGATTTGTTTTGTCCGAGCGATTGCGGAGCGCTAACAATAAGCAATAACAGCAGCGAAAACACCGCGCTCGGAATTCCACTTGGCAACTTCATCCATTACCCCCGGTTCGGTCTGATTGCTCTGCTTTATGTATTGCCGGAAAGTGTACTCCCACTCCCATCGAACGCAAATCAAAGTGTCCTTACGCTGCACTCGGCATGTCCCCTAGTGCCTTCCTCTGCAACGCGCTTTCCAACTTGCTTGCACCCTCTCCGCTTCTCCACTACTCTTTCTTTCAGGTTGGAGTTCCTCCCCAACCGCCTGGCTACCGTTCGCAGCGGCAACCAGGTCCGCGCGCCAGCGCAAGCCCGCCTCACCAGTGTGGCACTCCCCACGTCACGGGGACATCAAACCTGCACGCACGTGCAGCAGGAGGATTTTCATGAAAGCCGTTGTCTCTGTACTTCTAGTTTTTGCGCTAGCTCTTTCCGCCGTTTTACCTTCGCCCGCTTCCGCCGAACCTCGTCAAATCATTCAGGGGACTGAGGTCCACCTTACGCTTCTCACTCCCGTCAGCAGTTCCACCAGCCGCGAAGGAGATCCCTTCATTGCCGTCCTTGCCCAACCAGTCGCTCTCGACAGCAGGATCATTCTCCCCGCCGGCACCCGCATCCACGGCGTCGTCGGTACCATTCAGAAACCCAAGAATTTTTCTCTCTTCCGTGGCCAGGCCTACATGAACCTCGCGTTCAAAACCGTTGAGCTCGACAGCCGCCTCATCCCCGTCCAGATGAGCATTGTCGCCATTGGCAGGCCACGAATCGATTCTTACAGCAAGCCTCGCAATGACATGAAAATCACCGAAGGGGAAGTTGTCCAGCAAAAACACGATTACAAAGGGGACGCCTATGGCCTGCTCATCGGCGGCGGTGGCGGCAGTTTGATGGGCGCCCTCTTCGGCAATGTCGCTCGTGGCATGGGTATCGGTTTCGCAGCCGGCGCCGTCTACGTCGTCGCCCGCAAGGGCAGGGAAGTCGAACTCCCCGCCGAAACCGGCCTCCTCACGCGGTTGGATAGCACTCTCACCGTCCCAGTGCTCTCCGCCGAAAACGCGGTCCCAACGGGCGACCCAGCGGCCCGCTAAACATCGATCACCATTTCCGAACTCAACAACGCCCGCCACTCACCCGGCGGGCGTCCTCTTTTGAGTGCGGAGGCGAAGCCTCCGCTTTTACGGTGAAAGCTCCTCCACTCAAACCCTCCTATTCGTAAGCACTCCGGGAGCACAGCGATGCCTCGCTGAGCTCTTCTCTGCGCACTCAGCGTTTCTCTGAACTCTGCGTTAATTCTTTCTTTCTTTGACTGATTACTGATCACTGATCACTTTCTTCAGGGAGGAAAGGGCACCGCAAGCCATTCAAGGTAAGCTCGCGGCGCCCGAGGGGTTTCTGGCGGGCTGATATGAGGTACTGACTTTGGAGGTAGATTCAAGACTCCTCAGAACAATCGGTTCGCACCCATCGCGCTTA
>DATHOY010000187.1:0-4043 GCA_035484435.1 Vulcanimicrobiaceae bacterium | reverse complement strand
CCGCGACGACGGCACAATCGCCGGCACGGTTGGCGGAGGATGCGTCGAAGCCGAAGTGTGGGCGGCCGCAAAAGACGTCATCCAAAAAGAGCAGCCCCGCAAAATGACTTTCAACCTGAATCACGAAGCCGCCTACGACGCCGGTCTCATCTGTGGAGGAACTCTGGAAATTTTTGTCGAGCCGATTCTTCCGCAGCCGATGTTATATCTTTTTGGCGGCGGCCATGTCTCCACCGCCGTGGCCCGCGTTGCACATCAAGCAGGCTTCGCCATTGGAGTTATTGACGACCGCGAGGCATTTGCGAACTCCGACCGCTTCCCGATGGCCGCCGAAATTTATTCCACGTACGAAGATGCTTTCGCGAAAATTCGTCCAAATTCTTCGAACTACCTTCTGATCGTCACGCGCGGGCACAAGGATGATATGCGCGTCCTTGCTTGGGCCATCGAGACTGACGCACGCTACATCGGCATGATAGGTAGCAAACGCAAAGTAATCTCCGTCTATAAAGCGCTCGAGAAGGAAGGTCACGATCTCGAAAAATTCGAACGTGTCCACGCGCCTGTCGGACTCGATATCGGCGCCCTCGCCCCGGAAGAAATCGCTGTCAGCATCGCCGCCGAATTAATTGCCGTTCGCCGCAATGCGCCAAATCTTCCGCACAAGGCCGTAAGGCTCTCTGACGTCGCATCGCTGCAACACGACTAGGTCACCATGCTCGCAGCCGCCATTCTCGCCGCCGGCGAATCAAGCCGAATGGGCGAACCAAAGGCCCTGGTTTCAGTTCAAGGCCTTACTTTCGTCGAGCACCTTTTCACGGCGACGCGCCTGCCTCGCGTTGGCCTCACCAGAATAGTTCTCGGCGCCCACGCGGCAGAGATCGGCCCAAAACTGAAATTCGACCCCGCCATGATCGTCTTCAATCCGGATTGGCCTACCGGCCAGCTGTCGTCCATTCATGCGGCAATCCGCAGCTTGCCGGTCAGCACCACGGACGGAATTATTCTCTGCCCCGTTGATCATCCGCTCGTTTCCCGCCGCCTTATTTCCGAGTTGATCGCGCAATTCGATTCGACGCGAAAAGCCATCACGATTCCACTCTACCGCGGCAAACGCGGACACCCGGTTATCTTTCGGGCCACGCTTTACGAGGAACTGCTGGCGGCATCCCCAGAGGTTGGCGCAAGGCAAGTGGTCTGGGCCCACCCGCGGGAAATCCACGAAGTGCCCACCGAAGAAGAGGGCGTAATTTTGAACCTCAACGATCCGGCGACTTTGAAAAAAGCGGCGATGCCACCTACTTCGACCTGACTCGGACACCTTTTCGCGTTCGAATCTCCCCGCTAGTAATTTTCTCGATGACCGTAGTTAGTGCGTCCATTGCAAGTTCGGCGGCGTGCATCGTCGCGGGAGGCAATTCGCCCAGGGCTTCCGAAATCCTCAATGCCGTAATCTGGCGTGCTTCGGGCAAGCTCCGGCCCGTCAGCAGGTCTGTGAGCACGGAGCCAGCCGCAATGGATGCCACGCATCCCTGCGCCTTGAAGCGCGCTTCCGCCACCCGGCCATCCAGCACTCGCACTGACAACCGCATCGTGTCGCCACAGACCGGATTGGCGACCTCTACCACCGCAGTCGGCTCGGCGAGATTCCCGGCGTTATGTGGATTTCGAAAATGTTCGAGGATTTTTTCGTTCACCGCGGGCCTAAGTACGTACAGGACTAGCTGTAGCAAATTATAAACCCGCTCTCGGAAACCTGCGCCGCCTCACTTCACAAAACTTGCCGCCCGCCAATTCGTCCATGCCAACCCGTCGAAGACAGCACGCGGGACAAAACAAAAATCGCTTGCGCTTGCTTTCGCTTTTTGTTTCAATTCCTTGACACAGAGTGGTTTACGATATAATTTAATGCCGTCCTAGCCTTCACTTTTCCGATTGGGCGCGGAAGGGTGACCAAACAACTCGCCTACTGCATCACCTCAGGAGAAATGCTAATGCGACGATTCGGATGCCTGTTCACCCTCGTGACGGCGATTGCGCTCTCTGCAACCGCCAGCTTCGCGCAGGATGGAAAGCTGAAAATCACGGTTAGGCCCAGAGAGGCTTATATCTTTGTTGATGGTAAGGCCATCCACGAGGGCAGGAGCCGCACCATTCCCCTCCCTGCCGGCAAGCACACGGTGGCTGTCGTGAATTACGGCTTCAAGATTTCGACGCAGGACGTCGAGATCACCGCGGGCAAGTCCACTGATCTGAACGTCGTGCTCGAACCTTACGGCGGTACCGTGAATGGACCTTGGGGCCGCGTTTACCTCGGAGGAGGCTGGCCTCATGCCGCTGTCCTCTCGAATGGGACGACGCCCGCCTATCTCGTCGGGCACGTCGACGAGATGAACAACGATTTCTGGATTTGGAAGCAGGAGTTGATTCTCCCGGTTGGACATCATCATCTGACCGTGACTAAAGAAGGCAAGACGGTGTGGGAAGGCGACGTTGACGTGCAGGCCAACAAGAAGACCTCCGTCGATATGGCGAAGAACACGCAGAAGACCACGGAGTGGACCCGCGGCACTAAACTAAAAGACCTACCGCGGTTCAAACCGGGTACCGCCAGCGCCACGATTGCCGTCGCGCCCGTCACCGGCAGCTTCTCCGCCTCCGCCGGCCAAATCAATTGCGGCGACACGTCAAACCTCACTTGGCAGACTACGGAAACCATTGACACGAACATCAGCAACGTCGGAGCGGTGGCGCCGAGCGGAACGCAAGGCGTGTCGCCGAAGGCGACCACCACCTACGACTTCAAATCCACGGGTCCCGGTGGCACGGTCAACGGCTCGGCGACGGTCAACGTCAACACCAAAGTTGACGCGAGCATCAGTGCGAATCCCGCCGAGGTTCACTATCGGAAGATCGGCGAAAAGGTGATCACTCAGGATAGCTCGACCATCACCTGGAAGACCTCGAACGCTCAGGACGCAACCCTCAACGGCAACAAGGTTGACGTGAACGGCAGCCAGCAGGTGCAAGCCGCGCCGGCCGATGATTCGCAGGTGCCGGAAGGCCAGCCAGCTCGCACTGTGGACGAGTCGAAGACCTACACACTGAACGCCACGAATACTTGCGGCGGCAGCTCGACGCAAACCGCGAACCTGCATGTCACTGGTTCGGTGGAGCCGATACCGGCGGTCGTCCTGCAGAGCATCTTCTACCCCACGGACTATCCGGATAAGAAGAATCCGCAAGTCGGACTGGTGAAGAGCCAACAGCTCGAATTGGCCACTCTGGCGGGCGGTTTCAAGAAGTATCTCGAATACGATCCGGACGCCAAGCTTTCGATTGAAGCCTTCGCGGATATTCGCGGATCGAAAGATCACAACCAGGACTTGAGCGAACGCCGCGTCGAGCGCATCAAGCAATACCTTGTCGACCAGGGCATTTCGGCAGACAAGGTTCAGACCGCTGCTTACGGCAAAGAGCGACCGATGCCGAAAGCGGACGTGAAGAACCTTGAATCCACGAACCCGAACCAACCGCCCAAGGTTCGCTTGAAGAACGTGACGGGCGATTGGTATGCCTACAACCGCCGCGCGGACATCGTGCTTCTGCCTTCCGGTAAGAAGTCGGCTCAGTTCTACCCGCACAACGCCGACGACTCCGGAATCATGTGGCAGATCCCGAAGCCGGCTCTGAAGAAGGTCGAAGCAGTCAACTAAGAACTCAAGACAAGCAAGAAACGCGCCGGAGATGAAATCTCCGGCGCGTTTTTGTTTTTGCGGCCTCTTATGTAAACGAATCGGCCCGGCAGTGAAGAAAAAGCGAATCAAATAGTGTTGCAACTGCTGCCACTGGGTTGCAGCAAAAAGCAGTTTGACGCCTACTGATCAGTGTTTTTCGTCGGGTAGACCTAGAAATTGGCCACGCGGACAGAAACCTAGCGAAGGATTAGGACCCGCAAGGGCTAAGGCCGGACTTCGGAGCGAATCGTCGAGTGGTATCATCCGTGTTCTGCGCAGACCGGAGTTTCCGGGGACGGTTGGCAG
>DATHOY010000186.1:0-32652 GCA_035484435.1 Vulcanimicrobiaceae bacterium | reverse complement strand
GTTGGAAAATTTCGCCAGCGCGTCCTCGGCCGTGTTCACGCCCAGAACTTCGTATCCCCACCGCTGCAGCAATTGCTCGTAACCTTTGCGTGCGTTGTCCTCATCCTCGACGATCAGGATGCGGTCCTTGTGCTCGCCGGTCTCTACCGTGCGTACCGCTTTGCTTTCGTCGCCCATGCGCCTGTGCCTCGTCTCCTCACACCACAACTCTATTGTCGCACTCTGGGTGGGTGATTCGACTGTAACAAGCACTCCGGGGAATGCCAAGCACCGGGTGGCGCGGACATTCCCTTGGTTTTAATGGCAAATCGGGGGTTCTGGATGTTCCCTATTCGCGGGTGAGGTACAACGCGCGCTCCAATTCCAATTCGAGTTTTGCGCCTTTGGGAAGGTCGATTTCCTGGCCGCGTCCGGCATCCATCAGGTAGGCTTCGAGCGCCCCCAGCGCCGCGCCTTCGGCGGCTTCTTTCTTGTTTTTGTCTTTCACGCCGTGCATCGCGCCCATGGCGGCGCCGGCGGCTGCGGCTTGCGCGGCATCTTTCTGCGTACTGCTGCGTCCTTCGATCACGCCTTCCTGCAGCGGGCCGGCCTTGATGCTGTGGTCTCCAGGCACGGAAGCTACTTCGGCCACGATAGGCAGTTTGCCGAAGCGCGTCTGAATTTCGTCGAACGTCAGCCAGATTTTCGCGCGGCCCGTGGTTCCGGCGGGATCGACGCGACTGATGTGACCGGCAATTACGGCCCCGGGCGGCAGATAGTTGCCCTGGCCGGCTTCGAGAGGTTCGAGCGTGCGCACGCGGAACGCCTGATTCTTGTGCACTTCTTTGGTGTTCAGATCGCTTTCGAGACTCACCAGAAAGCGCGTCCCGGGCACGACGGCAAAAGTCTCCACCGGCAACCCGTGGCGCTCGCCATCGGCGGCATGCGTGTTGGTGCGTGGTGCAGCCGGCTCTGTCTGCAGTTCGTCGCGGCTGATCACCGGCGCCTCTTGGGCGCGCGCGCTTGCCGCTAACGCAATCCCGATTGCGGTTCCCAGCACCCCAATCGCTAGAATTCGTTTGGTGAAAGATTTCATGAGCCAACCTCCCGGATCAAGTTCGAAGGAGAAAGGAGCATTCTGAAAGCCATGCCATCCAATTCGACTCAAGGTCTATGCCACAGATAATAAAGGTGATGCGGCGTTGGTGCGCAAAGGCGGCACAAGGCTTATGCCAGCTGTTGCCTCCATCGGTGCCGGGGCAACCTTGCAGGCCCAATCGCCACTCTGACACCGGTCATCGCGAATGCGATGTAACTCGGGAGCGGCTTGCTACTCTTACTTAGAGGGAGACGTCCACGAAATGCTGATCAAGAAAGAACCGGAACTGTCGAGCGCTGACGTAACGCCAAAGGCGACCTACCAGAACCGTCGAACATTTCTTCGCAACGCCGGGCTGGCGGCTGCGGCCACATTCGCCGGCCATGAATTGTGGGAATTTGCTTCACCGTCCTCCCGCGCCTTCGCGGGAACAAAACTCGCGGGAGTCTCAAAAAGCCCGTTCCGCACCACAGAAAAGCCGAACACCTACGACGACGTTTCGCACTACAACAATTATTACGAATTCGGCGTGGACAAAACCGAGCCCGCGAAAAACGCACAGAGCCTGAAAACCTATCCCTGGACTGTTTCCATCGAAGGCGAAGTGAAGAAACCCCGCCAGATCACCCTGGACGAAATTCTAAAACTGGCTCCCCTCGAAGAACGCATCTATCGCCATCGCTGCGTGGAAGCGTGGTCTATCGTCGTGCCATGGATCGGGTATTCGTTCAGCAACTTGGCCAAGCTTGTTGAACCTAACCCTTCGGCTAAATATGTGGCTTTCGAATCATTTTATGACCGCAAGCAGATGCCCCAGGCCATGTACGCGGGGATCGATTTTCCCTATGTGGAAGGGTTGCGGCTGGACGAGGCGATGAATCCGCTGACGTTGCTGTGCGTAGGAATGTATGGGGAAACGCTGCCTAATCAGGACGGCGCGCCTGTGCGAATGGTGATTCCCTGGAAATACGGATTCAAGAGCGCCAAGTCCCTGGTGAAGATCCGTTTTCAGAAAGACCAGCCGCCCTCGACGTGGAATCGCCTTGCTCCGGACGAATACGGCTTCTATGCGAACGTAAACCCCGCCGTGGATCACCCGCGTTGGAGCCAAGCCAGGGAGCGCCGCCTCGGCGACTTCCTCAAGCGCGACACCTTGCTGTTTAACGGCTACTCAGAGCAGGTCGCCAATCTCTACACTGGCATGGACCTAAAGAAATATTACTAACCTCTGAAGCCTTCATGCGCCAACTGCTGATCAACAAGTGGACCAAAGCCGCGGTTTTTCTGATTTGCCTTTTACCGATAGGGCTCCTCCTCTGGCGCGGCCTGCACAATGGATTGACGGCCAACCCGATTGAGTTCATCACCCACACCACGGGCGATTGGACGCTGCGCTTTATTCTGATCACTCTCTGCGTCACGCCGCTCCGCAAGCTGTTTGCTCTTCCGGACTTGATCCGGTTCCGCCGCATGCTCGGGCTCTTTGCTTTTTTCTATGGCTGCCTGCACTTCACCACGTACATCTGGCTGGATAAATTCTTCGACCTGAAAGAAGTGTGGAAAGACATTGCCAAACGGCCCTACATCACCGTGGGATTTCTCGCATTCGTATTGCTGATTCCGCTGGCGATCACGTCCACCGCTGGTTGGATCCGGCGCCTCGGCGGCCGCCGCTGGCAGTTGCTCCACCGCGCGATTTACATAAGCTCGGTCGCCGGCGTGATTCATTACTACTGGCTGGTGAAATCGGCCGTGCTGCGGCCGCTGGCGTATGGAGCCGTTGTTGCCGTCCTTCTCCTGTGGAGATTGGCCGCCAAGTTTTCGTCAGGTCCCAGCGCTGGGAAATCGAGCCCGATCAAGCCGCGGCCAGAAGCGTTTCAAGCCTGAGCAAGAAACGTTTTGACGCGCCGCAGCACTGCGGCGTACATGGCTTCAGTCACTCGCCCGGTCTGGGTATTTTGCTGGCTCGGGTGATATACACCGAACAGCCGCGGAAGATCTTCGGCGAAAACGCACTCCGCGCCATGGGAAAAGCGGTATGCGGCGCGCGAGGTGATTTGCCCGAGCTGCTTGAGGATTTCCAGGTAGGCATCCCAGCCAATCTTTCCCAACGCCAGCACGGCTCGAGGCCGCAGAATTTCCAGTTCCCGCTCGAGGTATCCCCGGCATTTCAAAATCTCGCTCGGCAGAGGTTTGTTCGCGGGGGGCGCGCAACGCACGGCCGCAGCGATGTACACATTATTTAGCTGCAAGCCGTCGCCGTTGCGGAGGGAGGTAGGTTGATTCGCAAATCCCGCCGTATGCAACGCCTTGTAGAGAAAATCACCAGAGCGGTCGCCGGTGAACACGCGGCCCGTGCGGTTCGCTCCATGCGCGGCGGGAGCCAGCCCAAGAATGAACAGTTGCGCCCGCGGATCGCCAAAGCCGGGCACTCCGCGGCCCCAATACGTCCACTCGCGAAACGCGCGCCGCTTCTCTTTCGCCACCTTTTCCCGGTATTTCACCAGCCGGGGACATTTGCGGCACGCGCAAACTTCTTCCGCGACCACTTTCAGTGCGGATTCCGAATTCAACGCTTCCTCTTCAACACGTCTGCCAGGACGACCGCCTGATTCTGCTTTTCGTCGTTTCTGCCATAAAGCAGCGTCACAATCTTGTGCTCGGATTCCAAGTGGCGTATCTCGCCAAGCAATTCCGTCTTCGCCGCCAGTTCCTTCCGATAGCGCTTCTCGAACTCCGGCCATTTTTCCGGTTCATGGCCAAACCACTTCCGCAGCGCATCGCTCGGCGCAATCTCTTTCATCCACTGGTCCGCTGCGGCGCGCTCTTTTGTCAGGCCGCGCGGCCACAGGCGATCCACCAGCAAGCGGAACCCATCTTCTTTCGCGGGTTTTTCGTAAACGCGCTTGGTGCGAATCATGGCTGCCTCAACGTAGGAAATTCAGCACAGTCTCGTGCAGGAAACCGTTGGTGCTCACATAGCGGCCTTTGTAAATCGTGCGTTCGCCGTCCACGGTGGTGGACTTGCCGCCCGCCTCTTCCACTATGATTCCCAGCGGCGAAAGGTCCCACGGCTTCGAAATCCAGTCCACGGCGCACTCCACCGCGCCCTCTGCCACCAGCATGTGCTGCCAAAATCCGCCCATCGAGCGGCTGTTGCGCGCCGCGTCGGCCAACCGGCGCATGCGTTCCCGCGCCAGCGCGTCTTTGCTTGGCCCCGTGCCGGTGGTAAAAATCATGGACTCCGAAAGATTCTTCACCTGGGAGACGTGCAGACGCTGTTCTCCGCGCCAGGCCCCTTCGCCGCGATACGCCCGCCAGCGCGAACCTTTTTCCAGCGCCGGCGCGCTGACCATGCCGGCCACGATTTCGGCATTTTCCTCGATTCCAATCAGTGTGCCAAACGTGGGAATGCCCCGGGTAAATTCCTCCGTGCCGTCGATGGGGTCAATGATCATGCGCGCGCGCCCGTTGGTGGCCGGGCCTTTTGGCGGTTCGCTGCTGGTTTCTTCGCCAACTACGTCGATCGGCAATCCGCTCGCCTGCACTTTCGCAATGGCCATCTGCTCAATGCGCTTGTCGGCCTGCGTCACCACGGTTCCATCGCGCTTGCGTTCCATACCCATCGCCCCGCCGCGAAAAAAGCTCATCGCCATCGCATCCGCCTCATTCGCGATGTCATCCAACAACGGCCCATATTTGGTTTGATAGCTCATCCGATCTCCACTCACTAATGTAGCGGCCACCTTCAGGCCTGCCCTGACGAAGGAAGGGTGGCCCAGGCTGCTTCAGCAGGCACCACGACACCATAACCCACGCTCAGCAGCCTGATTTGACACGCTTGCCCGCACTCCCTAGCATACAAGTTCAACCCCATGAACGCCCACGCCAACACCGGCACCGTCCTCGACCGCATTCTGGAAGCCCGCCGCGCCGAAGTGGATCACCGCAAACAGGTGCTGCCGGAAACCGCCCTGAAATACGGCGTGAAGGCCGCAACACCGCTCCGGGATTTCGCCGCGGCACTTTCTCGCGACGCGATCAACGTCCTCGCCGAACTAAAACCTGCCTCCCCCTCGCGCGGAATCATCCGCGATCCATTTGATGCGCCAGCCCTCGGAAAGACTCTGGCGGAAGCCGGCGCCGCGGCCCTCTCCGTGCTTACCGAGGGCGAATTCTTTCGCGGTTCGTTGAAGAATCTGCGAGACGCGCGCAAAGAGATCGCTCTGCCCGTTTTGCGCAAGGACTTTATCTTTGATCCCTGGCAGGTTTGGGAATCGCGAGCAAACGACGCCGACAGTTTTCTGCTGATTGTCGCCGCTCTTTACGACGAGCAGCTCTGCGATCTCATCGCGCTTGGCAGGGAATTGGGGATGGAGCCGCTGGTCGAAGTCCACACGCGCGAAGAACTCGACCGCGCCTTGGCTGCCGGCGCCCGCATCATCGGTGTCAACAATCGCGACCTCAAAACGCTGAACGTGCGAACGGAGACCTCATACGAACTGATCGAGCAAATTCCCGAATCCTGTATCGCGGTCGCCGAATCCGGCTTGCGTTCCCACGATGATTTGGTCAAGCTCCGCGCCGCTGGGTTCGATGCTTTCCTCATCGGCGAGCATCTGATGCTGGCGCCCGATCCCGGAGCGGCGTTGCGCGCGCTTCTCGTTCCACCCGTTTCCGGGGGATAATTCTCCATGGTCCGCATTAAAATCTGCGGCGTCACGAATGTCGAAGACGCCCTGCTCGCCTGCGAGTTAGGAGCGGACGCCATTGGCCTGAATTTCTACGAGAAAAGCCCACGCTGCATTTCCCCTTTTGCGGCCAGCAAGGTCATCGCGAAATTACCACCGTTCGTCGCCGCCATCGGCGTATTCGTGAACTGGCAGGCCGCGCCCGTCGCCAGCCTGGCGAAAGCGCTGGGCCTCGCTGCGGCGCAGCTGCATGGCGATGAATCGCCAAAACTCGCAGCCGAAACCGCGAAGAAAGTTTCCGTGATCAAGGCGCTTCATGTGGGCAAGGGAAGCCCGTCGCCGCCGTTTTCCAAATATCGAGGCGTCACGGCCTTCCTGCTGGACGCCCCCCACTCCGGCCAATATGGCGGTACGAGCCGCACCGCCGACTGGGCAGCAGCGCATACTGCCGCGGAATCTCATCGTATTCTGCTTGCAGGCGGATTGACGCCGGAAAACGTCACTGAGGCAATCCTCGCGGTACGCCCTTACGCCGTCGATGTGACCAGCGGAGTCGAATCGAAGCCCGGGAAGAAAGATCCGGCCAAGCTCCGCGCCTTTTTTGAAGCTGTTGCCCGCGCCAATCAGCAACTCTGCCTCTAGCGCCCGGTTTACCTGGAGCGAAAAGCGCAAGATACCCGACTCGAAGTACAATAAAAGGCTAGACCATGACCAGCCAACTCACTATACCCGCCGCCGTGCCGGGTCGCTTCGGGCCTTACGGGGGCCGTTACGTTCCTGAAACGCTGATGGTGCCGCTCTATGAGCTGGAGCGCGCCTACGAGCTTGCCAAAAATGACGCTGTGTTTCAGGCGGAATTCCAGAACCTGCTGAAGAATTTTGCGGGGCGCCCTACGCCGCTGCAGTTTGCTTCGCGGCTGACGGCCAAACTTGGCGGCCCGCGCATTTATCTGAAGCGCGAAGATCTTCTGCACACCGGCGCGCACAAAATCAACAATGCCATTGGACAGGGTCTGCTCGCCGTGAAAATGGGTAAGCCGCGGATCATCGCGGAAACCGGTGCGGGCCAGCACGGCGTAGCTTCGGCCACGGTCGGTGCGCATCTCGGCCTGAAGTGCACTGTGTACATGGGCACGGAAGACATGGCTCGGCAGGCGCTCAACGTCGCGCGGATGCGCATGGTGGGCGCGGAAGTAATCGGCGTGGAGTCTGGCAGCAAGACGTTGAAAGACGCCATCAACGAAGCGATGCGCGACTGGGTCACCAACGTGCGCGACTCGCATTACTTGCTCGGCTCCGTTCTCGGCGCGCATCCCTACCCGACGATGGTCCGCGATTTTCACTCGGTGATCGGCCGGGAGGCACGACAACAGGTCCTCACCGCGGAAAAGCGTCTACCCACGCATCTTTACGCCTGTGTTGGCGGCGGCTCCAATTCGATTGGCTTGTTCCATGAATTCTTGAAGGATGCCGACGTGAAAATGGTCGGCATCGAAGCCGGCGGCCGCGGCAACGGTTTGGGCGAACACGCCGCGCGCCTTTCAGCCCATCAGGGATTCACCGGCGCTCGCCCAGGCGTTCTCCAGGGAACCTACACCTACGTCTTGCAGAATGAAGATGGCCAGATTGCGCCAACGCATTCGATTTCCGCTGGCCTCGACTATCCGGCCATTGGTCCGGAACACGCCTGGCTTGCGGACCAGCATCGCGCTGAATATGCCGCGGTGGATGATCAGGCCGCGCTCGATGCGGCGAAGTTGCTGTCACTTACGGAAGGTATCATTCCCGCGCTCGAATCCGCGCATGCCATCGCGGGCCTCATCGAACGCCTGCCGCAGTTCAAGTCCAGCGACCTGGTCATCCTCAACCTCTCTGGCCGCGGCGACAAGGACATGGACACCTATAAGCGGCTGCTCTAATCTGCCAACAACAATGACCAGCGCGACACAAAACTCGACCCGTATCTCAAAGCGCTTCGCCCAGCTGCGTGCCGCCGGCGAACTGGGCATCGTTGCCTACATCACGGCGGGCGATCCGTCATTCGATGCCACCCACAAATTTGTTCTCGCGCTGGCCGAAGCGGGGGCGGACGTGATCGAACTAGGCGTCCCGTTCAGTGATCCACTGGCCGACGGGCCCACGATTCAGCGCGCTTCGGAACGTGCTCTGAAAGCCGGCGCGTCGCTTGCGGGAGTCCTCGAACTGGTGCGGCGGATTCGGCAGACCAGCCAGGTGCCTTTGGTTCTCTTCACATATTTCAATCCAATTCTCCAGATGGGTCTTGAGAAGTTTGCGGCCTCCGCGGCTCAGGCCGGAGCCGATGGTGTGCTCGTCACCGATCTGACGCCGGAAGAGTCCGAAGATTATCGCCGCATCCTTCGCGCGCAGAATCTCGATACCATTTTTCTTGCGGCGCCGACGTCCGATGACGAGCGGCTGCGGAAAATCTCCGCCTGCTCTTCCGGATTTCTCTACCTTATTTCCCGCACCGGCGTAACCGGCGCGAAAGATTTGCTGCCAGACGATCTTCCCGGTCTGCTGCGGCGGGTCCATCAGTTCACGGAATTGCCAGTCGCTGTGGGCTTCGGCATTTCGTTGCCCGGACACGTCTCGGTTCTTGGAGGGCTTGCCGATGCGGCGGTAGTGGGCTCGGCTCTGGTTTCCGAGATTGAGAAGTCTTCCTCAGTCGAAGCCGCTTCAGCGGCCCTGGGCGAGCGAGTCTCGATCCTCAAGGAAGCAGGCCGCCGCGGACTCTCCCGGCGAGAGGCCAAGATATGAACATCTCCGACTGGCGCCAGCGCATGGATGAGATCGACAAAAAGTTGGTCGAGCTTCTCAACGAGCGTTCGCAGTGCGCGCTGGAGATCGGGCGGCTGAAGCAGGCGGCGGGCATGCCGATTTACCAGCCCGCGCGCGAAAACGAAGTTCTATCGAACGCCGCGCGAAATAACCGCGGCCCGTTGACGAATGCTGCCATCCGGCGCCTCTTCGAACGCATCATCGACGAAGCGCGCAGCGCCGAACGCGTCGCGATGCACGGCGATCCGGCAAATGAGAAAGACTCAAAGTGATTGATCGAATTTGTAGCGGCCGCTCGCCGTCAGCGGGCGGCTGCTTTGTTCCGCGCAAAAATATTGAGAGTTGAGGACGAAACATGGTCATCGTAATGCAAGAAGGCGCAACCGAAGAACAGATTCAGCACGTCATCGACCGCGTGGTAGCCAGCGGCTTCGATGTCCACCGTTCCACCGGCGCGTCGCACACCGTTCTCGGCGCTGTCGGCGTGCACCGCGACTTCGATCACCGCGATTTTGAGCTGTTGCAAGGCGTTCGAGAAGTGGTTCGGATTACGCAACCCTTCAAGCTCGCCAGTCGCCATTTCAAGCCGCAAGGCACGGTAATCGATCTCGGGCGCGGCGTGAAAATCGGCGGCCCGGAGGTTGTCGTCGCTGCCGGCCCGTGCTCTGTGGAATCCCGCGAGCAGATCATGGCGGTCGCCGAAGCCGTCTCCAAAGCCGGAGCGAAAATCATGCGCGCCGGAGCGTTCAAGCCGCGCAGTTCGCCCTACGCGTTTCAAGGCATGGGTGAAAAGGGCCTTCAATTGATGCGCGAAGCCGCAGATAAATTTGGCCTGTTCGTCGTCAGTGAGGTGATGGACGCTTCGCAAATCCAAATGATGAGCACTTACGTCGACATCTTTCAGGTTGGCGCGCGCAACATGCAAAACTATTTCCTTCTGCGCGCACTCGGCGAAGTGCAAAAGCCCGTGCTCCTGAAGCGCGGGATGTCCGCGACCATCGAAGAGTTGCTGCTCTGCTCGGAATACATTCTGGCAGGGGGAAACTACAACGTCATTCTCTGCGAGCGCGGTATCCGCACCTTTGACACGTACCTCCGCAACACTCTGGATATCGCCGCCATCCCGGTGATCCAGAAACTTTCGCATCTCCCCATTTTTGCCGATCCGTCGCACGGCACCGGACGCCGCGACAAAGTCGGCGCCATGGCCCGCGCCGCAGTAGCCGCAGGCGCCGACGGCCTGCTCATCGAAGTCCACAACGATCCCGACCACGCCCTCTCCGACGGCGCCCAATCGCTGGAGCCTACGCAGTTTGCGCAACTCATGAGTGAAATCCGCATCATCGCGCCGGCCGTCGGCCGCCGCGTCGCGTAACGATGCCCCACTTGATCCAGCGCGCAGCCATCCTCGGTACCGGCCTCATCGGCGGCTCGTTCGCCAAGGCCCTGCGCAAATACACGCCGGACATGCACATCATCGGCTGGGACCGCGAGGAAGTCGCGCATCAGCTAAAGGGCTCAGGCGTGGCGAACGCTACATTTTCAGGTGCCATCGAACCGGCCATTCGCGGCGCCGACCTGATTTACATCGCCTTGCCCATCGGCGTCACCCTGGACATTCTTCCCGAAATCGCGCAAAACGCCGCGCCGCATGCCTTGGTCACCGACGCGTGCAGCACGAAAATGCGTATCTGCACCGCCGCCGTCGAACTCTTCGAAGACGAAGAATCCACTCCAATATTCCTGGGCGGTCATCCGATGGCGGGGCGCGAACTTTCCGGCTTCGCGCATTCGGACGCAGACTTGTTTCAGAAATCCACCTATGCGCTCGTCGGGCCAACGGACGAAGATCGCGACCCGCGCATCCTTGCGTTTACAAGAATTCTGGAAAAGTTGGGAGCCCGACCCACCTGGCTCGGCGCGCAGCAGCACGATTATGCCGTCGGCCTCGCTTCGCACTTGCCGCAGCTCACCGCGGTCGCGCTTGGCTCGTTTCTCTACGATCGCCTCGATGAAAACGGCCTGCCGATCACCCTCGCGGGCCCCGGCCTCCGCGACACGCTGCGCCTCGCCGGCAGTTCCTACGCCACCTGGCGCGACATCGTCCTCACCAACAGGGAAGTGCTTTCCGCCGCCCTCGATCTCTTCGCCCGCCGCCTCGACGATCTCCGCGAACGTCTAGGCTCCCGGGAACTCGAAGCCGACTTCGACGCCGCCAACGAACTCTACAAACTCCTGCGGTCTATGTAGGGACCGCCTTCCGAGGCGGTCCGTATCTTATTTCGCAGCCGCCGCCTCTTCCTTGACATACGCCGGGCTCAGCGTCCCCTTCTTCTTCGCAATTTCAATCAGCGTCGGATAAAACTGCACAAACGTCGTATCCACCGCCGTGTGCTGCGCGTGACACGAGTAGCAGTCCCTGTCCGTCGGAACCATCTTGGCCGTGGCGGTGTCGTCGAAGCCAAAGAACGCCCACTTCCCCGGGAACCGGTTTTCATCCTTCACGTGTACCTCTCGGCCCATGACCTGGGTCCCCTGGTAATGGCCGGCCTTGTTGATCGCCGATTTGCTCTCCGCCCCGCGCACCTCCAGCACCAGCATGGTTCTGTCCGGCCAGGTGCCGTTGGCCACGAAATATTTGTAGGCCTCCGGATTCACGAACACGTTATCAAACATGGAATGGTCCATTCCTGCCCCCGGGCCATAACTCATGTCAATCCCGCTGCTCAGGTACACCCACTCGCGATAATTTGCAGGGAACTTCAGTTGCCCGTCCGCCGTATACTCAGGCATGTTCGCGGACGCAGGATTCGCCTGGTTAACGGGGGGAAGCACGCTCCCCAGAATCAACAGCACCAACGAGATGCTCAACAGTACGCCAATTCGCAACATTTCATCTCCTCCATCGGTATCTAAGCCACTCGTGCATGAAACTAACCAATCCAAGCGCGCCGCGTCTAGAACAAAAGCAACATCTTTCCGCGCCCGGAATCCCCATGGCTGAAACGCGACTCATACCCGCCGGCGAATCCCGCCTTCAAGGCGGGCAATTCTTCGGTGCTGTCCGCCATCGCTTGGAATCCTCCGGGGCGGTCTTCAGCGACCTGCGCCATCCCGTGCCGCGGAAGTTGCCGATGCACTCCCACGAATTGCCCTTTTTTGGATTACTGTTGCGCGGTTTTTACGGTGAACGCTACGGTCGCCACAAAAAACAGTTTTCGCCGATGTCGCTGATGTTCCGCCCCGCCGGCATTCCGCATCAGGATGAAATCGCTCTCGGAGGTTTGCGTTTCTTTCACATCGAACTGCGGCCCGGTTGGAAAACCCGGCTCGCCGAATGCTCTGGCAAGCTCGACCAGGGATGCGAGGACACGCGCGGAGGCCCACTGTTTTGGCTGGCGATGCAGTTGTTTCGGGAAACCTTCGCGGTCGAGCAAGCAGATACACTCTGCGTGGAAAGCCTGTTGGCCGAAGTAACAGGCCTAGCGGCGCGTCTTCCTCTTCAGGAAAAGAAGCATGCACCGCAGTGGCTCACCCGCGTACTGGACAAGCTCCACGCAGAATGTTGCGCGCATCTAACGCTCAACGACCTGGGTGCCGCAGCCGGCGTGCATCCCGTCCATCTCTCCCGCGTCTTCCGCCGCTTCCATCGCGAGGGGATCGGCGAATACACCCGCCGCCTGCGCATCCGCACAGCCTGCCGCTACCTGTTGGATCGCGAACTGCCACTCGCCGATATCAGCCAACTCACCGGCTTCGCCGACCAAAGCCACTTCACCCGCGAATTTCGCCGTATAACGGACCTGACGCCGCACGCCTTCCGCTCGCAACTCTCTTCACATCTCCAGTAGCCAGCGCCGGAGGCGCGCCACACCACTAGCCCAGCGCGCGAGCGCTGGGTCCGGACCCGCACGGGAAAAGCCCCGGAGGGGCGACACAATCCTCCCGGCTATGCTAAAACTTTCTCCATGGATAAACGCATTGCCTCCGCCGAAGCTGCCATCGCCAATCTGCACGATGGCATGACGATTTTGATGGGCGGCTTCGGCTTGTGCGGCATTCCGGAAAATCTTATCGCGGCAGTTCGCAGCAAAGGTACGAAAGACCTCACGGTGGTAAGCAACAACGCCGGTGTCGATGATTTCGGCATTGGCTTGCTGCTGCAGAATCGCCAGGTGAAAAAAATGGTCTCCACCTACGTCGGTGAGAACAAACTGTTCGAACAGCTTGTTCTCAGTGGCGAATTGCAGGTGGAGCTGAATCCACAAGGCACGCTCGCCGAACGCCTGCGCGCGGGTGGCGCAGGCATCCCCGCCTTTTACACTCCCACCGGCTACGGCACCATGGTCGCCGATGGCAAGGAAACCCGTGAATTCGACGGCCGCCAGTTCGTTCTGGAGCGCGCCCTGCGCGGCGATTTCGCGTTCATAAAAGCCTGGAAGGGTGACCGCTGGGGCAACCTCGTCTTCCGCAAAACCGCACGCAACTTCAACCCGGTAATGGCCACCGCCGCCGACTACGTCATCGCCGAAGTCGAGCAACTCGTCGAACCGGGCCAACTCCCGCCCGACGAAGTCCACACTCCCGGCATCTACATCAACGCAATCTTTGAGGGCGCCAACTACGCAAAGCGCATCGAGAAACGCACGGTGACCAAATTATGAATGAAAACCACAGTATGGACACGCCACAAAGAGCCACGGAATTTCCGGTGGCGCGCCTCTTATCCTCGCTCACAACGGGAATTGTTGCAGCCTTATGTTTGTTGCTCGCTCCTCTTCTTGTCCGCGTCATCCCGGTCTACTCCGATATGTTCCACGGGTTGGGAGTTCAGTTGCCTTGGCCCACACGCATTTTGCTAGCTACCTACTATTGGCTACTACCGAGCTTGTTTGTTGCGTTGGCAGTATTTGTAATTTGCAAAGAATACTCAATTCATGAACCCCGCCGAAGATTTGTACTGACCGCGCGAGTGTTTTTCGTCGCACTCATTACAGTGGGAATCGTGATATTCCTGCTCTATCTGCCGCTGCTGACACTGGCGAGCAAATTGGGTATTGCAAAATAATGCCGAGCTAAATCTATGCCCTTAACCGAAGAACAAAAACGCGAACGAATCGCACGCCGCATAGCCAAGGAACTCCGCGACGGCTACTACGTCAATCTCGGTATCGGCATGCCTACGCTGGTCGCTAATTTCGTCCCGGCTGGCATGGACGTCATTTTGCAATCCGAGAATGGCATGCTCGGCGTCGGTCCGTATCCACTCGAAGCTGACGTCGATCCCGACCTCATCAACGCCGGCAAGGAAACGGTCACCGAACTCCCAGGTACCTGCTATTTTTCATCCGCCGACTCTTTCGCCATGATTCGTGGCGCTCATGTGGACCTCACCGTCCTCGGCGCGCTGCAGGTGGATGAAAAGGGAACTCTCGCCAACTGGGCCATCCCCGGCAAAATGCTGAAAGGCATGGGCGGCGCAATGGATCTCGTTGCGGGCGCGAAGCGCGTATTCATCGCGATGGAGCACGCCACCCGCGACAACAAACCCAAAATCCTCAAGAAATGCACGCTGCCGCTCACCGGCGTCGAAGTGGTCGATCACATTGTCACCGAACTAGCCTTCATCGACATCACGCCGCAAGGCCTCGTGCTTCGCGAACTCGCGCCTGACACTACGCTCGAACAAGTACAATCCCTCACTGAGCCAAAACTCCATCTTCCGGCCAATGGCCCCGCCGTCATGCCGGTCTAGAAAGTTTGTGAAGACGCCGAAATCCAAGGCAATTCGCCGGAAACCGGCTGTCGCGCGGCCGAAACTTCTGCCCGTCTCTGAAGAGACGCGCCGCTGGTCGGCCCTGCTCGAATCCGAACTGCTCTCCTGGCCCGGCGTAATCGCCAAGCGCATGTTCGGCTTGCGGGCCCTCTATCGTGGGAAAAAAATCTTCGCCGCCCTCCCCAACTCGCGGGGATTCGGCCCGGATGCCTCCATCCTCATTAAATTTAATCCCATGCCCCGGGCTCTATTGCAGCGCGCTCAAGGCGACCTCCGCATCCACACCAACTCCCCAGGCAAAGGCTGGTTCTCGTTCACGCTCGCTTCCGATACTAATCTTCACGACGCGCTGGATTGGCTCAGTCTTTCCTACGGAGCCGCGAAACCAGGGAAATCCCGTTGAACTCCAGACCGGTATGATTCACCGGAAACCTCCATTGCAACTCTTCCCGAATTTTGATTCGCCTGCGCTATTCTGGAGTGGACACAGGACAACAAAAATCATGGACCCCAACTCCATCGTCATCGTCAGCCTGCACTCGCCCCGCGAAAAGATCTGGGGCATTTTGCTCGAAATCAACCCCAGCGGCGTCACCATGCGCGGCGTCGACCTGAACTCCTTCGATCACTTTGTCAGCCAGATCAACCAGTTGGACGCCGAGCGCATCGGCTTGCCCACCATCTTTTTCCCCATGACCCGTGTCGAACGCATCTCTCTCGACGAGCCTGCCGGCTCCATCCCCTCAATGTCCGAAATTTTTCAGCGCAAGATCGGCCGCTCCTTGATGGATTACCTCGCGCAGTTCGCCTGAACTGCGTTATTCTTTTGACCAATGAAAGCGCGGATCTGGACCGTACCCAACCAAATTACGTTTCTGCGTCTCGGCTTCCTGCCGTTATTCCTGATCCTCATTCTCTACGAAAAATATCAGTGGGCCCTGCTGGTCTTGTTTGTCAGCGCCGCCTCAGATGCGCTGGATGGCCTGCTGGCCCGCAGTTTGGACCAGAAATCCGCCCTCGGCGCATATCTCGACCCTATCGCCGACAAACTTCTGCTCAGCTCATCCTTCATCGTGCTGGCGATGGCAAAGAAAATCGGCTGGTGGCTCACAATTCTGGTGATCAGCCGAGACATGCTGCTTCTTGTCGTGGCCGCCGTCATCCTGATTATTCAGGGCTACCGGCCGTTCCCGCCAAGTCTCCTCGGCAAGGCCACCACATTCTTTGAAATCGCGGTGGTTTTCTTTACGGTCTACGGCGCTGCCTATCCCAACCAATTCGTGAGCATTCTTCTCCACTACCTTGCCTACGCGGTCAGCGCCTTCGTCGTCATTTCCGGTTTCCACTACGCCGTCACCGTCGCACGCCGCCTGCACCACTCTTCGTAAAACAATTCATCGCCCACTAATCAGTCCACGGCAATTTGTCCCGGTAGTGGACAAACATCAGCACAAAACTCGCCAGCGTCACGATCCCCGCCAGCCATCCAAGAAGATAAGCCCTGTTTCTCTCACTCGCATTTAGCGGCGCCCTGTCCGCCATCAGCTTTCCTAGAAGGAACCCGGTGGCTAGTCCGCCGAAGTGACCGTAGTTGTCCGCATGCATAAAATAGCCAATCACAAAAATGGAGACCACCCAGGAAATCAGCCGCGACCTCATCGCCTGCATTGCCGCACCGCTGCGCTTCGTGGTTACCGCGATCATCACTCCAATCAAGCCCATCAACGCGCCGCTGGCTCCCGCGGCGGGGTGAAAAAACATGCTCAAGGCGAATCCCACCATTCCCGTGAAAATATAGACAAACAAATAGCGCGCCGAGCCATAAAGCTCTTCGACAATCGGCCCGATATCCAGCAGCACCATCATGTTGAACCCGATATGAATCAACCCGATGTGCAAAAACATGGCGGTCACCAGTCGCTGCCACTCATACAGGATCCGAATTGCGTAGGGGTCGCTGGCGCCCAGGCGATAGAGCGTTTCCCAATTCATTCCCCACAGGATGCTGAGCCCGCCGAACTGCCCGGACTGGATTGTGCCCATCAACTCGGCGGCAAACATCACAATGTTCACAATCAGGATCGCCACTGTCACCGGCGCGTGCCCGCCGAAAAATTCCGCCAGGCCTTTGCTCCACGCCGCCAGGCCAAACCGAAGGTTTGCTCCGCACTCGTGGCAGCGTGTCGCGGTGATGCCCACCAGCGCGCCGCACGCGGGACACAGTTGCGGCCGCTTTTCGCCGCCTCCAAACATCCCGCCGAAGAACTGCTTCCAGCGGTCCACCCTGTATTGCCAGCGATAAGGAAGGGCCAATACTCCTCCTTGCATGCACTTTTGCGCGTTCCTATAATACCGGAATCTCGCTCCACGTTCCGGGGCGCATGGAAAAGGTGCAGCCATGGACAAATTCGAAGAGATTGGCAAGCGACTGGAGGAGGAGTTGACTCGCCTCCGCAAGTTTGTGGACGAAGAAGTGGCCCCAGCCACGGAGAAGCGCACCGCCCAGGTTCTCCGCGAAGCTTCCGAAAAGCTTTCCGAAGCCGCCCGAAAATTGGAAGCGAGGGTTGCCGCCCGGGGTTCGCAAGCCTCCACCGACGCCAAATCGTGAAGACGGCTCAACTCCGCTCCTTAGTTCTTCTCTATCTTTCAACCCAGCTGCTGCTGGGCTGCGCTGGCAGGCGTCCCATCGCTGATCGCCGACCCGCGCCCGCTCCGCCTGCCCCGGCGCCTGCGGGGACTATCGATAGCGCCAAGCGGGACACCTCGGTTCCGCCAAGCTCCGCACCGCCGGCCCACCCGAAACGCGCAAAGCCCCCTCAAGAGCCCGCGCCAGTCGGCTATACCGAGGAAGGCAACGCCTCCTGGTACGGCAATCCCTTTCACGGCCGGCGCTCTTCGAACGGCGAAGTCTACGACATGTACAAATTGACCGCGGCGCATCGCACGCTTCCGTTTGAAACCATGGTGCGCGTCACGAATCTCAATAACGGCAAAACCACCACCGTCCGCATCACCGATCGCGGCCCGTTCGTCGACAACCGCATCATCGATCTCTCACAGGCTGCCGCGCGCGAAATTGAATCCATCGGCCCCGGCGTCGTTCCGGTGCGCGTCGAGGTCCTTGGCAACGTGGACGTCACCGCCGGCTTCTTCACTGTGCAGGTTGGCGCATTCCACGATCGCGGCAACGCCGAGCGCCTGCGCGACCGCTTGAACGCCAGCTATTCGCCTATCTTCATTCAGCAGTATGATTCTCCCGACGGCGCGTTCTATCGCGTGCGTGTCGGCAGGATTTCCGGCCAGCAAGCGGCGCAGGATTTCGGCGAAAAGCTTCGCAACGCGGAAGGATTCTCGCCGATCGTGATTCGCCTCGACGAAAAAGATCCCTCAGGAGTGAAGTAGATGGACCCCAATTGCCTATTCTGCAAAATTGGCGCGAAACAGATTCCCGCCAAGCTCGTCTATGAGGACGAGGACGTGTTCGCCTTCGAAGACATCAACCCGCAGGCGCCCGTGCACATTCTGATTTGCCCCAAGAAACATTTCGTCGCGTTGCACGATGCCGAGCCCGCCGACCAGGCGCTGCTTGGCAAGTTGCAACTGGTAGCTGCCAAACTCGCCACCGAGCGCAATCTCCTGTCCGGCTACCGCACCGTATTCAACAACGGCGCCGGCGCCGGCCAATCCGTTTTCCATCTCCACCTGCATCTTCTCGGAGGCCGCAATTTCCGCTGGCCCCCAGGCTAACGTGTAGTGGCCGACCTTCAGGTCGGCCCGAAGGCACGCCTTCGGTTTTGCCTTTCGCCGTGGCGCGTTATTATTGCGCGCGATGATTTTCAATCTCTCAAGGAGCAAGCATGATCCGCCACCAGACTGTTCGCAGCCTAATCTTCTCCAGCCTGATAGTGTTCGCCGTTTCCGCAGTCCCATCCAGTCGCGCGCAACAACCTCAAATCCCGGCGAATCCCAGCGAACTCACCGTAGACCGCATCTTCCGCGCTCCTTCGCTCGCCGGCCACTTGAACGCCGGGCTATCCTGGACGCCCGACGGCAAGCGCCTCAGTTACGTTGAAATGATTGGCCCCGGTAAAGATGCGCGCCGTGAACTCTGGGTCGTGGACCCCGCCACCGGCCAGCGCTCCGCTCTCGTTCCCGCCGATAAATGGGACGCCGCGCTCACCAATCCCGCTGCCGCCACCACGCAGGCCACCGGCCTCGGCCGCCACGCGCCTCCGCTTTACCAATGGGCCCCTTCCGGCGAAGCCATTCTCTTTCAAGGAGCGAATTCGCTTGCCTGGTACGATCTGAAATCCCAATCCAGCCGCGTACTCGTTTCCGGTACCCAAGACCTCGCCGACCCCAAAATCTCCCCCGACGGAAAATTCGTCAGCTTTATCCGCGGCCACAATCTTTGGGCAGTCAGCACCGCCGATGGAAAAGAACACTCGCTGACGCAAGGCGGAACGGAAGACGTCCGCAAGGGCGAGCTCGATTGGGTGTACCCGGAAGAACTCGACATTGCCACCGCTTATTGGTGGTCGCCCGATTCCGCATCCGTCGCGTATCTCGAAATGGATCAGCGAAAGGTTTCGCAATTTTCGCTTCTGAATTTTGAATCCTATACCGGTGAAGCGGAACTGCAGCGATATCCCGTTCCAACCGGCGCGAATCCCGTCGTGCACGTCTACGTGGTCTCCGCCGCCGGAGGCGCGTCGCGCCGCATGGATACAGGCTCTAACGACGATATCTACCTCGCCCGCGTGAACTGGGTGCCGGATTCGAAGCACCTCGCCATCCAGCGAATCAACCGCGAACAGAATCAACTCGACCTGCTTCTGGCGGATACAGCGAACGGAACCGCCGCCACGGTCCTCACCGAGAAAGATCCCAATTGGATCAATGTGAACGACGATCTGCGCTTCCTGAAAGATTCGAAGCGTTTTCTCTGGGCCAGCGAACGCACCGGCTACCGCCATCTTTACCTCTACGACCTCGGCGGCAAACAGCCCGCTCAATTGACCAAAGGCGATTGGGAAGTATCGCAAGTAGAGGCTGTGGATGAAGTGAAGAGCGTCGTCTACTTCATCGCCACGGAAAAATCCCCCATCGAGCGCCAACTCTACCGCGTTTCGCTTGACGGCTCCGGGTTCTCTCGCATCACGAAGGAAGCAGGCACCCATGGCATCCGCTTCTCCCCAACCTCCGCTGCGTATGTAGACACGTACTCGAACGCAATGACGCCTCCCCGCCGAGACAGTTTCTCGGCCGACGGCTCAAAGCTCGCAACGCTCGAAGAGGACAATGTACCTGAACTTGCCGAGTATCATCTCTCGGCCGTCGAATTCTTCACCATAAAGTCGCACGACGGCGTGACGCTCAACTGCTCTATGATCAAGCCGCCGAACTTCGATCCCGCGAAAAAATATCCGGTAATTACATTCACCTACGGTGGCCCGCACGCCCAGGTGGTTTTGAATGCCTGGTCGCGCTCCGCGACCTTCCTTTGGCACCAGATGATGGCCCAAAAGGGCTACATCATTTTCTCGCTCGATAATCGCGGCTCCGCCGGACGCGGCCACGTCTTCGAAGCGCCTGTGCACCAACATCTCGGCGCGCAGGAACTTGCCGACCAGCGCGACGGCGCAGCCTGGCTGCGCCAGCAACCCTACGTGGACGCAAACCGCCTCGGCATCTGGGGCTGGAGCTATGGTGGCCACATGACCCTGCACGCGATGTTTGAAGCCGGCGATATCTACAAGGTGGGTTTTGCCGGCGGGCCGGTCACCGACTGGCATTTCTACGACACGATTTACACCGAGCGCTACATGGGGCTGCTGCCGAAGAACGAGCAAAACTACAAGGATTCCTCGCCCATCAAAAACGCCGGCAATCTGAAAGGCAAACTGCTCATCGCCCATGGCCAGGGCGACGACAATGTGCACTATTCCAACACGCTGCTGCTGATCGACGAGCTGATTCGCGATGGAAAGTATGTCGAGGTCATGGCCTTCCCCGGCCGCGGCCACGGCGTCGGCGACCCCCCAGCCCAGCGCATCCTCTGGGAACACGTAACCAAATTCTTCACCGACAATCTCTGATTCTCTACTCCTATTATTGTAGGGCCCGCCTTCCGAGGCGGGCCGCTCCTACTTCGCGTCCAAATCCAGCTCTTTCACCGGCAGATCCCAGTGTGCGTCCAGAATCTCGAACCGCCGCTGCTCTTCCTTCTTGTAAGTTTCCTGATCCGGGTAGAGCTGCTTGAGTAGCGCCGTGGAATCAAAATTGTCGTGCGCCACCGCGGCGTTCTTGTACACAATCGTCACCCGATAGTCCCACCGTCCATCTTCCGTGGTGTGATAGATGGGCATCACCGCGGACACCCGCAGCATGCGGCCTAGCTCCACATTTTTCTTCAACACGGGATAATGATTCTTGCGAAAAAGCGAGATGAACTCGTCCGCATGCCCCCACTTCGCCTTGTAGTAGTACTCCACGACAAACGGCTTTTCTGCAGCCGTCACGCCCTGTGCCTGAACTCGGCCCCGCAATCCAATCGCAGCAACGCAACCAATAGCAATCAACCCAAATAGCAAAACTCTGTGAAATCGAAATCGTACAAGCATGAATCCTCCAGTCTTAATCCGCGAATTGTAACGTGTTTCTGCGAAAAAGAAACTTGCGCGAGAGCGAGAAAGCCAAATTAATAGGCTGCGCGCACCAGGCGGTCTCGAATCGCCTCCCACTCGGGCAAGTCCGGAGGAAGCTCCACCGCGATCCAGTCGAAGCCTTGCCCGTCCAGCTTGTGCAGCGTGCTGTATAGCTCGGCCGCGTACTCCTCCGGTTTTGCCGGCATGCGTTGCCTGCCGGCGGCCACAGCGTTGTAGTCCAGCCAGAGATATGCCCCGCGTCCATCCTTCGGCAAATGCCCGCGGCTGACCAGGACAACCCGCGTCTTCGGGCTGTAGTGCTTGCGATGCTGGCCCGGTGAACGCTGCGCTGCATCTCCCGCTTCGTTCGAGTACGCCGCCGACGCATCGTTCACATAGGCCATCCCCGGCCGCAAGACCTCCAGCCCCTCCCGCGTCACCGCAATCACCGTGGACTCCAGGCCCACCTCGCACGGGCCGCCATCCAGCAGGAATGGCATGTCCGCTCCGAACGCCTCCCGCACATGCTCAGCCGTTGTCGGCGAAAGCTGCGTGAAGCGATTCGCGCTCGGGGCCGCAATCGGCACGCCCGCTGCCCGAAGCAACTCCAGCGCCACTGGATGCCGCGGCATGCGCATCCCAACGGTCGGCAGCCCGGCAGTCACCTCGTCCGGAATCGTGTTTTTCTTCGGCACAACCAGCGTCAACGGGCCGGGCCAATACTGTCGCGCCAGCCGCTCCGCTTCCGGCAGCCATTCGGCCGCCAATTCTCTCGCCTCCTCGATGCTGGCCACGTGAACAATCAGCGGACTCGTCGCCGGGCGCCCCTTCAGCGCATAGATTTTGCGAACAGCGTTCGCGTCCAGCGCATTCGCCCCAAGTCCGTAAACCGTTTCGGTGGGAAACACCACCAGCCCGCCTTCGCGAACGATGCGCGCTGCTTGTTCGATTTCGGTTTTGTCCGTCATGCGCTTCTCTAAATTGTCGCAGATTCCGTCCCAAAAGATGGGCCGAGGCCTCTCGCCGGCCCTTTGCCCCAACCTTTACCGAGTGGACAAACTCCTTCCTTCCGAACACCCCGAATCCAGTCCGCAAGGCGCAAGCTAATAGATGGGCCCGCAAGGGGAATCAACTCAGGGTGCGGCCGGATTGCCGAACGCGGCAGGGGGATGGAATGCTGATTCGACGCGCAGGATGGCTAATGGCAGGTCTACTTTGTTGTCCGGCATTCCTCTCGGCACAACAGCTCAGCTCCAAGCAAAGAAAAGAAAGAATCGCGGCGGAAGTGGATGTGGAAGCGGAAGAGGTTGTGATCCTCGAGAAAGAGACCGCTCACGCCATGGCCCTGAACAATGCCAGTTTCTTCCAGCGCGTCTACAGCGACGACTTCATCGGCACCGCTCCCACCGGAGAAATCATGGACCGGGCCCGGCTGGTCAGTTCGATCCAGAACTCCACGATGAAGTACACCAATTTTATCGCCACGGACATTCATGTCCGGATCTTCGGTCCCACCGCCGTCGTCACCTGTACCTGGAGCACGCGAGGCGTGCAGGATGGCCGGAATTTTGCCAGGCAATACCGCGTGATTCACGTCTATTTGAACAACGTGACAGGCGGGTGGAAGGTGGTTGCCGGCCAGCAAACGATTCTGCCGGGCTAGGCGGATTCGCTTCCGGAATCCGAGGAAATCTTCACCGATACTTCGTCATAGAAAATTTCATGCCGTTGCACGCGCTTCGGCGGGATCGCTGGCGGCCGCCGGCTGGCTTCCGGCCACCGGTTTCAGGAAGCGGAAAATTGTCGCGTTGGACAGAATCGTAATCAGCGAAGCCGCCAGCGTCGCGTGATACAAGGCTGGCGAGATCAAGCCGGCTTTCATCGAAACCTGTGCCAGAATGAACGAGAACTCACCAATCTGCGTCAACCCCAGGCCCACGCGGAACGCCGTGCCGAACCGATAGCGGAATAACCAGACCACGCCGGTCCACACCACAAATTTTCCAACCAACACCAGCGCCACCATCAGCAGGATCAGCGGCCAGCTCACTTTCCACGTGCTCGGATCCATCAGCATTCCCACCGATACGAAGAAAAACGCCACGAACACGTCGCGCAAGGATTGTGTCTGGTGCGCCAGCTTGTGCGTGAACGCGGAATTCCCCAGGAACAGCCCGGCCAGGAAAGCGCCCAGCGCTAGCGATAGTCCCACCGCCTCCGTCAGTGCGGCGATGCCCAGGCAAATCGCCAGTGCCAGCAGCAATGAGATTTCGTCGTTGCACGTTTTTTCCACCCGCGCCAGCAAAGGTGGAAAAAGTTTCCACGCCACCACCGCGATCGGCACCAGCAGCAGAATCGCTTTCCCGACCTTCCACGCCGCCGCTCCCATCGTCGCACCGCCGCTCGGCGAAAAGCTGGGCAGCACCACGGTCAGCACCACCACCGCTAGGTCCTCCACCAGCGACAGCGTCACCATCAGCCGCCCGTGTTCCGCGGCCATCTCCCCGCGGTCCATGAGCAATCGCAACAGAACCATAGTGCTCGCCACGGAAATGATGCAGCCGACTGCCACGCCCTGGATCAGCGGCCAGCCGAGCAACTCCCCCACTGCCACCCCAAACCCGACGCAAAGCAAAATCCCCAGCGGCGCGCCCACCAGCGCCACCCACTTCACCTTCAAGAGTTCCGGCACGGAAAATTCAATCCCCACCGAAAACATCAGCAGGACCACGCCAATTTCCGCCATCACCTCGAAGTTGCTCACGTCGTGTACGTGTAGCCCAGGCGTCAGCGGGCTCATCAACAATCCGGCAAGCACATACCCAAGGAGAATCGGCTGCCGCAGCCTCCACGCCAGAAACCCGCAAACCAGCGCCGCCGCAAAAACCATCGCAATGTCTCGAAAAACGTAGGGGTGTTCGACCAAGCTGCGTTCTCCTCGCCATCCAAGCGTGGAAGGGAAGTGTAACACCGGCGGCAATCGGGAAGTGCACTACTGAATTCGCGTGGAGAGGAGGAGGTTACTTGTGCGAGCTAAAGAAACTCAAGCAGAGCTGAGCTTCCGATGAGTCAAGGATTCATCTGCAATTTGTAGAGGGCGGTGACGGTTAGCAGATAGAGGTTGGCCCCTCTGGCGGCGGTCGTAAAAAGCCCATTGACCAGTGCGCCAGTTTCATCGACGGCCTCCACTTCTTCAGCTTGGACTGAACCCGAGAGGGTGCGGCGCAATAGCTGAGATTTTCCTTCGCGTCGGGTGTAGCATTTCTGGAACGTGACTGTATCCCCGTTCAGTGCAAACGCACCGTCTATGCAGTCAAAGTCTTTCCATGCTTGCCCCAACTGAAAGTTCTGCATGAAAACCAAGGGGAAGTCTGAGTAGTAAGAGAGCCATACTTCATCCTCGTTGACTACATTCATCGCATAGCAATCATCTATGGACGGTAATTGATTCTGATCTGCAAATTCAGAATACTTAAATAGGGGCTGTGCATCACCGTCAAAACAAATGAGCCCGTGCCGACCAAGTCCGCCCCCGAACACTCCCTCGTCAAAGTAACTTACCCAAATGCGTCCATCAGGAGTGGTCTGCACGTCTTTGATAGCGTCGCCCAAGTCAAGTGTCCCCCGCGTGAGCCCTGCGTTGTCACAAACATCTGCGTGACCACCCCGGGCTTCGCCGAGTAACCATCCTTCACCGAATGGCTGAACGTGAAAAGTGAACAGGCGAGTTGAGTTCTCGAAAGTGATTGCTCGCTGAGACGAACCATCCCAGTGAATCAAATGGTGCGCCTTGGGCGGAGTATTGATCCACCTAATCCGCGCGTCCATGGATGTCGTGTTACTCGGGTAGGCCGGTTTTCCCTCTTCAACGAGTAAAAGCGGGCTGCCCTTCCAGTCGACGGACGCGCGCGTAACTCTCCAGTCTTTCGGAAGCTGCGAAAAATCCAGGGTCTTGCTGAACTTTAGTTGTGCGGGCACAGCACAATGCTATCAGAAGGCGGGCGATCACATTCGAGTCGAGTTTTCTTTTTCAAGGTGCGACGATATCTTTCAGGTGTGGCTTTTCCTGCACTGCGGCGAGGCTTGCGGCATCCCAGCCGCCACCCAACGCCTTTACAAGGAGCACCGCAGTGACCAGCCGCTGGCCGTGAATGATGGCGGCTTCCTGTTCGTTGCTCAGCAAATTTTGCTGTGCGCTCACCACGTCCAGATAATTTACTAGGCCGCCCACATACCGCGAGGTCGCGACGTCCACTTGTCGGCGGGCGGCGTCAACCGCTTCCTCCTGCGATTTCTGAGCGGTATAGAGCACTTCCAGGCCGGTAATGTTGTCTTGCACTTCTTGGAACGCGCCCAGAACCGCGCCGCGATAGCTTGCCACCGTGGCGTCGTACCCCGCCTGCGAGAATTGCACTTGCGCCCGCCTCGCCCCGCCGCTGAAAATACTCTGCGCCAGATTCGTGCCAACCGCCCATACGCCGCTCTCGGCATTGAAGAGTTGTGAGATCTTGGCGGCGTTCCACCCGCCCTGGCCATAGAGCTGCAAAGAAGGATAGTAAGCCGCCTTGGCAATTCCGATTTGAGCGTTGGCCACGGCCATCGCCCGCTCTGCCTCGGCGATATCCGGGCGCCGCTCCAGAAGTTCCGATGGCAGCGAGGTATCCAGATTCGGAGGCTCCGCGGTGAGCTCGCGCGCCACCAGATGGAAATCCGGCGCGGGCCGCCCTGTCAAAACTGCAATCGCATCCTCAAACTGCTTGCGTTGCTGTCGAAGCAGTGTGGCTTGCGTGCGCGTGCTATTCAGCAGTGTTTCTTCCTGGGCCACGTCGAGGCCAGATGCTACTCCGCCCCGGTGCCGCGAGTTGACCAGATCCAGCCCTTTTTGCAGCGCGTCGACAGTGCGCTGCAGCACGCCTATCTCGGTATCCAGTTGCCGCAGGCTGAAATAATCCGCCGCCAACTCCGCGGACAGAATCAGGCGTACATTTTCAAGGTCTGCCGCGTTTGCCTGCAGCGAAGCCTGCGCCGCCTCAATCGTTCGTCGCCGCTGCCCCACCAGGTCCACTTCATAGCTGACAGTGAAGGGAATCGACCAACTGTTCTGCGTAATCGGGCCGGTGAGCGGGAAAGACGATCCCGTCGCCCGATCGCCCGAATACCGTTGGCGGTACGCCGTTGGTGCCACGCCTAGCGTTGGGAAAAGCGTCGCGTTCTGCACCGCGGCCGATGCCCGCGCCTGCTGGTAATGCGCCACGGAAACTTTCAGGGTTTGATTTGCAGCAAGCAGCTCTGTTTCCAGCCCATTCAGTTCGTCGTCATGAAACACCGTCCACCAGCTTGTCTTCGGAACGGCATCTTTCGGCGCTGCCTCTCGGAACGGTTCCTGAACATCCCATTTCGCAGGCACCGGCGCCGCCGGCTTCTTGTAGTTTGGTCCAACCGTGCAACCCGCAATCCAAGCCACCAGTGTCAGTGACCCAACGCCGCAAAGGCTTTTTCTAATGTTTCGTATTTCCAACCGCATCAGGGCTTTTTCCCCGCGGGCATAGGAACAACGCTCGGCGCTTTTGGCGGTTGGTTCGGAGCGCCGCCGGGAGCGGCAACTGCAGGCGTCATCGGATTCGCCACTTCCTTCACATGCACTTCCTGTCCGTCATTCAGCGAATCCGGCGGATTCAGCACGATCCAGTCGCCGGCCTTTAAACCGTTCAAAACTTCCAGAGTAACGCCGTAGTCGCGGCCGATGGTCAGCGTTTGCAGCCGCGCTTTGTGGTTCGAATCCACCACCACCGCGCGCAGCCCCTCCGAACGGAACAGCAGGGAATTCACCGGCACCTGCAAGCGATCGCCCTTCACTGTCACTTCCAGGTGCGCTTGCGCGTAACCTCCGGGCAGCAATTGCCCGCTCGGATTCGGCACATCCACTTCCGTGAGCAAAGTGCGCGTGGAAAGATCAATCGCATTTGAAGTGCGCACCACTTTTCCTCGGAATTTCTCTCCGGGGAACTGCGTCAGTTCCAGGTAAGCGCCGATTCCCGCGTGAATCGAAGGCGCGTACGGCTCCGGCACATTCACGTAAACGCGAATCGGGTCCGTCTGCGCCAGATAGAACAACTGCTGCGACGTTCCGCCATTGCCCGCGTTGATCAGCGTTCCGATGTCGATGCTGCGTTGCGTCAGCACGCCGCTAAAGGGCGCATAAATATGCTTGAACGATTCCAGCTCTTCCAGGCGCCGCACATTCGCTTCCGACGATTGCACGATTGCACGTTTGGCCGCCTGATCCCCAATGGCGTTATCCACTTCCTGCTTCGAAACGCCATCCGTCTTCAAAAGTTCCGTATACCGGGCCGCGGTGATATCGGAAAGCTGGGCATTCGCTTTCGATGTGTTCAAATCCGCTCGTGCCTGCCCCAACTGCTGGTCCACTTCCGGTGTATCGATGTCCGCCAGCAATTCGCCTTTGTTCACGCGGGTGCCGATGTCGTGATACCACTTCCTCAGGTACCCGTTCGTGCGCGCATAAATCGGCGATTCCACGTACGCCTGCAGCGTGCCCGGCAGCACCAGATTTTCGTCCCCGGCTTCGACGGAGGGATGGATAACCGCGACTGTGGGAATCGATGCCGCTTCCGTCTCATTCGCCAGCGCCTGATACTGCACCCGCCGCTGGAACAGCAACAACCCGCCCACCACGACCAATACGACCACCACTACAAAAAACACCGTGAAGAGCGGGCTCCTCTTCCGCGCCGGCCCGCCTCTGTCTCCGCTTGCCATGCCTTCAGTTGTCATTCCTTCTCTCCCGACTCAATTTCGTCATGTCCTAAGAAACGGCGGGTTCTGCCCCCATCGTCCTGTGCCTGCGCCGCTCCAGCCATCCGTGGATGATCGAAAAAACACACGGAACAAAAAACAAAGTCGCTACGGTTGCAAACAGCAAGCCGCCAATCACTGCGCGTCCCAGCGGCGCATTTTGTTCGCCGCCTTCGCCAAGCCCAATCGCCATCGGCACCATACCGATCATCATTGCCAGCGCCGTCATGATCACAGGGCGTATGCGCACGTAGCCGGCCTCAAGCGCGGCTTCGCGGGGGACCTTACCCTCAATCATCTGCTCTCTTGCGAAAGAAATCATCAAAATGCTGTTCGCCGTCGCCACCCCCATGCACATGATGGCCCCGGTCAGCGAAGGCACGTTCAGCGTCGTATGTGTGATTAGCAGCATCCAGCAAATGCCCGCCAGCGCTCCCGGCAACGCGGTGATGATGATGAAGGGATCCAGCCACGACTGAAAATTCACCACGATCAGCAAATATGCCAGCACAATCGCGCCGATCAGCCCCACGCCCAATCCCAGGAACGAGGAATCCATCGTCTCCACCTGACCTCGGATCACGATGTGGCTTCCACGCGGCAAATCTTTTTCCGCCTCGTGCACCAGTTTGCGCACCTCCTGCGCCACGCTTCCCAAATCTCTCCGATAAACTGACGCATACACATTGATCATCGGCTGCACGTTGTAGTGCGATATGGACGCAGGCCGCGCCACCGTTTTCGTATGCACCAGATTGCCCAGGATTTGCGGCGTCACCCCCGCTCCCACCCCGGTGATCGGCGTATTCTGCAGCGCTTGGAACGTGTCCACGCGATACTGCGGTGTCTGTACGGCAACGTTGTAACTGACGCCGTTTCTCGGATCCAGCCAGAAGTTAGGCGCGGTCTGGAAACTTGAGGAAAGCGACACAAGCAGGTTTTGCGCCACGTCGCGCGCCTGCATCCCCACGTATTGCGACCTCGTCCTGTCCAGATCAAGGAACAGTGTCGGCGCGTCGAACGCCTGCTGCACGTGCACGTCCACCGCGCCAGGTATGTGCGTCATCTTGTTTGCGAGCTTTTGTGCGATTTCGTAATTCGCGGGCTGATTCGCACCGACGATTTGGATGTCCACCGGAGCCGGCGTGCCGAAATTCAAAATTTGCGTCACAATGTCCGCGGGCTGGAAGAAAAACTGCACGCCGGGGAACTCCGTCGCCAGGCGCCGCCGCAACTCATTAATATAGTCGCCCGTCGACTTGCCGCGCTCCTGCTTCAATTGCACCAGAATTTCCGCGTCGGAAGTGCCGATAGTGCCGGAGTTGCTGTAGGTCAGGTTGATACCCGAATACGGCAAGCCTACGTTGTCAATCACGGTCTGCAGATCCCGGCTCGGGATCACCTGGTGGATCGACTGGTTGACCTGGTCGGCAATCTTCGTGGTTTCTTCAACACGCAGGCCCGTCCGCGCCCGCATGTGCAAACGGATCTGGCCGGCGTCCACGCTGGGGAAAAAGTCGCGCCCCAGGAAAAACACCAGCCCGCCGGACAACAGGCAGAACGCCAGGAACAGCACGGAGAAAGACCATGCGTGGTCGAGCGCCGAGGCCAGCGCCCGGCGATATCCTCCGCGCAGTCGCTCAAAAGAGTGCTCGAATGCCTGCTGGTAGCGCCGGAAAAAGCCCATCTTCTCGCCAACATGCAGATCGGCCTGATATTCATCATCCGAGCTCAACAAGTACATCGCCATCGTCGGTACAATGGTCCGCGACCACATGTACGAAGCCAGCATCGCAAACATCACGGCTTCGGCCAGCGGCACGAACAGATATTTCGCCACACCGGAAAGAAAGAACATCGGCAGAAACACGATGCAGATGCACAGTGTCGAAACGAACGCCGGTACCGCGATCTGCTGCGCGCCGTCGAGGATCGCCTGCACCGTTTCTTTGCCCATCGCCAGGTTGCGGTTGATGTTTTCGATTTCCACCGTTGCATCGTCCACCAGGATGCCCACGGCCAGCGCCAGGCCGCCCAGCGTCATGATGTTGATCGTTTCGCCCAGAGCGCTCAGGCACAGCAGGCTGACCAGGATCGAAAGCGGAATCGAAACCGCGATGATCAAAGTGCTTTTCCAATTTCCCAGGAACAGCAGAATCATGACCGCCGTCAGGCACGCCGCGATTAGCGCCTCACGTAACACGCCCTGAATCGCCGCGCGCACGTAAATTGACTGGTCGAAGAAATTGCTCACTTGTAGGCTGCTCGGCAGCGAAGGCGCGTAATCCCTCAGTACCTGCTTCACGCGGTCCACGATGGAAAGCGTGGAATTGTTTCCGGTCTTGTAGATGCTCATCAACACGCCGCGCTGGCCATTGGTCAGCACCACGTTCGTCTGCGGAGTAAACCCGTCACGCACGTGTGCCACGTCCCGCAAGTAGACGGTCGAGCCGTTCACTGTCTTGACCGGCAGGTCGTTCAATTCCGCAATCGTTTTCGGGCTGCCGTTCATTTCCACGTTGTACTCAAGCGTCCCCATCTTCGCCGTGCCGGTAGGCAAAATCAGGTTCTGCGCGTTCACCGCGTTGACGATGTCCACGGGCGAAAGACCTTTGGCCTGCATTGCGCTGGGATCAATATCCACGGAAACCACGCGCGATTTGCCGCCATATGGAAATGGCATCGAAGCGCCTGGCACCGTCGAAATCTGGGTGCGAATGAAATTGTTGCCATAGTCGAACATCTGCTGCTCGCTCAGGCTGTCGCTGTTCAGCCCCACCTGCAGTACGGGCACCGTGGACGCGGAATAGATAATGACCAGCGGCGGTGTGGTGCCGGGTGGCAACGATCTCAAGAATGTCTGCGAAATGGCCGTCGTTTGGGCCAGGGCTGTTTGGATATTGGCCCCAGGGTGAAAATAAATCTTAATGATGGCAATCCCGTTCAGCGATTGCGAATCCACGTGTTCGATGTCGTTGACCAGCACCATCAGGCCGCGCTCGACGTTCGAAGTGATCCGCTGCTCCATCTCCTGCGGCTGCAACCCGGTGTACGTCCATACGAGCGCAACCACCGGAATATTGATTTCCGGGAAAATATCCGTGGGCGTGCGTGGAATGACAAACCCGCCGAGCAAAACAAGCACAATCGCCATCACGATAAAGGTGTATGGCCGGGATAGCGCTAAACGGACAATCCACATAAGTTAGTGTTGGTACCCTGACCTGTCGTGCGCAGACACCCCAAACATGCGCCCCTGCGCCCAAGATTCTTCGAGCCTTGTACGACTATTAGACTATTAAATCCCCCTTTTTGGGTACGCCATCCACCGCACTCCCCTGAAACGGAGCCCGGCCTTCGATGAGGCGCGATTTCCGAGACGCTCGGCGATGGATTTCCTGGAATTTACCTGCTGTGATGCAAGTGAAGCTGCCAATTTGGCCCACCGGGCTTCCAGATTCCCACTGGTACTCCTTCTCGCACACCAACTCCCGCCCGCAGGTAGCTTCTGCAAATGGCGTTCGAATCTTTTCAACGCCGAACGTCAGGCCCGTGGTCAGGCTTGAGACGTCGCGCCCACAAATTCACACTCGGCCCGGAGAGTTTGGGGTACAGTAGGGGAGCTTGTTTTCAGGTTTCCGTCGGATTCGCTCAATTCTCAAACCGAAGAGGATACTAATGAAAATTCTTGCCTGCGCCGCAACGCTGTTGGCATTTTCGGGGGCCGCGATGGCCCAGCAATCTTCCGCAAAGCCCGTGGTTGTGAACATCACGAACGCCGAAGGCCAGGCGGTCGGCACGGCAACGCTTTCTCCTGCCGCGTCGGGAGTCAAGATTGCCCTGGACATCAAAAAGCTTCCCCCGGGCGAGCATTCCATCCACATTCACCAGATGGCCAAGTGCGACCCTCCGGATTTCAAAACCGCAGGTCCGCATTTCAACGCCTCGGGCCACACCCACGACGGAGCGCCGGCGGGAGACATTCCGGATTTCGCTCTGATTGTCGGAAAAGATGGAACGGCTCACGTCTCCACGGTCGCCCCGAATGTGACCATGGGTGATGACGACCATTCCGTCTTCAGCAACGGCGGCACGGCCATCGTAATTCACGCGGTTGCCGGCGGCACTGGCAGCGGCGCACCGCCGCGCATCGCCTGCGGCATCATCGCCAAGCCTTAGTGTTCTAGCAGTTTCACGAAAAAATCAGGGAACCCCGCGCCGAGCTATTTGTGCGTCATTGTGAAAACCCCGTCCCACCCGATCGGTGGCTCGTCGAAGAGGTATTCCTGGCAGCGTTTCCAATACATGCGTGACGGCCCGTCGTCGGGCGTGCGGTCAAGGATTTCCTGGAACGTGTGCTGCGCCTGTTCCCAGTCCCGTTTGCGATAAAGCTGAAGCGCGGCCGCGAAATCTTGCAATCTCTGTTTCAGTTCGCTGTAACCGGAGTCCTGTTCCAGCTGGGAAAGTTTCCCCACCAGTTCGTAGATCGTCACCGGCTGCAATTTCCCTTTGACGCGAATGATGTCCAGTTCACGAAAAAGAAACCCCGCATCCTTCACTGCCATATGCGTCGTTTCGTTCACCAGGATGTGCGTACCGTATTCTTTGTTCAATCCTTCCAGTCGCGAAGACAAATTCACAGTATCGCCAAGCGCCGTGTATCCGACCTGGCGCGCCGAGCCCATTTCCCCAACGCTCGCGGGCCCGGAGTTCAATCCGACGCCGATATCGAGTTTCGGCTTGCCCTCGGCCTCCCACTTCTTCTGCAATTCGCGCACCCTCTGAATCATGGCCAGTGAAGCAGTACAGGCATTCCGCGCGTGATCTGGCTCTTCGATCGGCGCG
>DATHOY010000185.1:0-37518 GCA_035484435.1 Vulcanimicrobiaceae bacterium | reverse complement strand
GTGCCGCTGGTGAGAGAGTCGGGCGGACTGAGGACGACGGAATCAGAGCCGGTGATGCCAGAAAGAATTTCGACGGTGCTGCCGTAATCGCGGCCGATCTTGACGGAAACGAGTTCGACTTTTCCGTCGCGGACGACGCCGACCTGGAGGCCTTCCTTACGGAAGAGCAACGCGTTGGAGGGAATGGTGACGCTGGAGACAGATTCGGGAAGTTTGAAGTGGACGAAGACGTAGGCGCCGGGGCGGAGGCGGCCTTTGGGATTATCGACGTCGACTTCGGTGAGCAGCGTGCGATTGGCGGCGTCGAAGGCGTTGGCGTTGCGGACGAGGGTGCCTTTGAAAATTTCGCCGGGGAATTCGTCAAGGGTAAGCGTGGCGGTGGAACCGTTGGCGGCGGCGCGGGAATAGACTTCGGGGATGGCGACGTAGACGCGGAGCTTGTCGATGGACGCGAGATGGAAAAGTTCGCGCGGGGAGCCGGCGCCGGCGTCGATGAGCTGGCCGACGTCGGTGTTGCGAGCAGTGAGGATGCCGTCGAAAGGAGCGTAGATTTTCTCGAAGGATTGCAGTTCTTCGAGGCGGCGGACGTTGGAGGCGCTGGAATCGGCGGCGGCTTTTTTGGCGGTGAGGTCGCTCTTGGCCTGATCAGTTTCCTGTTGAGAGACGGAGCCGGTGCTGACGAGAAATTCCCAGCGGGAGGCGGTGATTTTGGCGATGTTGTAATTGGCTTGTGCGGTTTCGAGATCGGCGCGGGCTTGCTGGAGTTGCTGATCGATTTCGGGGGTTTCAATTTCGGCAAGGAGCTGGCCTTTTTTTACGGGAGTGCCGATATCGAAGTACCACCGTTTGAGATAACCGTTGGTGCGGGCGTAGATCGGCGCGTCGATGTAGGCGGCGGTGTTGCCGGGGAGCGCGATTTCCTGGAGCGGAGCGTCGGCGGCTGGGTGGGTGACGGTGACTACGGGAATCGCAGCTTCATGCGTGGCCTGGGTGACTCTTGCTTCGGCGTTCACGCGGGAGCGGATGCCGAAGAAGATGACGAGCGCGACGACGGCGACGGCGCTGGCGGGAATCCACCAGGGGATGCGCGGCGCGGGAGGTGGCGGAGCGGCGGCGGGCTGGGCCGCGGCCACCGCTGCCGCCGGGTTGGGCGATTCCGTTTCGGGCGTTTCCACGTTCCGCGCGAGCTCTTGTGTATCTGATTCGGCATTCATTGGTCGTATCCCCCTGGGTCTTTAAGCGTGTACTTCGTCCAGCTCTGTTTCCTGCGGAAATTCTGTTCCCGGTTCGCGCTTAGCGTGCAAAAGACTGAACACTGCCGGTACGAAAATTAGAGTGGCAACCGTGGCGAAGAGCAGGCCACCGATGACGGCGCGGCCCAGCGGGGCGTTTTGTTCGCCACCGTCGCCGAGGCCGAGAGCCATGGGAACCATGCCGATGATCATGGCGAGGGCGGTCATTAGAACGGGGCGGAAGCGGGTGAAGCCGGCTTCGGTGGCAGCGGTGACCGGATCGCCGTGGTGCAAGAGGCGTTCCTTGGCGAAGGAGACGACGAGGATGCTGTTGGCGGTGGCGACGCCCATGCACATGATGGCGCCCATCAGAGCGGGGACGCTGAGCGTGGTGTGTGTGAGGAAAAGGAAAATGACGATCCCGGCCAGGGCCGCAGGCAACGCCGTGATGATGATGAAGGGATCGAGCCAGGACTGGAAATTCACAACGATGAGCAGATAGACAAGGATGACGGAGAAGACGAGGCCGGTGAGAAGGCCCGTGTAGGAGGTGCGCATGGTTTCGAGTTGGCCGCGGACGCGGATGAAGCTGCCGCGCGGGAGCGACGAAGTGTTGGCAGCGACGATGCGATTGATGTCGTGGCCGACGGCGCCGAGGTCGCGATCCTGAACGTTTGCGTAGATGTCGAGGATGCGGCGGATGTTGTAGTGATTGATGGCCTCCATTTCGCTGGTGCGATGGATGGAAGCGACGTCGGCAAGAATGGCGGGGCGAGTGGCGCCGGGCGCGGTGATGGGAATGTTCTGCAAATCCTGCAGGGATTGGACGGAATATTGGGGGGTTTGAGCGACGAGGTTGTAGTTGGTGCCGTTCTGATAGTTCAGGAAAAACATTGGGGAGACCTGGAAGCTGCCGCTGAGGGAATTGAGCATGCTGTTGGCGACGTCGCGCTCAGAGAAGCCGGCTTGCGTGGCCTTGGTGCGGTCGATGGTGATGTCGTATTGGGGATAGTCGGATGGCTGCTGGATGCGCGGGTCGGCGATGCCAGGGACCTGGCGAAGTTCGGCGAGAATTTTGTTGGCGACGCGGCGGTTCCCTTCCGTGTCGGCACCTTCCACCTGGATGTCGACGGGAGAGGGGAGACCAAAATTCAGGATCTGGGTGGTGATGTCGGCTGGCAAGAAATAGAAAGTGGTGCCGGGAAATTGCGCGGGGAGTTGTTTGCGGAGTTCGCGCATGTAGTTCGCAGTGGGGTGATGACTTTCGTTGAGGGAGACGAGGATGTCCGCGTCGCCCGCGCCGATGAGGCCGGAGGTGGCGTGCATGTAGTTGATGCTGCTGTAGGGCAGGCCGATGTTGTCGGCGATGGAGTCGAGCTCGTGGTCGGGGATGGCGCGGCGGATGGAGGCTTCGACTTCGTCGCTGAGCTTGGCGGTCTCCTCGATGCGCGTGCCGGATTTTGCGCGGAGGTGGAGGATGAATTGGCCGCTGTCCGTGTTGGGGAAGAAATCCTGTCCGAGCCAAGGGATGAGGAGAAAGAAGGCGAGGCAAGTGAGAAGGAAAGCTGGGATAAAGACGCGGCGGTGACGTACGACGCCTTGAAGCAGCGAGTGATAGGAATTGCGGAGATTTTCGAAGGAGCGCTCAAACGCGCGTTGAAAGCGGACGAACGGATTGCTGGAAGACTTCCCTTCCTCCTCGTGTCTTTTCAAGAAATACATGGCAAGTGTGGGGACTAGAGTCCGGGAGAGGAGGTAGGAGGCCAACATCGCGAACACCACGGCTTCCGCGAGTGGAACGAAGAGGTAGCGCGCGACGCCGCTGAGAAGAAACATGGGCATAAAGACGATGCAGATGCAGAGTGTGGAGACGAGAGCGGGGACAGCAATCTGCTGCGCGCCGTCCAAGATCGCTCGCACCGTCTCCTTGCCCAGCTCCAGGTTGCGGTTGATGTTTTCGATTTCCACGGTCGCGTCGTCGACGAGGATGCCGACGGCGAGAGCGAGGCCGCCGAGGGTCATGATGTTGATGGTTTCGTGGATAAGGCTTAAGACGATGACGGAGGTCAGGATCGAGAGCGGAATGGAAACAGCGATGATAAGGGTGCTGCGCCAGCTGCCGAGGAAAATCAGGATCATGATGCCGGTGAGGCAGGCGGCGATGACGGCTTCGCGGATGACGCCGCTAACGGCGCTGCGGACGAAGACGGACTGATCGGCAAGGGGACGAATCTTTAATTCGGGAGGAAGAGTTTGCGCTACGCGGGGAAGAAGACCGCGGACGCCCTTGACGACGTCGAGAGTGGAGGCGTTGCCGGCTTTGAGGATACTGAGGAGAACGCCGCGATTGCCGTCCTGGCGGGCGATGTTGGTTTGGGGTGCGAAGCCGTCGCGGACGTTGGCGACGTCGCGTAAGTAAATTGTGGAATTGCCGACGACGCGGATGGGGAGGTCGTTGAACTCGGGGACGGTGCGAAGGCTGGAGTTGACTCGGACGTCGTATTCGAATTCGCCAATTTTCGCGGTGCCGGAGGGGAGGATAACGTTTTGCAGCTGGACTGCGTTCAGGACGTCTTGCGGAGAGAGGCCTTTGGCCTGAAGGAGATTGGGATTGAGATCAATCATGATCTGGCGCTGCTTGCCGCCGTAGGGATACGGAATGACGGCGCCAGGGACGGTGACGAGTTGCGGGCGGAGAAAATTCTGGCCGAGGTCGTTGAGCTGCTGTTCGGAGAGACCTTTGCCGGAGAGGCCGAGTTGGAGAATGGGGACGCTGGAAGCGCTGTAATTGATGATGAGCGGAGGGAGCGCGCCTGGCGGCAACTGGCGAAGGATGGTTTGCGAGATGGCGGTGACCTGGGCGTTGGCGTTTTCCAGGCTGGAGTTGGGCTGGAGAAATATTTTTACAATGGCCTGGCCGTTGACGGTGGTGGATTCGATGTGTTCGATGTTGTCGACGGTGGTAGTGAGGATGCGCTCGTAAACGGTGGTTATGCGGCCTTCGAGCTCTTCGGGGTTGAGGCCCGTGTATTGCCAGGCGACGGCGATTACAGGGATGTCGATGTTGGGGAAGATGTCCGTGGGTGTGCGCATGACCACGACCGGGCTCAAGAGAAGGATGAGCAGGGCGAGAACGATGAAAGTGTAAGGGCGATCGAGAGCGACGCGAACGATCCACATGATGGATTCTCCTTGTAGGCACGGTGTTTGCGGCCTACAGATCCCGCGGTTACTACTGCGCGCTTGCCGGCTGGAAGCCGGCGCTACGATTAACCGACGCTGGCGGAAAAAACGACTTGGTAGGCGCTGTGGCGCGCGGCCTGCGAACTGGAAAAGAGCGCGGCAGAGACTTTGCCGTTTCTGGCGCCGAGGCGCTTGGCGATTTTGTCGCGGAGCAAGCGGCGGGCGCGAAAGGTTCTGGCTTTGACGGTGCCGACGCGGATGCCGAGGGCCGCGGCGGCTTTGGTCGTGGAGACCTCTCCGATTTCAGTGAGCTTCACGACAGTTTTGAGAATGGGGCGGAGCTCATTGATGGCGCCTGAGAGAACGTTTTGCATTTCTTTCTGGCCGTAGCGCTCTTCCGGGGTGACGGCGGTGTCCTTGATTTCGAGCGCGTAACTTTCTTCATCAACCGATTGATGGCCTTCGATGGAGAGATGGCCGGGGCGGCGCTTGCGAAGAAGCATCAGGGCTTCGTTGATGGCGATGCGGGTAAGCCAGGTGGAAAAGCGCGACTGGCCTTGAAAACTTTTGAGATGGATGAACGCTTGCTGAAATGTTTGCTGAACGGCGTCCTCGGCGTCCTCCGCGTTCTGAAGGCGGCTGAGGGCGACGTGGAACATTTTCTGGTGGTAGCGTTCGAAAAGAGTTTCGAACGCGGCACTGTTGCCGCTGACAGCTTCGGCGACGAGGACCTCATCTTTGTCCTTCGCGCCAGTGCCGGCGACGTTCAGCACATTTTCAACTGATGGCCGGGGTGTTGCGGTGTTGGATTCGGTTCGCATTGGTGATTCTCCTTCGAGATTTGCCGCTGCTTTTCCTGCAACGATTCCAAAAAGTGCTTCATATAGAGCCGACTGGCGCGGAGAACCGCACCTTCCGAGGCCATCTGCAGGAGCACGCATTCGCCTTTGGCGTCCACGAAGATCACGTCTTCGAGATCGACGGCGCACTTGCGGCCTTCACGCGCGCTCCTGGTAGAGAGCCATTTTTCCTGCAGGTCCAGCGCCCACACGCCGCAAAGGCGCCCCTGCAAAACCCATTTCTGTTCGAACGGCGTGTCGGTAATCATGGTCCTGAGCACGGGAGTCTCCTGGAATCCGAGTGCTTACTGGCCGGAAGCCACGGAAATGGCGGAGCCGGAGCCTGTGGTGAAGAGGTCGAGATGAATCTGGACTTCGTTGGCGACGATGTGATTCGCGTCCGCCTTGTTGTGGTGGTGCTTGGCGGAGAGAGACTGACTCTGATCGGGGGTGACTATGGACGGCGCAACCTGGGTGCAAACTTCACCGGAGAAATCTTCGCCGGCGGACAGCGGAGTGTCGCAGCTCAGGTCTTTGCGGGCGGCTACGTCCACGCGTTCGCCGGTGCAAGCCGGGCCGGAATAATCTTCGCTTCCGAGGTTAGAGGGGGCCGCGCACTTTTCGTCGGCTACGAAGACGGGCCAGACTGTGGAAGAGACCGCGGTCATGAGCTGCGGAAAATCTTCAACGGAAATGTTGCTGGAGGCGGTCCACTCGTCGCCGGTAGTGTTGCCGGAGGCCGGGGCGCGGTGAAATTCGAAAGAAGCCGGTTGAGTTTGCGAGAACGTAATTGAGGGGCCGTAGGTTGGGCCGGAGTAACCTTCCGACGGATCGTAGGAAACGGTGCGCTGGACAAAGGTGAGGGTGAGATCACCGGAGACGCGGTAGGTGTTTGCGGCAAGAGGCACGACGCGGCGCGATTTGAAGGCTATGACCGTGTAATCGGGCTTCGCTTCGCGGCGGTTCGCGGAGAGCGAAGGATTTTTGTCCGCTGGATAGATGGTGAAATCGAAATCGGGAGTTGCGGAATCGGCGGAGTTGAGCTTGACCACGCCGGAGGTGCGGGCGACGCCCACGTTAAGATCGACGCCCGGATTATTGGAAGAGGCGAGGTAGAGTCGAGCGGTGGAGTGTTCGGCGTCGATCCGGGAAACAGAGCTTTGCGCGAAAGCTGGAGAAACGGAAACAAAACCGGCGACGGCGATTAAAGCGAATTCGGAAAATTTCTTGAGCATCGGACTTCCCTTCTTTCAACCTGCTTTGAGATTGCGGATAGCGACCTAGGCCGCTGGCAACTCACTCGAGAGCAATGAAGAACGCTGGGGCGCTTACGACTGAAAGAGCGTTTCCTCATTCGCAGGGGAGAAAGGCAAGGAACGGGCCAAACGCAGGAGGAGGCGAGAAACCGCGAAAGTAATTGAAGGGAAAGCGCTTTAGGGGAGGCCGACGAAATGACAGTTGGGGTGTGTCACGGTGTCATAGGGGTTTGACAGTGTCAGCGGTCGCCGCAGTGACACTAGCAGAGTTGATGCTGTGACGTTTCATCTGGGCGATAAACGTGGTGCGTTTCAGGCCGAGGCGGGCTGCGGCACCATCAGTGCCGCCGACACGGCCGCCGGAATCGCGGAGGGCTTGTTCGAGTTGTTCGCGAGTGAGAGGAGGAACGACGGTGCGGGTCCGCGTGGAACGAACTGGTGCGGGAGAACTGTCGCCGTTTGCAGGCCAGACAGAAGAGGTGGCGCGGAGTTCAGCGGGAGAAACGCGGAGAACGCCGTGAGAGGAAAGGATGACGGCGCGCTCGATGACGTTTTGCAGTTCGCGGACGTTGCCGGGCCAGTCGTAGCTTACGAGGGCGCTCATGGTGTCGGTGGGAATGGATTGAATGGGCTTGCCCATGCGGCGGCTGAAGATTTCGGCGAAATGGCGGACAAGGAGAGGAACGTCTTCGGGGCGTTCGCGAAGAGCGGGGACGCGGATGGGAAAGACGTTGAGGCGGTAGAAGAGGTCGGAGCGGAATTTGTGTTCGGCGACGAGATCGGAAAGTTCGCGATTGGTGGCGGCGATGAGGCGGGCGTCGGTTTTGAGAGTGCGGGAGCTGCCGAGGCGCTCGAATTCGCGCTCCTGAAGGACGCGAAGAAGTTTGGGCTGGAGTTCGAGAGGAATTTCGCCGATTTCGTCGAGGAAGACGGTGCCGTGGTGGGCGAGCTCGAAGCGGCCGATGCGCTGGGCGATGGCCCCGGTGAAGGCGCCGCGTTCGTGGCCGAAGAGCTCGCTTTCGAGCAGGCCCGTGGGGATGGCGGCGCAATTTACTTTGACGAAGGCGTTGCCGTTGCGAGAGCTGAGATTGTGGATGGCACGGGCGATGAGTTCTTTTCCGGTGCCGGTTTCGCCGAGGATGAGAACGGTGGAATCGGTGGGGCCGACGGTTTCGATTTCTTTGAGAACTTTCTGGAGAGCGGCGCTTTTGCCGACGATCTCGTCGAACATGGAGGTTTCGTCGATTTCCTGGCGGAGGGCGACGTTTTCCTGCAAGAGCTGCTCTTTTAGCGTGTTGATTTCGGCGAACGCGTCTTCGAGGGCTTTGCGGGAAAGGCGCTGCTCGGTGACATCGACATGGGTGCCGAGGAATTCGGCGACGGAGCCGTCCGGTTTGCGAACGGGATGGCCGAGGACGTGAAGGTGACGAATGGAGCCGTCGTCAAGAATGATGCGGTAGTTCAATTCGAAATCGCTGGAATCGACGATGGATTTTTGGATGGTTTCGTGAGCATAGGGCCGATCGTCGGGATGGATGCGGCCGATGATCGTTTCCAGAGTGACCTTGCTGCCGGGTTCGAAGCCAAAAATGCGGTAGCTCTCCTGGCTAAAGTAGACATCACCGGAGGTGACGCAGCGGGCCCAACTGCCGGTGTGGCTGAGGCGCTGGCCTTCGGCAAGATAGGCTTCGCTGCGGCGGAGGGCTTCTTCGGCGCGTTTGGGCGCGGTGATGTCGCGATAGATAGAGTAGATTTCGGGAGTGTTGCCTTCGACCTGAACGGGAGCGGCGACGAAAGAAACAGCGAGGCGAGAGCCGTTCTTGCGTTTGTGAGTTAGTTCGGCGTTGACGCGTTCGCCGCGTTGAAGGGCTTCGCGAAGTGCTTCAGAGGCCTTCCATTGGTCTTCGGGAACGATCAAGTCGCGGATGCTGCGGCCGAGGGCTTCCTCGGGAGTGAAGCCGTAGAGATTGGAGAATTCGCGATTCACGCGCAGGACGCGATTGTCGATATCGCGGAGGACGATGGCCTCGGGAGCGAGTTCGAAGAGTTTTTCGAAATGGGCTTTCTGTTTGCGGAGCTCTTCCTCGGCGCGCTTGCGCTGGGTGATGTCCATGGTGGTGCCGATGAACGAGGTGAGATTGCCGGCATCGTCGATGACGGGGCGGCCTATGCCGGAGACGTATCTGAGGGCGCCATCGGGAAGGACGAAGCGAAATTCGTGTTCGAATTCTTTTTTTTCGCGGACTGCTTCAGTGACGAGTTTTTCGAGCGGCTCGCGATCGTCGGGATGGACGCGGCTCCAGAAGAGCGGCGTGCAGGGCTTGTCTTTGTCGGGGTCGGCGCCGAGGATCAGAAAATGCTCGCGCGACCATTTAATTTCGCCATTGATAAGGTTCCAGACCCAACTGCCGGTGTGGCTGAGCTTCTGTCCTTCCTCAAGGAAGACTTCGCTGGTGCGCTGCTCGTGGTCGCGAAGGGCGTTGTCGACGGCGAGAGCGACCTGATCGGCGACGAGAGAGAGGTAACGGACTTCGTCGGGAGCATAGGTGTTGGTACGGCGGGAGCCGAAACCAAGGCTGCCGAGACGGCGATAGGCGGTGGTGAGGGGAAGGATGCAGGCGGATTGCAAATCAGACTGTGCGTACAGCTTCATCATTTGCGGGAAGCGGGATTCGGAGTCGCGGGAAGAGATAACGACGGGCTGCTGCTGATTGTAGACCCACCACGTGACGGTTTCTTCGGCGGGAAAATTTTCGGGAATATTGAAGTCGGGGCCCTCAACGGTTTCGAGGAGGGCGGTGCGAACTTTATTTTTGTCGGCGTCGTAGAGAAAGATGGCTACGAAATCGAAGGCGACGACCTGGTGGAGTTCTTTGGCTAGAACGCGGAAGAGTTCTTTGGGGTCGCGATAGACGCCGATGGCCTGGGAGACACGGAACAGGGCTTCGAGGCGAGCGGGAAGGGATTGTTCGAATCCGGGTTGCGTTGTGGCGGGCACGCCTTCGACTACCTCGATGTCTTTCAACTTTTGCTGGCCTCTACGTTTTGGCGACAATTTTTACTTTAGCGAATGTGCCGGACGGACCGCAAGATTTCCGGGCGCAAGGGGAGGGCGCTCGGGAACGGCAGTCATTTGATGCGCGAGGAGGGGTTTTTGATTCGGATTCGGGATTGGAGGGAATCGGGTGTGAGACCGGTGGACATGCCTGCGCAGAGTGAGGAAGAAAAGCGCCCGCCTCGGAAGGCGGCGTAAAGCCGCCCCTACAAAGACAAGAGTAACCCAAGAGGGAGGGGCGAGCCCCTCCCCTACAAAGACGGGAAGGAATCAGGAAGGCGAGAGGGGGCGGGCGACGAGTTGGGCGTCGCGGTAGGTATGGTAGGCGAGGAAGGCGATGGTGGCGAACATGCCGAGCCAGCCTAGATCGCGGGTGAATTGGCCGATCCTTAGATCGGAGGGGAGGAGGTTCCATTGGCCGAAGAGGAGGGTCCAGTCGCCGATTTCGGAGTTGACGAGGGGGAGAGCGCCGGCGCGGGCGTCTTTCATGTAGGTGCCGATGTAGAGAAAATTTTCGAAGAACCAGAAAGCGGAGAAGACGAAGCCACAGGTTGACCGTGGAAGAAGAAATAGAGAGCGCAGAGTAGAGGAACGAGAAGTTCGCCGAGTGTGCCGCCGAGGAGCATGAGGGTGTTGCCGCCCCAGGAGAAGAAGAGATGGCCGGCTTCGTGGATCATCAGATTGACGAAGTCGGGGAACAGGAAACCAGTGGTGTCGCGGAAGGCATGGAGTAGGAAGAGAGCGTAAACGAGGAGCCAGGAGATGCCGGCGATGCGGGAGACGGGGTCCCAGGGTTGGGTTTCGGGGAGGGACAGCGGCATGGAGTTAGCGTAGCAGTGGAGAAGGTGACACCGAGGGAGCTTGCGCGGCTACGTTGCGTGGGGGGAACGGGGATTGAAGGAAGGAATTTAACACAGAGGCGGAGCGCGGAGGGCACGGAGAGGAGAACCCAAGTGCAGTGCCTATGCCACGAGAGAAATTGCGATCCTGCCGTGGTCCCTCCGCTCCGCGGCCCGACACGCCAAAAACCGGCGCGCAGGAAAAATCGGGCCGCTCCGGTCGGAATGACAGCAAAAGAAAAAGAGAAACCACCCAAGAGGGCGGGGCAAGCCCCGCCCCTACGATTGGCGGGGAGGGGAGGGATTGTCAGAGCTGAGTTCGCCGGTGATTAGGCGGGCGGCGCGGTTGAAGGTTAGGTAGAGGAAGCCCCACTGGATGAAGACGAGGATGCGGCTTTGGAATTCGACGATGTAAATGAGGTGGATGAAAAGCCAGAGGCACCAGGCGATGAAGCCGGAGACGTGGATGCCGAAAACATTGGCGACGGCAGCGGCGCGGCCGATGACGGCCATGTCGCCCTTGTCGAAATATTTGAAGGGAGAGAGGGTGTGGCCGGCGAGGCGGGCTTTGATGAGTTTGGCGGCGTAACGGCCGCCCTGGATGGCGACCTGGGCGACGCCGGGGAGAGGATTGCCTTTTGCATCGAAAGAGATGGCGAGATCGCCAAGGACAAAAATTTCGGGATGGTTGGGAACGGTGAGGTCGGGTTTTACCTTGAGGCGGCCGTTGGGATCGGTTTCGGCGTTGAGGCGTTGGGCGACTTTGCGGGCGAAGGGAGTGGCGGTGACGCCGCCGGCCCAGAAGACAGTGCGCGAAGGGACGGTGCCGGACGTTTCGCCGTGTTTATAGCTGACGCTTTCGGCGGTGATGTCGGTGACGAAGGCGCCGAGCATGATTTCGACACCGAGATCTTTCACGAGTTTTTCGGCTTTGGCGGAGAGATCTTCGGGATACGGCGGGAGAACGCGCGGGCCGCCCTCCATAAGGATGATGCGAGCTTCCTGGGGACGGATGCGGCGGAAATCTTGTTTTAAAGTGTGGTGAGCGATTTCGGCGATGGCGCCGGCGAGTTCGAGGCCGGTTGCGCCGGCGCCGACGATGACAAAGTTGAGCCATGCACGCTCTTCGGCTTCGTTTTCGGCGCGTTCTGCGCGTTCGAAGGCGTAGAGAAGTTTGTGGCGCATGCGGGTGGCTTCTTCGACGGATTTAAGGCTGGGAGCGTTTTCACGCCAGTGGTCGTTGCCGTAGTAGGAGGTTTGGGAGCCGGTGGCGATGATGAGAGTGTCGTAGGGAAAGGAGTCGCCGTCGGCGAGAAGGATTTTTTTTGACACGGGATCGATGTCGACGGCCTCACCGAGCAGAACCTCGACATTTTTCTGGTGGCTGAGGACGGCGCGAATGGGGGCAGCGATTTCAGCTGGAGAGAGGGAGCCGGTGGCGACTTGATAGAGGAGGGGCTGGAAGAGGTGGAAGTTGCGCTTGTCGAGGAGGGTGACGTCCACGTCGGCGCGCTTGAGGGTTTGTGCGGCGACCAGGCCTGCGAAGCCTCCGCCGAGGATCAGGACGCGGTGTGGAGAAGGCATGGAGGGTTTCTCCTTCTGTTTGGCGGGGACCTTATGGGTTCATTAGGCCCGCTTGGTACTCTTATTAGTAGAACATAAGTGCGCAGCGAGAGAATTTAGATGCACGGGCGCCCCGCTTCGGACCCTTCGGCCACGCTCAGGGCAACTAGCGGCCGGCACAAAGTCGGGAGAGCGGAAAGAAGGCGGCGTAAAGCCGCCCCTACTAAGAGAAGCGCGATGCAAGAGGACAGGAGATGATGACGAGAGAGGAAGAGTTGGCGAGGGAGAGGCAGGCTTTGAGGCTGCTTTGTTCGAATTTGATTCGGGCTACTACCCGGGTGGAGTTGTGCGGGTTGTTGGATAGTTCCCTGTTCGTGGATGAATTGCACCGGGTGGCGTTTGAGGAGATTCGGGCGTCGGGCGCAGTACCTGCGAAGAGGTTGCGCGAGGAATTGCCGAGACGGATCACGAATCGGGGATTTCCAGACTTTGAGTTGCTGGAGTTTTTGGGGAAGGACCTGGCGACGCAAGGAGAGATCGAGCAACTTTTTATGAGTGTGCTGCGGCTGATTCAAGAGCGGCATGAAAGCGACGGGAGCGAATTGGAGAATTGAGGGCGTTGGGACGAACAGGAACCATCTGGTATCTGGCGGAGGCGCTGGCATTGGCGGCGCTGGTGGCGATGTATATCTGGCGCTGGCAGGCGGCGTCGCCGCGGTCGTGGTGGGTGCTGGCGGCGTGGATGGTGGTAAGCGTATTGGCGAGAAGAGATACGCCGAAGACGCTGGGATGGAGAGCGGACAATCTTTGGGCGGCGACTCGGAAGGCCATTCCCTTTTTCGCCATTGCGTCGCTGGGGATTTGCGGAGCGGGATTATTTTTGGGAATGCTGCAGAGACTGCCGGAGCATTGGATTGAGCCCCGGCGGTTCACCGGGTATCTTGCGTTTTGTTTGCTGCAACAGGTAGCGCTGAATTCATTTTTGACGAACAGGTTGCTGGGCTATTTTGAGAAGGCATGGCAGGCGGCGTTGACGGCGGGCGTGCTGTTTGCGGCGCTGCACTGGCCGAACCCGGTGCTGGTGCCGCTGACACTGGTGGGCGGGATCGGGATGGCGTGGCTGTTTGCGCGGGAGAGGAACATTTTACCGCTGGCGTTGGGGCAGGCGGTGCTGGGGGCGCTGGTGTGGTGGGCGTTTCCACTGGCATGGCACCACTCGATGAGGGTAGGACCAGGGTATTGGGCATTTCACCCGTAAATGGACCAAGATTGGGGCGAGGAGTAGTCGTTGGGCCGGATTGGGAAGGCAAGCCAAAGCATCTAATCACAGTCGGAAGTGATGAATGTCACACAGCACTGTGCGATATGACGCAATTCTCAATCAGGGTAACTGCAGCAATCTTATACAAGTTGTGCCACACTCGAATTAACCTCTTCTAATTGAACATTTTACAAAAGGTGAGTGATCTTTCGCCCGCGCGTCACAATTGGCAGGCGATGTGCCTTTTGTGGATGTGTCCATTGCGAAAAACGGGACAGCGGTCGAAAGAGGATACCAACATGGCCAGCTCAATGGTTGCAGAAAGACTTGAGACGATCAGTTACCGGGCAGTGCCCCAGCCGGCGAGAAGGCCGAATTCGCCGTACGGATTGGGGGCGGCGGAAAACTGCACGACTTGCAAGCTGCAGCAAGGCAATTTTTTCTGCCGGCTGCCGGAACGGGCGATGCGGGAGTGGGAGCGGATCAAGCATGTGACTTCGTATCCAGAGGGCGCGTTGCTGTTCATGGAAGGCGAAGCGGCGCGGGGAGTGCATATCCTGTGCCAAGGGCGAGTGAAGTTGCTGACGGCGAACGCGGAAGGAAAGATATTCATCCTGAAGATTGCACAGCCGGGACAGATGTTTGGATTGGACTCGATCGTGACGGGACGGCCGCATGAGGTGACGGTGGAGACGATGCAGCCTTGCCAGATTGCTTATGTGAGCAAGGAAGATTTCCTGCGGTTTATCAAGGACAACGGAGAGGCGTGTTTGCGAGTGGTGCAGCAGTTGGGGCAGGAGTGCCATTCGGCGTATGAAGTGATCCGGTCGCTGGGATTGGCGAGTTCAGTGTCTGAGAAACTGGCGAAGTTCCTGGTGGGCTGGTCGGCGGAGGGACGCGAGAGCGAAGGCGCGGTGAGGGTAAAGCTGGCGCTCACGCATGAGGAGCTGGCGCAGTTGATTGGATGCTCGCGGGAGAGCGTGACGCGGACGTTGAGCGATTTCAAGCGGCAGAAACTGGTGGAGTTGAATGGGTCGACGCTGCTGGTGTGGGATAAGGCGGGGTTGGAGACGTTGGCGGCGGTGTGAGGGGGCAGGTCGCATGGGCGGGGTGGTTTAGTGCGTAAAAGCGAGAGCTTCGCTCTCGCACTCAAAAGGTTGACATAAGTTGGAACTTTTGGGCATTCCTTGGCGTATTTATAGGCAAGGAGTGTGCCATGAAGACTTTCAAGGGAATCCTCGGGTTGGGTATTGCGGCTGCGTTTGCGGCGGCCGGCTTCCTGCCCGCGCGAACGTCTGCGCAAGATACGACACCAGCCACGACAACCAGCGCCAAGACTACGGAGCAGTGGATCCACGTGCGTGTGGAGAGCAAAGAGGATCATGGCGAGACGGTGCGGGTGAACGTGCCGGTGGAGATGGCGGCGAAAGTGTTGCCGGCGATCAACAAGGATAATTTGCATGACGGGAAAGTGCGGATTGACTCGAGCCGCATGAACGACGTGGACCTGCGGGCAATTCTGGATGCGGTGCGGAGTTCGCGCGACGGTGAATATGTGACCGTACAGGGCAGCGACAACGATGTGCGAGTGGCGAAGAGCGCGGGGTACCTGTACATCCATGTGACGGACAAGGGCACGGGAAAGAAAGCGGCAGCGAAGGATGGCAAGGCGGAGACGAAAGCCGCGGGGCATGAATCGAAGGTGGAGATCAAGGTGCCAATGAAGGTGGTGGATGCGCTGCTTTCGGCGGGCAAGGATGAACTGGACCTGGTGGCGGCGCTGAAGGCGCTTTCGGCCCACGGAGATACGGAATTGGTTACGGTGAAGGATAGCGAGAATACGGTGCGGATCTGGGTGGATTCGAAGAACGTGGTGGAGTGAAGGATAGAAAATTGAAATTGGAAAATTGAAAATCGGATTTGGGCTTGGCAATCGCGGTGGGCTTGGCCACCTGAAGGCGGCCGCCACGGGGAGTGGAGGGGAGTATGTTGATATTGGCTAAGGCGGCGTTGGGATTGGGCGCGACGATGGCTATGGCGGGCGCGTATGTGTTTCACGAGGGGGTGATTCGCGTGGATGTGGATGAACGCCGGGCCGGGGGATCGCATGTGCACTTCTGGGTGCCGGCGACGGTGGTGTCGGTGGGAATGCATCTTGCGCCGAAGGATCGGCTGAACCATGTGACGGAAGAGGCGCGGCCGTTTTTGCCGGTGTTACGCGAGGTGTCGAAGGAGTTGGACAAATATCCGAACGTGGAGCTGGTGGATGTCGCGGACGCTCGGGACCGCGTGCGGGTAGCGATGGTGGAGGGGAAACTGCAAATTGATGCGGTGAGCGGGGATGGGGACGTGGTGCACGTGAGCCTGCCGGCGCGGGTGTTGTGCGATGTGGCGGATGAGTTGGAGGAAAAGGCGCCGGGGGTATGAAGCTGAAATAGAGAACAGAAAATATTGCGTTTCGGTGGTTGAACCCTTCCAATTTCAATTCCCCTGGTCCCTCCTAGCAGTTTCCTCTCGCTCCGGCAGATACTCGAGATAAAAGTGGATATTTTGCGGACCTTTTCGGAGTTCAGATAACGCTGGTGGTGTGGCTTATCAGCACGGGGCGTGGGATTTTGGATGATGACGTGGATGAAGTAGAGGAAAGAAAGAATTGAGGATAACGCAGAGTGGGCTGAGAACGCAGAGAAGAGAAACCCCAAGAGTACAGGCAGGAGTGCCTGTGCCACTGGAATGTAAGCGTTGGGTTAGTCGGCTTGTTTTAGTTTTTCTAGGTAGTTGGTGTAGGCGGCGCGGAGGCGGGCGGGGTCGGGGGCCGAGGTTGGGTGCTCCACCAGGAAGCTGACGAACTGATCCATGGCTTTGTCGATTTCGTCGAAGAGTTTTTTGTTCGTTTTGGAGAGGGCGGTGTCGCCGCCGTAGTCTTCGGATTTATCCCAGGTGCGTTCGAGAATTTTGGCGAGTGTGGCAGCGGTGACGTTGTCGCCTTTCTGCGAAGCGTTGAAGGCCAGAGTGGCGAGGGCGCGATAGGGACCCATCTTGGTGTTGTCAACGCCCGCGGTTTGGGGGGCTTTGGTCTGAGCGAAGGCAGAACTGGCGAAGAGAACGAGCGGGAGCGCGAAGAGCGAGACCGAAACAAACTTCGCAAAAGAGATACCCGTTGAACGACCCGTCATAAGCCGAGATTCCTCCTATTTTTGCGAGCAATGAAAATCGGCAAGAGCGCGCGGTGGAGGCCGATGACCATTAGGGAAAGCATATAGGGATTGTGGTGGTTGCCGGAACCACGGCGCACCCGAAGAGTTAACAGGAAATTATTCCTGGACTTCGGGGCTGCCCTGGGGGGTGATGGCGACACGAAGATTTCTTTGTGAAGTCATACAGGCTCTCTCGTAGTGCAAACGAGATCTCATCTGTCTACTTTACTCTTAGCAGCCCCGATTGTTTGGAGAACGAGAGCCTCAAGGCTAGGTGCCAATTCGGCGACTACCTTCACGCGATAATTGCAAAGAATTTCCTCGTGGTCGATCTTAACGACTCTCATTTCGCGATCTTTCTTCCGCAAATTCATGTCGAAGCAGACAGGGTCGTAGTCCATGTCCGGCCCTTTCCCAAATCGCAGAAACCCGGCAGGAATGAGTGCTTCCCACAATCCGGGATCTTTGGAGATCCCTTGAAAAAATCCTTCGAGGTCGGGACCGGGAGGATTCGCCATCAGGGTATATCTGTCGAGACTCACATCGGCCCACCGAAAAGTAAGCAAGAGGCGTTCGAAGAGTGGGGGAAACTTGGCTGGTAGCCTTGAGTAGATGGTCTCCGCCATAGCAATTTGGGGTTCGGTGCGTCTGGGACGCCACGCGACGTGGCCATAGTCATTGGGGTGCCCAAGTGCAAGTGTGCCTATGATTGGATGGATGCTCGGATTCCCGGACATCTCGTCAAATTCTTCAAACACGGAGACGTATTGCGATAGGAGAAGATCTTCGCGGAGTTCTTCGGGTGAGCCCATGTCGTTTGCCGAGATTTTCTTAACGGACGACGCCGGTTAGAGGGCTGGAGGCGGAGGCGTATAGGCGTTTGGACATGCGGCCGGCGAGGTGGGCTTTGTGGCCGGCGATGACGGCGTCGCGCATGGCTTCGGCCATGAGGGGGGCGTCGGCGGCTTCGGCGATGGCGGTGTTCATGAGGAGGCCGTCCGCGCCGAGTTCCATGGCGATGGCGGCGTCGGAGGCGGTGCCGACACCGGCGTCGACGATCATGGGGACTTCAGTGATGCGTTCGCGAAGGATGCGGAGGTTGGCGGGGTTTTGGATGCCGAGGCCAGAGCCGATGGGAGCGGCGAGGGGCATTACGGCGGCGGCGCCGGCATCGATCAGTTTGCGGGCGGCGATGAGGTCGTCGTTGGTGTAGGGGAGGACGACGAAGCCTTCTTTTACAAGAACCTTTGTGGCCTGGATTAGTTGTTCGGTGTCGGGGAAGAGGGTTTTTTCGTCGCCGATTACCTCGAGTTTGATCCAGTTGGAGAGGCCGACTTCACGGGCGAGGCGGGCGGTGCGGATGGCTTCGTCGGCCGAATAGCAGGCGGCGGTGTTGGGGAGGATGAAGATTTTTTCGCGGTCGATGTAGTCGAGGAGGGATTCCTTTGTTTTATCGGTGAGATTTACGCGGCGAACGGCTACCGTGACCATGTCGACGCCAGAAGCGGCGTGGGCGCGGGCCATTTCCTGGAAGCTGCGGTATTTGCCTGTGCCGACGATCAGGCGGGAGTTGAAGGCGCGGCCGGCGATTACGAGTTGGTCGGGCATTGGGGGTCTCCGAGGGAGATTGTATTCCGGGGAGTGGAGTTGGGCAAATGTGTTCGGCAGGCGATCGGATAGCAGCGAACAGAAAGCAGCAGGGAGCGAAGAGGTACGAGGTGATCTCACCGAGTTTTGTTGTGGAACGTTAGTTGCCATGGTCCCTCCACTGCGTGGCCTGCGCGCCGCGGACGGCGCGGAGGAAAAAGCCGGCCACTCCGGTCGGGATGACAGAGTCAGAAACACCAAATGCAGGAAGGCGGCCTAAAGCCGCCCTTACACGGATTCGGATTAGAAGGATTGGATTAGGTGGATTAGGGTGCGGAGGGCTACGCCTGTGGGGCCTTTGGCTAGCCAGGGCTTGGCGTCGTCGTTCCAGGCGGTGCCGGCTATGTCGAGGTGGATCCACGGAGTGTCGCCGGCGAATTCGCGGATGAACCAAGCGCCGGTGATGGAGCCGCCGCCTTTGCCGCTGCCGATGTTCTGGATGTCGGCGAAGCTGCCCTTGATGAATTCGCGGTATTCGTCGTCCATGGGCATCTGCCACATTTTTTCGCCGGCGGCTTTGGCGCTGGCAAGGAGCTTGTCGGTCCAGGCTTGATCGGAGCCGAAGACGCCGACGTTGATGTTGGCGAGGGCGACGACGATGGCGCCGGTGAGAGTGGCGGCGTCGACGAGATGCGTGGCGCCCAATTGTTTTGCGTAGTGGACGCCGTCGGCGAGGATGAGGCGGCCCTCGGCGTCGGTGTTGAGGACTTCGATGGTTTTGCCGGACATGGCGGTTTGAATGTCGCCGGGCTTTTGCGCTTTCCCGCCGGGCATGTTTTCCGTGGAGGGAACGACGCAGATGACTTTGACGTTGGGCTTGAGAGCCGCAACTGCTCGCATGATGCCGAGCATTGTTGCGCCGCCGGCCATGTCGTACTTCATTTTTTCCATGCCGTCGGCGGGCTTGATGGAGATGCCGCCGGTATCGAAGGTGACGGCTTTGCCGACGAGGCCGATTACCGGAGCGCCAGGTTTCGGATTTGCGGGCGTGTAGGTGATGACGATCATGCGCGGAGGTTCGACGCTACCCTGCGCGACGCTGAGCAGTGCGCCCATTTTCAGGGACGCAATTTTCTTTTCGTCGAGGATTTCGACGGCAAGGCCCGATTCCTTGGCCATGGCTTCGGCTTTTTCGGCGAGGATGCGCGGCGTCAGCTTGTTGGAAGGTTCGTTGACGAGGTCGCGGGTGAAATTCTGCGCGTCGCCGATGATGCGGCCGCGTGCGATTCCCTTTTCGCCAGCAGCTTTTTCTGCGCCGGTGAAGCCGGCAATTGTAAAAGTTTCGATAAATTTGTCGTTTTTCTTGTCGGTCTTGTACTTGTCGGTTTCGAAATCGGCGACAATGGCGCTCTCGATGGCGGCCTGAGCGATATTTTCCGTCGCGTCGCCTTCGCGCACAAGGAAGACAACCTTGTGGACGCCGCGAGCCTTCAAATAGCGCAGGGCGACACCAGCAACTTTACGGAGAGTGGCGGGGTTAAATTGCTCGCGCTTCCCTGCCCCGACGAGGAGCAGGCGGGCGGCTTTGAAGCCGGCGGGAGCGTGGAGCAGCGTGGTCTCCAGAGATTTGCCGGTGAGTTCGCCGCTTTTGGAGAGGCGGGTGAGCATGCCGCCGGTGAGCTTGTCGAGTTCGGCGGGACGCCCCTGGGCCACGTCGCCATTTTCAAAAACGTAGGTAACGAGGGCGTCGGTTTCGAGAGTTGCGAACGGCTTGGTATCGAGTGTGATTTGCATGATGAGATTATCGCCTCCGGTTGCGATAGAGAGCTTGGTCCGCTTCCCTGCGGGCATCCTTGTCGCGCTCGTCCTGGCGGCGGTCCCAGGATTTCTTGCCCTGGGCCAGCGCGATTTCGACTTTGGCGCGGCCGTTGCGGAAATAGATGCGCAGAGGAATGACGGTGAGACCTTTGGATTCGGTGCGAACTGAAAATTTATGAATTTCGCGTTTGTGAAGAAGCAGCTTGCGTTCGCCGAGGGGTTCGTGATTCCACGGGCCGCCGGGCATGTATTGGGCGATGTGGGCGTTGACGAGGAATGGGCCGCTGGGCTTGAAGTCGACGTAGGCGTCGCGGATGTTGGCCTTGCCTTCGCGAAGAGCCTTCACTTCGGTGCCGTGAAGGACGAGGCCCGCTTCCATCTTTTCGAGGATGTGATAGTTGTACGACGCGGATCGGTTCTGCGCGACGATCTTCTCGCCCGAGTCATTGGAGTCCTTCGCTTTTTGCTGGCCCTTTCCGGGCCTGGTGGTCGGCTTGGTCACAATCTTTCATTTTACCTGATGATGCGTCTAATAAGGATGTCCGGAACGGCTGCCCGGCCAGGCGAGCCCCCTCCCAGCTACCGGCTACCCTTGTGGGGAAAGGCTCTGGGACTGGCATATGGGATGGTCTGAAGATTGGCACATGGAGAATTCGCCTGCTTGCCGGGCCGCGGAGGCCGATGCTAGACTCCATGAGCAAGTAAATACTCGGCTTGCCCTGCGTCGAGGTTCCGGAGAGTTCATGCGCCGATGGTGCCAGTTTGCCCTGCTTGTTGCGGTAGGGGTGTTTGCAGCGGGATGCCCGAAGGACAAGCACGACTATAAAGAGGCGCGCCGGGCGGTAGACCTGAAGGATTACGACGCCGCAGTGGATTACTACCTGAAAGCCACGAAGTCCGACCCCCACAACGTGAATTACAAGATAGGACTCGACCAATCGAGGTTCGAGGCAGGGGCGGCGCACGTCCAAAAAGGGATAAAACTGCGGGACAAGGGAGATCTGCAGGGCGCGGTATCGGAATTTCAGCGCGCGCAGATCATGGACCCTTCGAGCAACGCGGCGGACCAGGAACTAAAAAAGACGTTGCAGATGATCGCGGAGCAGGCGCAGGCTGCGCAGAGTTCGGACCAGCCGTTGATGGAGGATGGCCAGCCGGCGATGGCTTCGGCGCCGCCCGAATTGAAGCCGCTGTCGCGCGCACCGATCAATTTGAGGATGTCGAACGACATCAAGGTGGTATACGACACAATCGGGAAGTTAGCGGGGCTGACGGTGATTTACGATCCGGACCTGCAAGCGCGGCGCATTTCGGTGGATCTGAGCAACGTGACGCTGGAGCAGGCGCTGGACATCGTATCGCTCCAGAGCAAGGGCTTCTGGAAGCCGGTGACGGAAAACATCATCATGATCGCGCCGGACAATACGCAGAAGCGGCGGGACTATGAAGAGCAGGTGGTGCGGACGTTTTACCTGAGCAATGTGGCGATTGCGCAGGACCTGACGGAAATTACGACCGGGCTGAGGCAATTGCTGGACCTGAAGCGTATCCAGCAGGTGAACGCGCAGAATGCGATCATTATCCGCGATACCCCGGACAAGATTGCGCTGGCGGAAAAAATTATCCGGGACATAGATAAAGCCAAACCGGAAGTGATTATCCAAATGGAAGTGTTGCAGGCGCGCACGGACAAGCTGCGGAATTTGGGAATATTACCGGGGCAAAGCGCTTCGATTGCTATCAATCCGAACGCTTCCACGACGACCAATTCTTCGGGTACGGGCACCGGCACCAGCACATCGAATTCAGCCCCGGGAACCGTTTCGCTGAGCCAGTTGACGCATTTGACTCAGAATGACGTTGTGCTGACGCTGCCGGGGGCTACGGCGAATTTCGTGCTGACGGATAGCTCGACAAAAATTATTGATAATCCGGAGATTCGGGCGATTGACGGGCAACCGGCCAAGCTGCGCGTCGGAGACCGCGTGCCGGTGGCGACGGGTAGTTTTCAGGCGGGCGTAGGCGTGGGAGGAACGTCGGGCGCGGGCTTTGTGAACCCGCTGGTGAACACGCAATTCCAATACATCGACGTCGGCGTGAACGTGGACATTACTCCGCACGTGCACGCGAACCGCGACATCAGTTTGAAGGTTTCCGTGGAAGTTTCTTCGGTGACAGGGCAATCGACGATCGGCGGGATTCAACAGCCGATTATCAGCCAACGCAAGATCGAACATGAAATTCGCCTGAAAGAAGGCGAAGTGAGCATCCTGGGCGGATTGTTCGAACGCGTGGACACCAAGACGCTGAATGGATGGCCGGGACTGGCGAATGTGCCAATCATGCGGTATCTGTTTTCGACGGACAACGTGGAGCGGCAGGAGAACGAAAACCTGATCGTTTTGATTCCGCGAATCGTGCGGATGCCGGATTGGACGAAAGCGAATTTGCGCGCCATGGCCGCGGGGACCGAAACGTTTCCGGGCGTGAAGCGCGAGATGGACATCAAAACGCCGACGGCGAATCCGAGTCCGGCGGCGCCTTCGGCACCGGCGCAGAATCCGGTAACGCCCGCCGCGGTTCCGCAGGCGACACAGCCCGTGAACACGCCCGCAGTGCCGCAAGCGCAGACGAGCGGACCGCGGATCCATTTTGAGCCGGCGACGCTGAACCTGGCGCCGGGGCAGACGGCCACGATCGGCGTGGTGGTGGAGAATGTGAACGACCTTTTCAGCGTGCCGATGCTGCTGCAGTACAACCAGGCGATTATCAGCGTTGAGGAAGTGCGCCATGGAGGATTCCTCTCCGGCGGAACGCAGGAGATTGCGCTGGTGCAACGGGTTGACAAGGAACACGGGCAAGCGATTATTTCCGCGACGCGCCAGCCGAATACACCGGGCGTGAATGGAACGGGCACGCTGCTGGGCGTGGTGGTGAAAGCGCTGGCACCGGGGACAACTAACCTTTCGATTGTTCAGGTGAATGCCAAGGATTCGCAGCAGCGGCCCATCCCGCTGGTGACCAGCGAAGCAACGCTCCGCGTGCAATAAGACTTAGTATTTGACGGAGGTTGAAGCCAAATACCATGCAGCGCAAGCCCAGAAATTCGGCGCAATCCGGCATGACGTTGCTGGAGCTGATTATTGCGTGCGGGATCCTGCTGATTCTTTCTTCGATGGCTTTGCCGATTGCGCGATTTACGGTGATTCGCGAGCGGGAAAAGGAATTGCGGCTGGATTTGCGGGAGATGCGGCAGGCGATCGACAAGTATAAGGATCTGGCGGACCAGCAGAAGATTCGCGTGGAGCTGGGGAGCGAAGGGTATCCGCCTGACCTGGATACGCTGGTGAAGGGCGTGGCGCTTGGCGGTTCGGGCGCAGCTGGGAAAAATATCCGGTTTTTACGGCGAGTTCCGAAGGATCCTATGACGGGACGCGTGGAGTGGGGGATGCGGTCGGTGCAGGACGATCCGGATTCGACGAGCTGGGGCGGGAAGAATGTGTTTGATGTGTATTCGAAGTCGACGGGAATTGCTCTTGACGGAACGAAGTATTCGGACTGGTAGTTTGCAGAGCAAAGGTGATGGCATGACGGGATTATTCGACCAGGGAATGCTGAGGCGGCGGGGCGGGGCCGCGAGCAGGGGCGCGCGCGGATTTACGCTGATCGAGTTGATGATTGTGATGCTGATCATTTCGATTTTGATTGGGATGGCGGCGGTGATTTATGACAAGACAGTGAAGGGGGCGCGGGAGGCTGTGCTGCGGCAGGACCTGCAGACGATGCGGCAGGCGATTGACAATTACACGCTGGACAAGCAGCAGGCGCCACAGTCGCTGGACGATTTGGTGGAGGGGCACTATTTGCGCGAGGTGCCGATTGATCCGGTGTGCCACCAGAAGGATTGGGTGACCCACATCGGGGATACGGTGTTGAGCCCGGACCAGACGAGCACGGGCGTGGACGACGTGCATTCGGGATGTGAGCAGAACGGGAGCGACGGGACGTCGTATACGACGTGGTAGGTACTGGGCGTAGGGTGTGGACGCGCCAGAGTGCAGTGATTTGCGGGAAATTTGACGGGAGTGCGCTGCTCCGATATAGTGGTTGTGCGGGGTGGAGCAGCCTGGTAGCTCGTCGGGCTCATAACCCGAAGGTCGTCAGTTCAAATCTGACCCCCGCAACCATTCTAAGAAGTAGAAAAATCAAAGGCTTCCGGCGCTCCAACCGGAAGCCTTTTTTACTGTCAAAAATCGTGATGTAGTGAAAATCGTAGGAAACTACCCTGCCCGGTAGAGTTTTTGTTTGTCGAGCGCCTGTTGCACGTCATCGCCGTCCACGATGTCGTACCGGCGAAAGACCGAGGCCGTTCGATGTCCTGAAATCCGCATCGCCGTCGATTGGCTCACACCCGCGCGCAAGAGATCGCGCACAGCGCTTCGCCTCAAATCGTGGAAAAGAAGATTCCCGCATCCAGCTTTTTTACAGGCGGTCTTCCAGCTTTTGCGAAACTCCTGTATCGGTTCCCCTCCGCGGTGGAACACGAACTCAGATAATTGCCTGGTGCCGTTCATTTCGAATGCGCGCCGCGCACGGCGTTTTGCAATGATGGCAGGCAGCACACCACCAAACTGAATCGTGTGGGGTTCGCCACTCTTGCAGCACTCGCCTGGAACAGTGAGCTCCCTTTCGGAGACGTAGGACCAGCGCAGGCTTGCCGCCTCGCTCTTCCGCATTCCAGTGACGTAACACCATTCGACAAACTCGCAGAGTCCATCGTCCGGCAACTCGGCCAGGAGCTTCGTCATTTGCGAGGGTTGAGCAAAGCCTTCTCTGCGGTTCCCTTTCTCCGATGGCAGTCTGAACTTCGGCCAGGTGAAATTTCCTAATTGCAGTTCATTCGCCAGACTGAACATGCGGCGAAGCGCTTGCAGGATTCGGTTCGTCGTCGCCGTTTTGTATTCCTGTTCGCCGCGTCGCACGCAATACTTTTGAAGGTCTACGGCGGCGATGTCTTCTGCAATGGTGGTGCCCCACTCGGCGCGGACCATCTTGAGCAAGGACAAGTTTTGTGCGCTGCAACGTCCTTCGACTTTCCAGCGTTGCTCTAAGAGTTCCGACAATTGTTGGATCGCGTGACGCGGCGGTGGTGGCGGAGGTGGCTCTGGATCCAGTTTGAACACCCCGCGCGCCAGGTCAGTCCGCATCGCATTTTCCGCATCGATGGCGGTTTGTTTGTTTCCTTGCCGGGTGCTCTTCTGGATTCTTTTCCCGTCGAAAACAAAATCCAACCAATAGACATTTCCTCGTAGATAGACGCTCATGACCGCTTCCTCCCTTTTTTATTCCTCCGATTTTTATTCCTTCGAGTTTTTTCGCTGTACCTGTTCGCAACGGCCCTACGAGTACATGCTGTGTCGTGGCATATCTGGTCCGGACGGTTTGGCTTGAACCACATTTCACACTTTGGATTCGCACACTTTCGCCAAACGGATCCGCGGCTCAAGAACACAAGGCTGCCAAGGGTGCCGAGCACATCCGTGCATTCCACGAGTCCATTAACCGCGTCGACTTTTTCTTTCTTGACCGGTTTCCCTGAGATGACCTGCACGATCTTCTCGCTGTGCGAGAGCTGTACTTGCAAGGGCTGAAAAACGAACTGCTTCAATTGCTCGGGCTCGACAGGCTCATCGCTATCGCTCAGCGCTGCGATGAAGGCTTTCTGAATGCCCTGCAGTTCACTCCATCCAATACAGATTTTCCCGGCGTCATCCGTCTTTTTAACTTCGCCGAGGAAATATTTTTGGAAGAAAGCGAGAGCGGCTTCGGGTGATTTCACATTCAAGAACTTCTTCGCAACAGCGTCTCCGTCTGTTTCGGTCCAATCGCGCGAATCGGGGTTTGTGTTTTCAAAAGTGAATTGAGGGTCCGGCCCTGCGATCATGGAGACTTTCCACACAGGAGTGATTTTCCAGAAACCTGGCTCGTTCAGAGGAGGATCTTGCGGCCGCGGAAAACGCTCACTGGAAACCATAACCTTCAAGCGCACAGCGATTTCTACTGTAAGTTTCTGGCTATGTATCGGTTTTTCATCGGCTTGCATGCTTCCTCCGGAATTATACTTTTTTAGTACTTCCAACAGCTTTTGTGCACGTGATATATCTTTTCTATGCTGCTATACAGCGTTTCACTGCTTATACAGCGTTTCATCGGAGGGTGCAATGGAAAAATACAAAAAGAAATTTGACGTTAGCCAGATCGGGAACTTCTTTACGGTGAAGGAAGCAGCGGCGGAAGGACGTTTGCATCAGGTGACGGTGCGAAGGCTGCTTACCGACCGGAAACTCACGCGATACAAACTAGGACGCAGGACCCTCATCAAGAGGGACGAGTTCCTCGCTCTCATTAAGCCGACTGAAATCGTGCCTGCGGACTAATCCGTTGCAAAAGTCACTACAGTTCGCCGGAAGGCCCGTACGGACGTGTGTGCTCAATTACTTGCCGCGGGAACTTCGGGGTATTCACCCGAGGTCGCCATCATGAGCGTCCGCGCCACAAACCACGTCCGGCGACTCCGAGGGCTCTCAGCAGTAGAGAAGGCCGTGTCGTTCGTGGTGGCGGATCATGACAACCACAGAGGAAGCGGCGCAAATCCCAGCATGGCCACGATCGCTGAGGAGTCCGGCATTGAGAACCGGGAGACGGCCAGCCGCGTGATGGCCCGGCTGGTGGCGTACAAAGTCATTCAAGCCCCTCAACCGAGCAAGGGCCGGACGCCAACCACCTATTTTTTCAATTACGAGATTGCGAACTGTGACTCCCCAATCACGGTAGCAGTCCCCCGAACCGTGACTCGTGAATCACAGTTGCGTTTTCCCAACCGTGACCCTGAGCCCGCCGAAAAGGCCCCAACCGTGACTCTAGAAGGCTCCAACCGTGACTCCCCAGTCACAGGAAGGGTATTGAAGGGGAAAGAAAGAAAGGGAGAGGCTCCGGCTTCGCCGTCGCCTCTTGTGACCAGGAGGAGCTTTGTGATCGAAACATTCAGCGAGGAAACGTATCTAGCACTTCTCAAATTCGAGGAGTACCGAAAAAAGATTCGGAAACCGCTCACGGAACATGCAATCGAGTTGACCTTGAAAGAACTCGGGAAGCTCCGTCGTCAAGGGAACGATCCCGTCGAAGTCTTGGAGCAATCGATCCGGAACGGGTGGCAAGGAATTTTCCCAGTACGGAACGAAGGAGGCCGGAATGGACAGCCAACAAAATCATTCAATGAACAGCGAAGCGAAAAATCTGCGCAGGCCATCGACAAAGTTTTGGGACGTCTTGCGGAAGCATCTGGCGGTGTTCAGCGAGCATTACCGCCAACCCGTAAGTGAACTGTCCGTGATTGCGTACGCTGAGGATCTCGCCGACCTCACCGCGGAACAGCTTAACGCAGCCTGCACGGAAGCACGCCGCACCTCAGAGTTTATGCCGGTGTCCGCGACGATTCGCGCGGCGCACGAAAAGGGGAGGAAGAAAAACGAGAACATCTACCTCGGGCCGCCTTTGCTGGAGTACACCGAAAAACTGACAGCAGAGGAGCGCGAAGAGGCAATCAAAGAGTGCGAGAAGTTTACTTCCGCGTTTCGTAAACACGTTGACCGCAGATGAGGAAACACAATCCGAATCATCCGATTTTTCGCGGCGCCGACCCAGAGGAAGACTCCTGCGTCATTGCAACGCATCGCGCGGATGAACGGTATCGCCAGCGTGCACGGACAGAGCGCAAGGAAGAGGAACCTGAACGCTACCAGGCCAGCGATGATGATTTGCCCGAAATATTCTGGCCGCGACAACAATGACCTTCTGCATACCTACGGTGGTAAACTATCGGGCTACCTTTCGGTGAAGCATGATTAGTGGCCTCGATTCCGCTACCCTCAAAATTGTCCGGGCAGAGGAGCATCTGGATGCGATCAATCGCCTAATTGACGCAGCCACTTCCAGAGCAGACTCGTATGAAATCATCAAAGATGCGAATGGAAAAGAAATAGTTAATTTCTTGGTTGCCCCGCCCCCTGAAGTCGCAATTCTCACGGGCGAGATTGTTTATCATCTTCGATCTGCCATGGATCACTTGGCGTTCGATCTCGTCAAGCTCAATCCCAGCGGTAGTCCGCTCCCCGTCAACTGGGAGGAGAAGTGCTGCTTCCCGCTTCGGCGTAAAGTCCCTAAGAACACCGCTTACAATTTCTTCGGCGATGACCTTCCCGGAATCTCCATGAGCGCGTTTACATTCATAGAGAGTATGCAGCCGTACCACAGCGGGGAAGGGCCTCACAATGTGATAAAAATAATTGCGCAACTCTCTAACGCCGACAAACATCGGCACCTTAACGCAGTCTTGTCCCGAGTTGCAGTTCGTCAGGATTTTAAGTCCGCCAGAGGATTGCAATCCACAACCATAGTTGGCGGCTTCACACATGGCGCGGAGGTCCAGTCAGCCATCTTCACCCGAGGTGGCCAAGACCCCACAGTGGATATGAAGCGAACCTTTTTGCCGTATTTAACGTTTGAGGAACTTGCTATTGGTGCTGGGCCCGCAAGCCTTGAAGCTCAAAGTATTTTGGAACTCTGCGTGGAGCAAGTTAAAAGAGTCATCCTCCCCGCGTTTATAAACCTCTTGAAAAAGCCGTAGCCGCTTGACCGCTGAGATCTCACCTCTACGAAAGTCCCTACAGTGCGCTGCGACAGTGCTTCAACCCATTGAAACAAATAGAGAGACCTTCGGGTTAGTTGCCCGATGGACTCAAATTTCGCAATAGCGGGCGATTTGCCGATCCCTCGCGCCCCACCCATCCCGAAAGAAGTTTGAGCGCCTGGCAGCCGCTAGTGTTGCAGCGCTGGCTATTCCCGAGAGCGTCGCAGATTTTGAACCGTCACCAACAGTGAACGCTTCCCTTTTCGTTTGACAACATTTTTGACTGTGAGTCCCCAACAAAAATGTGCAACAACTTTGGTCAGGGGAAGCATCATGAGCACATTTCGCCTGAAGAAAATGCGGAACTCCTGCGGCATTTCGCAGCACGAGCTTGCGCACCAAACGGGGATCCCGCGCTGGAAAATAGTGTTCGCCGAAACAGGACGTGTCCGTCTCAAAGCGGCTGAACTTCAAACCATCAAGAATGTTCTTGCAAAGCGCGCCGCAGCAGCCCTGGCCAATATCCAGGCGGCGGGATGAAACTGATTGTGGGCAAAGTGCATGGAGGCAACGATGCCGCGTAAAAGTATTTTGACTGGCGGCTTTCATCCCCGGCGGACGATCACAGAGAAGAGCGTGCGAATCGATGGGAGATTACTTCGTCCAGGTGAGAACGTCCGCATTGGTGGGGGTCCCTACGCAGGACGCATTGGGATCTTCCGCGGCACATGCGCGGATGGGCGACTCATCGTAAATATCGGCCTTGGCCCTTTTCAAACTCAACTCCGGATCCAACGTGCCGACATCCGACATTTCCAAGTTCCCTTGAATCAACGAAAGCCGGGGGTGAAATGTCCGAAATTGTCCGCTGATCTCCGATGAACACGAAACTCAACGAGCGAATGAAAGAGCGCGCCATCAACGAACTGCTCAAGGCGAAGAGTCTCGACGCAGCGGCGAGGAAACTCGGTGTCAGCTCAAAGACTCTCAGCCGATGGTTGGATGATGCTGAATTTGTGAACGCATACCAGGAAGCGAAACGCGAACTTCTCCGCGCGGGAATCGCTGGCTTGACGAAGAGAGTCAGCCTTGCCGCCGAAACTTTGGGCGAGGTGGCAAAGCACAAAGGGCGGCCGTACCAAGCAGCGAGAGCGCACGCAGCAGCCGCAATCATCAGACTCGCTCTCGATGCAGATGCGCTCGACGATTTGGAAGTGAGAATCAAGAACTTGGAGACGCAACGCAGCGATGATTAAGCGGACTTCACTCGACAGCCGACTCGCCGATCTCGAAAGGCGAAAGGGCGTGAAAATCATGGGCCTGCGATTTCCTAACGGTTCGACCAGCACGATCCGGATCAGGAATGTCCTCGGCCTGATTGTCGCCGGGTTTCACGCCCTCCATTACTTCGCACATGCGCGCCACGGGGACCGCTACTCGTCGGAAGAACCGCGATCTGAACCTGCCGTGCTTCGCGTCTCCGATAAGCGACTCGCACTATTGCGACTGATTGCCGGGGCCGAGTCCGTCGAAGGTGAAAAGAGTTTCATCATGATCCATGGTCTTGCGCGCGAGTTCGTGAAGGCCGAGAAAGAGCCGCCGCGCGAAGCAATTGTTGTTTCAAATTTGTAAAACAAAAGGAGGATAAGAAATGTCGATAGCGAAAATACCCGATTGGAGGTCGAGTCCAACAAAAATTGAAAATTGGCGCGGGCTGATCACGGAGTGCTCCGCCTCGACGATGTCCGACCCGTTCGCCATGTTCACGCCACTCCCTCGCCCCGCGGCGGATTCACCAGATGATGACGACGTGCGCGAATTGGTCCAATTGTTCATACGCGCCGCCGGCAAAAAGCGCCCCGTTGCCGTCGCCGACGACAAACGGCGCAAAGTCCGGCACGAGTCGGATACGCGCGTGGCCAACGACTCCCTGCCGTCGTCCAGCGAAAGCGTTTCCTCTTGGCTCACTCGATTCCCCGTGCAGGTCGATGTAAATCGCGGTCCGCGGAAAGCCCTATTCGATGCGCTTCGAAATTTCAGCATCAGGTTCGGTGAAAGGCGCTTTGCGGATCTGGCCACATCAGACCGTAACGCCCTCGCTGCTTTTGTGAATCGAATCGAGGCCGTATGAGCACGGGTCCCAAAGTCTACGAAACCGATGGCCAAAATTTCTCCGCCCTCCATCAGGCAGGGATAACAAAATCACTGGCGCTCGATCTTCCAGATCCTCGGCTGACCGTACTCAGTAAACTCCGCATGAACTGGAATCCGCGTGACGAAAAAACGATTTCGGTTTTGAACGAGCTCCTGTTCTCCCGGGACGAGGAAAATAAGAAAATTGATAAATTGTTCCGGAAATGGCAGAGCGACATTCTGTGCGATCGCGAAGCGGAACACGAACAGGCGAAGGCCGCGGTCGTCCAGCAGCTTGAACGAATCGAACAGGCGAAAGGCGAAATCGACCACCTTCAGAATCAAATCAACGACCTGGCACAGGACGTTTTTTCACGAGAGTCCGCGCTTACTGCAGCCCGTGAGCGCCTTCACGGACTCTCCCCATACAGCCCCAAAGCGGCCGTTCAAAAGGCAGAAGAAAGTCTCCGCGTTGCTGAGGCGCGACTTGAGGAGATCCAATCGCGCAGCGCGTCGATCGAATCTCAGCAGCGCCATATAGCCCTAGTTGAAATACCTGCACTGAATGAACAGCTTCGGAAACTCACCTCTGACGAGCGGCGCGCGGCGGCTGCCATAACAGGCGAGAGTTACGTGGACGAGAGCGGATTAATTTTGCCGGGTGGCAGCACGTTCTAAATTTGACGATCTCGCCCTGGCCGCCTCCGGGGTGGGTGGGACGCGAGATGTGGAGTGCGCCACCGCTCTTCCACCTCGCGTCCTCCGCTCTCACTCCTTAAACATCCTCTCACTGCGGGAAAAATGGTTTTTCTTCGCCGGGGGTGATGTGAGCCCAATGAACTCCGTGCTGTGAATCTCGCTTCGCCGTGAACGCATTCCGCTCTGTCACGGTCCCAAATGGCCACTGGTTGTAGGAGACAATTATTTCAAGTTCAGCATTGAGAACCTCTCCAGTCGAAGTGCCGAGTCCGCCGATAACCGGTGGGCAATCTACCGTGCTACTGCCTCCGGGACTCAACATTGGGATCGTGTGTTGCATTTTGGGAAGAGGGCCGAGACTTAGCGCGCCGATATTTTGTCCAGTCTGCATCTGTCTTGGCCAACACACACAGTGAATGTCATGAGTCGCAAAAATTGTGTTTTCGTTCTTAACGGTAAATTGCGTGGTGTACGGGTCAACTGGATTCAGTGAGAGGGACGGTTCGACCGAGACGTGCGGCCGAAGGAGAGCATAACCACTGAGCAAGGCTAGCGCGGCGCTGATGAGCCAGATTGTTTTTCCAAGAATCGTCCGGCCCACTCGCCTCGTTAAACTCTCCGAAGCTGCGCCTTCTCGCCTGAGCTTCTCCTCTTGCTTCCTGAGCCTCTCTTCGCGCTTCTTTAGCTCGCGTTCCTTTTCTCGTCGTTCTTTTCTATCCATGGCGGGCTGTAGTGAAAACTGTAGGGACTCGCCAGCTATTCGGACGTAGCGTGATGTAGCGTGCGCGAGTTTTCTATCCTTAGTATGCTACGTCAGGTTACATCAGACTATTTCACGCTACGAATTGCAAACTCCGACTCATAACCCGAAGGTCGTCAGTTCAAATCTGACCCCCGCAACCAATTGAAGAAGGTTTGGGCCGGAACCCAGGATTCCGGCCCTTTTTATTTTCAAGCGAAGAGAAGCCCAAGAGCCGGGCTGTCTTTGTTTATGCGAATCCCGCAAACGGCGCGGGATTCGAGGGCCGAAGGTCGTCAGTTCAAATCTGACCCCCGCAACCAATTGTTGATTTGTAGGCCGGGCACAGGCGCCCGGCCTTTTTGTTTTTAAGCGAAGAGAGACCCAAGAGTCGGGCTGTCTTTGTTTACGCGAATCCCGCAAACGGCACGGGATTCGTGGGCCGAAGGTCGTCAGTTCAAATCTGACCCCCGCAACCAATCTTACTGATTCACAAGGGCTTCCGAATTTCCAATAGGAAGCCCTTCTTCTTTTTGGGACGAAATCACTTTTCCCTGATCCATTTCTGGCCAGCCCGTGCCGAAAAGCTCGCCCAATTTTTCCGCCGCCGGCCGCTCGTCTTGCGTAAACGTGTGAGTGTAAATCTCCGTTACGCTTCCCGCGCTGTGGCCTATGGGCTGCTTACGAATCTGCTGAGGGATTCCCAAAGAATCCATCGCTGTTACGTTTGTGTGGCGGAAGGAATGAAGACCGAGCGATGCTGCACGTTTCTCGCTTCGCGTAGCCTGCTCGATGCTTCTATCCCTGCCCACAATTCCCACTCTGAACGAGCGGCGAGTTGGCACTTGCTACACCATGGACCTTTTGGCTTCACGCGAAGGTATCGTAAACCGTCGTTGTCGTCCTCGTTGGCCCAGCCCAATTGACACCCTCAGTCGGTTCGTTAACGAACGTCAGAACACGTGATTGAAAGCCGAACGTAGGGTACGACCCTCAGGCGGGTAGGGCGAATTCCCCAAGTAGAAATGGGTGAACCACCCGATTGTAGCTATTGGGTGACCAGCTATCTTGCTGTTACGAGAGCGGGCCACCTCCGTGCACGGGCTCCCACCTCTATCACTCCGAGAACAGAACCACTGGGTCACGGAGGCGCACCAACTCATGTTGATGAAATTGGTGAGAGAAATACCAAGCGGCATTGAAGCTGAAAAAAGGTGGGGCAGACTATCGGAAACACGCGAGGGAAACACGCAGATCGGAGTGACCGTGAATGACCTGAATTATGATGTTCCAAAATTTGTCACACAAGCTAAAGCCTCTTACCTGCTGGGAATAGCACAAGAGGAGTTGCGCCGCATCTCGCGAGCAACGGGATTGGGTCGTGTGGAACGCGCCGGAAACGAAGAAGAGATGTCCTTCACCTACGAAGAATTGCGGCGGATCTGTCAGCTGGCGCCCTTCGCTCTTCCTCAGGTGGTGCAAGCGACGTGATTGATTTGCGAAGAAGTGTGATCGTTACGTTTTGTGCGGACTCATTCGGTCTATTGGTCTCCCAGCCCGGTCAAGCGATACCGAAGGCAGTATGGAAGGTGGGTTACCAATGCCGATGCAGTCTGGACGATTGGAAAAAAGGACTCGGCTGGCCATTCCTCTAAGGATCTCCAGTCCCAAGGAACCGTCCGCAGGAGAACCCTCGACCACGGAGAACATCTGCTCGCTGGGCTTGCGTGTACTCGTTGAACGCGCGCGCGAGCTGAATGAGAGGCTGTTGATCAAGTCCGTCGACGGCGAGTTGCAGGCGGCTGCGCGGGTGGTTTATTGTGAGCGGCTTCTCGACGGACAATTTGCCCTGGGACTGGAATTCCGCGAAGAAGTCACCAACTGGCTCAAAAAGTCGTTAAGTTACGGGGACTAATGCTCCTTCAAGAAACTCCTCTCAATTGATAGCGCTGTTCGGATTAAGACAGAGATGTACACTTCACGCCGGCCGGGCTTGCACTTCTGAAGATTAAAAGGCGGTTAGTTCGGCGGGTTTACGGAATGGACTGTGGTCCTTTGGCTTGTTTCGTGCTCCCCAAAGGACCACAACTTTATTTTCAGAAATCCTTCGCAAGTCTAGCGCTCGAACACCAGAACGGCTGGATTCGGATCGCTGGCCGGCACCACCACAAACTTGTTGGGCGATACGACGTAGACGATGGCGCTGCTACCACCGACACTTCCTGTGAAAGTTCCTCTCCCGTTCGTTGGTGTGGAAGAAACGGAATAGCTCGAATTTACACTGACACCGGAACTCGCGCCGCTTGGAGCGCCGATATCCTCGGCGCCTGTAATTGTGCCGGTCGGAGTCGCGCCGTTAGCCGTGAACTCGCCGGAGAAAATTGTTACGCCCAGTGTCATGGGCACAGTTGTCAAGCCGGTGTACGTGCCACTTAACGCTGTGTTCGTAAGGAGACCGGCAGCTTGCGGATCACCAAATCCGAACAAGACAGAGCTGTCTGGCACCACGAAGAAACCCTGATTAGAGTCGACGAGGTAAGCCACCATGTAACTGGTGCCGAGGTGGATTGCGGTTCGTCCGTTTGCATCCACTGTTGACGTTCCGGCAAGAGAGGTGACAGACGTAGCGGCCCCGCCACAGTTCTGATCGTAGGTCAGGGTGAGAGCGCCGGTGGAACTCCCCGTCAGCAAACCGGCAATCACGTTGGGAGCAGCGCCGCTATTCTTTCCGCAGCCGGAGCCGACGCGTCCAGTCAGATACATCACCATGCCGCCGTTCAGCGAGGTATTGGAGAAACCTCCAAGAGGCGTTTGCTGCTGGAGGAAAACACCATTCAAGAGTGGCGTCCCAGGCGAGGGAGCGTCCGACTCCATTGCAAAAAGCTTTCCAGAGTTCACGACGTAAAAGACGAAGTTAAGATTCTGCGGAATCCCGCCGGAGATCGGCGGCAGATTCAGCATGCCGCGCCCACTGGCCGTGTCGGTTACCAGGTAGCTGGAAGCAAGCAGGTTCAACGTAGTGAATGTGCCGGAGTGGTTTGCGTCAACGGCACCATTGGTGAATGTGCCTGCACCGTTGGCCGTCATCCGGCCGGCGATGGCGGTGCGATTGTTCGAAAGGTCGAAACCGGCAACGCCGAAGGCATAATCGCCAACAATTGTGCCGGTGCTGTAAGCAGCCGCGTCGGCCTTTTCCATGGAGCCCGAGCCCACCGTTCCGTTGCCGCCCGACGCGTCAATCTCCACGAACTTCGCGGTGCCGTTGGACATCATTACGAATGCCAGCTTGCCGCCACCCGGGATATTCAAATTCATCACTCCACGGTTGTCCGCGCCGATCGAATACGTTCCAGTGAATGCCTGATCGATTAATTTCTCGGGGATACCCACGCCATTGGTGTCCAGCACTCCATTCGTTAAATTTCCGGCACCGTCTGCCGAGAATCTTCCCACCGCGGCAAACGGTGTTGAGCCGCCACTGCCACCGGTGGTCATTCCGTTGAATGTAAATGCGTAATCACCTTTGAGTTCGGCGTTGTTCACCCCGGTTGTGCCCTGTGCCCGGGTCATGGCGGCTGAAAACAACACCAGGCCTGCGATCCCCAGAATCTGCAACTTTCTCATCTATCCTCTCCTCGTTGATTGAGCGGCAACGCAGCGCTGGTTCGCGGCGAACCGGAAAGCAGAAGTGTTTCTTGAGCGAGAACACGCATGCCTTGAAATCAACCCGCGGCTAAACCAAGTAGCGCACGATTGGTCAACCACTTCCCTGTTCTTAGCCAACCGGCGGAGTACTCGCCGCTCTGTCCCTTATGCCTTTGCAGGGGACCGCAGACAATCGGGTGAATACAGGAAAAACAATGCAGGAATCGCCCGAAGCACAACGGGGCGAAAGAAGGGAGAAGAAAGAGAGTGCTGTTACAAGCGGGTGGTGGGTATTTCCCTCAGCGTGCGCCGGGAGAAATTTTGGCTTCTTTTTGGATCAACTCACGAAGGACGGAAGGGATCTTTTCAAAATCAGCGGACTTGTCGAGGAACAAATTTGCCCCCGCCGCCAGACATTCTTCGCGATATTCGGGATAGGGGAAGCTGGTGCAGATGACGACATAGAGGTCCGGATGATCGGTGCGGACGGCACGTAGAACATCCAGCCCGCTGCCGCCAGGCATGTGCAGATCGAGAATCAGTGCATCCGGTTTCATGTTCTGGATGCCGACTACCGCGGCAGGTACATCGCCTGCCTGACCTACAAGCCGTGCGCCGGGGACCTCTTCGAGAAGTCCCGCGAGGCGTTCTACGACTATCCTGGAGTCGTCAGCGATAAAGACTTTCATGCTCATTCCTTCATGAACGGCGTTACCAGATTAGGTGCCCAATTACAGGGAATGACGAATCCGCGGGGAAATCCATCGGGTGGAACCACGAATCTTCTGTAGGACGATGGGAAGGTGCGCTGACCGCGATTGTCCTACGAGATTGAACCACGAGGCGCAAAGCGGCAAAATTCCGGAAACAGGCAGCTGGCAATTCGTTTTTCGGTCCGCTCAGTCCACTAATTGCGCTTCCAACGCGTAGCGAATGAGATCCGCGTTGGTCTTCATGCCCGTTTTCTCTAGAATCCGGCTGCGATACGTGCTGACCGTCTTCACGCTGAGAGAAAGCTCCTGGGCCATCTCCTTCACGGTCTTACCGGAGGCGAGCATCCGCAAGACTTGGAACTCGCGGTCAGAAAGAAGTTCGTGGGCCGGGAGGTCCGCACCTTGTCTGAGATCCACGGCCAGTTTCTCCGCCAGGGTCGCGCTTACATAGCGACCGCCCGCGACGATTTTCTTGATCGCGATCTTCAGTTCATCCGGCACGCTGTCTTTGGTCAAGTAGCCTGCGGCGCCTGCTTTGAGCGCTCGCCGCGCGTATTGCTGTTCGGGATGCATGGTCAACAGGAGCACTGGGGTTCTGGGGCGTAGGCGCTTCACGTCGTCCAGAATGTCGAGGCCGCTTTTTCCGGGCATGCTGATATCCAGGACAATCACGTCCCAGGGGTGGCGCCGGACAAACTCCACCGTTTCCCCGGCCGTTTTCGCTTCCCCAAAGATCACGCGGGGGAATGCTTCCGCCAGCGTCTCTCTTAGGCCCCGGCGAAACATCGCGTGGTCGTCAGCGATCAGAATCCTCATGGCGCACGCTTTCTGCAGCGATCGAGGAAGCAAGAGGAATCGTGAGCGTCATCGTAGTTCCCGAACCGGATACTCCTTCTGCTTTGAATTCACCGTTGAGCAAAAGCGCGCGCTCCTGCATCCCGATCAGGCCCAGGGATTTGCGCTGCTTCGCCACTTCCGGATCGAAGCCGGTGCCGTTGTCGAACACCTGGAAAACAATTCGATCGTTTTCGCATTGGAGACGTGCCTCGACTCGGGTGGCGTGAGCGTGG
>DATHOY010000184.1:0-4004 GCA_035484435.1 Vulcanimicrobiaceae bacterium | reverse complement strand
CAGCGCCTTTTCCTCCGCGCTGTTCGCGGCAAGCTCCTGGCTGGCGGTCGGTTTCTTGATCCATTTCATGGGATTGTAGGAACGCGCGGCCGTGGTGGCGGCGCCAAACAGAATTGCGGCTCCGGCCGCACCAAGGAGGAGACTTTTGTATTTCATACTGTGGCCTTTCCTGGGGGTGGGCGCTGGGGTGACTGTAGTAGGCCACGCTGTGCCGTGCGTTTCGAGCCTCGCCAGGTACGGTACTCCCCGTATCCGTTACTCTGACCTTCCGGCCAGCCTGTGAAAACAGATACGCCCATCGCCATTGAAGCCAGACAGTCAAAGAATGTCTTTTGTACCAGGAGTCTAGCCGCGCCGCTGAGGTACGAATGGATTCCTGGACACCTATCCGTCGGCGAGTCGATGCAGGGCGTCTCCTTGTAAGAGCACTTGTCTCCATTCATCGAAAAACTCGCCACCCAATGACTTGTAGAATTTGATTGCCGACTCATTCCATCCCAGAACTTCCCAGCGAATGCCATAGGAGCCTTCCCGCTGGGCAATACGAGCAACCTCAGACAGAAGCGCCCTTCCTATCCCCCGGCTACGAAACGTTTCCCGTACAAAGAGGTCCTCCAGGAAGATTCCAGGGCCCTTCCAGCTTGAATAGAAGCCAAAGAAGAGCGCATAGCCAATCGCTTGTCCTTCCCATTCCGCAATCAGGCCGCGGAACTTTGGTTGAGGTCCAAAGCCGTCCTTGATCAGCATCTCTTCCTTGATGACAACCTCGTTGGGTTGGCGCTCGTACTCCGCCAATTCGCGGAAGAATGTCAGCAGCAACGGCACATCGCTTACAGCGGCATCACGAATTAAGAGCATCAAAAACTCTCCATCACTCAAATCGTAGTTTAGTCACAATCAGGCGGACCGCAAACCGCCAGCATGATGCTCCCAGGCGTTCCCACTTCATGGCCGCCAGTTGTGGTCGGGAGGCGGGGTTCGGATTTAAAGAGATTGAAATTCATTTTGGAACTCCTTGGGGGTACCCCCCTGTTTTTGCGTAAGAGTGGCAGGGAAAGAACTTAGGGGAGGTTGACCGTCTAGAGTTGACAGTTCACAGCTTCGGAAAAAGGGAAGATAACGCTGGGGCGCGGAGAACGCTGAGGCTCGCAGAGCGAGGAGGCGGTTATCCCAGTGATCGCGGTAGATTTTGGGTGTTGCCACGATCCCTCCGCTCCTTGGCCGACGTTCGCGCAGAGCGAACGCACGGAAAATATCGGCCACTCCGGTCGGCATGACAGCGTTTCGGAATTGCGGAGTGCAGAGATTCGGAGGGGTATAGGGAAGAGGCGGGAACGAGGCGTGCACTGGGCGCCTTTCGAGGCGCGGGGGTGGAAACGGTCCGGGCCCGGAGATCGTCAACGGCAACGGCAGGGCAATGATGACGTTGTGTGAATAGTAGAGCTACGGTACTAAGGGACAAAAAGAGGACAGTTCTAGAACCCCCTGGCCGGATTGGAGAGAGAAGGGAAATCGGAAAATCGAAGATGGTGAGCGAGAAGCGCGGAGGGAAGAACGATTGTATTTACTTATGCAGTAAGATAGATTACGGGAATCCTACGAGCGCGGGCGGGCACGACTTTAGTCGTGCCAGAGAATGGCCCGCAAGATGGGCTTTAAGCCCCTGAGTTAAAGTATGTCCAAGCCTCCGCGGGACCTCGCCGTCACACGGGCCGAACTTTCTTCTTAACCATCAACTCCTGGTCTGGCCGCTCCCTTTTCCAGGTTCACCGGCTTTGCGATCTATTTCTCTCCACCCTTCAAAATTATCGCGAGCAGGGGAGATTCCAACTTCACGAGTTCGTCCTGATGCCCAACCACGTCCATCTCCTCCTTTCCCCCGGGGAGGACATCACTCTGGAGCGTGCCGTCCAACTCATCAAGGACGGCTTCTCCTTTCGAGCAGCCAGAGAAGGCGATTTTCGCGGGGGAGTCTGGCAACGGGGCTATGTGGACCACCGAGTCCGAGATCCCCGTGACTACTTATTCCATCGTGAATACATCCATCAAAATCCGGTCCGTTCGCGGCTTGTAGTTTCGCCTGCTGAATACAAATTCTCTTCGGCAAATCCGATTTACATCCTGGAATCAGCGCCTCAGGGGCTAAAGCCCAATGTGGATCTCGCCTAACGGCACGACTGAAGTCGTGCCCTCCCGCGAAGATCAGTTTTGGCATGACTGAAGTTGTCCACTCCCGCGAAGATCAGTTACGGCACGAGCCTTCGGCATCCTCACGGTAGGCGGTGGCCGCTACAGGAGCAGGAGAAACCCAAAAGTGGCACGATTTATCGTGCCACTACAATCGGTGGGCGGATGCACCTCAGGAAGACGAGATAAAATCGCCCCTAGGTTACTTTCGTGGACAGACAAATGTCAGCGCTGCCGGTGGCCGCAGCGTGCTCCAGCGATACTTCAGTTTGCGCGGAGCGGCGGAGAGCATGGCGGCGAGCAACTGCTGGGCTTCGTCGAAGGGGAGGGAAAGGCGGAAGAGGTCGGCGCGGCGGGCGTGGGCATACTTTTCGTAGCGGGGGGATTTGCCAGAGGCTAAGTTTGTGAGGACTTCCCAGGGGGCGTGTTTGGCGAAGAGTTTTTTCTGCGCGGCGTCCTGGCGAGTGATTTCTACTACCGTGCGTTGGGCACCGCCGCCGATTTCTAGGAGGACGGCGGTGGCTTGTTCTGGATCGAAGGGGCGGGTGGGATCGTCGTCGGGGAAGGGGAGCAGGAGGCGGTCAAGTTCATCGCGGTCGGCCTGGAGGGCGTCCCACCAGTAGCGGTAGCCGTTGTAGACGACGGTGCCGCTGCGGAAGATTTGCTGGACGCGGACGGAGTCTTTGCTGACGACGCTGACGACCATGTCCACGAGTTCGTGGAGTTGGAAGGTTTGTTTGACGACGGGGCGGACACTGACGAAGCCGGCGTCTTCTTCGGTGTAGCGGACGGGAATTTGACTGGGGAGCGGCATGGGAAATTGAGATTTGCGGAGACCGGAGAGCGTGTCGGAAGTCGGGCCGATCTAAAGTTCGGCCACTACATTTTGGAGAGTTTTTCGCGGACGCGGTCGCTTAGGGCTTTGCCGTCTATGGATTTTCCCGTTAGGGCTTCCTTTGCCGCTTTCACCACGTTGCCCATTTGTTTCATGGAGGTGGCGCCGGTGTCGGCGATGGCTTTGGCGATGGCGGCGTCCATTTCGGCTCCACTGGCGCCAGCGGGGAGATACGCTTCCAGAAATTTCAGCTCGGCGTTTTCCTTGTCGACAAGATCCTGGCGGCCGCCTTTGGCGAACTGGTCGATGGATTCCTTGCGCTGCTTCACCAGCGTTTGCAGGAGGTTGATGGATTCGGTTTCGTCCAGCGGGCGCATTTTTTCTACTTCTTTGAGTTGCAGAGCGGCTTTGACCATGCGGAGGACGCTGAGGCGCATCTCTTCCTTGCCCTTCATGGCGCTGACGATATCTTTTTTCAGTTGATCGGAAAGGCTCATTTTTGCTCCCTATTTTGGAACTATAGCAGAAGGCGATTCTCGCAGGGGCTGACGACGAAAAAGAGGGCACGATTTATCGTGCCCCTACACGGGGTTGCGGAGGCGATTTGACACGCTGCGAGCGGGACCTTAACTTAGAATGTTTCGAGTGCGATGTTTTGAACTACTGGGAAGAGACCACCGGCGCTCGCCGCGGCTTTTACCCCGAATAGAGGAATCATGAAGGTCATTGTTGCGGACAAGATCAGTGAACGCGGGATTGAACTGCTGAAGCAGACCGGCTGGAAGATCGTATCTACCACCAAGGACAATCTGAATGCGGAGCTGGCGGATGCGGACGCGCTGATTGTGCGCAGCGCCACCAAAGTTACGGCGGCGCTGCTGGATCATGCGCCGCGGCTGCGCGTTGTGGGCCGCGCGGGCGTTGGCGTGGACAATATCGACCTCGACGAAGCCACCAAACGCGGAATCCTGGTGATGAGCAC
>DATHOY010000183.1:0-4691 GCA_035484435.1 Vulcanimicrobiaceae bacterium | reverse complement strand
TCAAGGGCTGCCGGCGTATGTGGCCGGGAAGCCAGTGGAAGAGGTAGAGCAGGAGTTGAAGATTCATGCGGTGAAGCTGGCGTCGAATGAGAATCCGCTGGGGCCTTCGCCGAAAGCGATGGAGGCGGCGCGGCGGGCGCTCGGGGATGCGAACTGGTATCCGGATGGGGGAAGCAAGCGGCTGCGGGAAGTGCTGGGGCTGCGGTTTGGCGTGAAAGCGGACGAGATTTTTGTGGGGTTGGGATCGAGCGAGATTATTGACCTGGCTTCGAGGGTGCTGCTGAAGCCGGGGAGCGAAGGGATTACGAGCGAGGGGTCGTTTGCGCTGTTTTCGATTGCGATCCGGGCGAGCGGCGGGAAATTGATTTTGACTCCGTTGAAGAATTTTGGGTTTGATCTGGAGCCGATTGCGCGTGCGGTGACGCCGCAGACGCGGATTATATATATTGCGAACCCGAATAATCCTACTGGGACGGCGTTTGGGGCGGCGGAGTTTGGGGCGTTCCTGAAGAAGGTGCCGGGGGACGTGTTGATTGTTTTGGATGAGGCTTACCGGGAGTATGCGGACCGGGCGGATTTGCCCAAGGCGATAGAACTGTTTCGCGAGTACAACAATTTGCTGACGCTGCGGACGTTTTCGAAGGTTTATGGATTGGCGGGGTTGCGGATCGGGTATGGGATCGGGCATCCGACGCTGGTGGCGGAGATGAACAAGCTGCGGACGCCGTTCAATGTGACCAGCGTGGGGCAGGCGGCTTCGCTGGCGGCGTTGGATGATGAGGAGCATGTGCGGCGGTCAGTGGAGATTAACCGGACGGAGCGGAAGCGGCTTTATGAGGAGTTGAAGAAATTGGGGCTGGCGCCGGTGGAGAGCGAGACGAACTTTCTGTTTGTGCCGATTGGGCCGCGGGCGAAGGCGCTGTGCGATGAGCTTTTGCAGGAAGGCGTGATTATTCGGCCGCTGGGGTGGATGGGATTGCCAGAGGCGGTGCGGATTTCGGTGGGGAGTCCGGCGGAGAATACGAAATTGATTGGGGCGTTGGCGCATGCACTGGCTCGGCCGGTGGGGAAGAGGGTGCTGGCGGATGAGTTTTCGAACCGGCCGGTGTGAGGGAAAGAATTAAAGATAACGCGGAGGCGCAGAGTTCGCTGAGCCATCGCAGAGAAGAGTAACCCAAGAGGGCCGGGCGAGCCCGGCCCCTACAAAAGCAAAACTTGGGTAACTTGATAGGGTTGGGGTTCATCGAAGGGGCATGAAACTACATTTACCGGGAAAATTTACTGCGAGCAGTGACGTTGTGGCTCAGATTTTGCGTGAGGCGAAGACCATTGCGGTGGTGGGATTGTCTTCGAATGCGATGCGGGCTTCGCATGGGGTGGCGGAGTATCTCAAAAATGCAGGGTATCGGATTATTCCGGTGAATCCTAACGAGACGGAAGTGTTGGGCGAGAAGGCTTATGCGCGGCTAGAGGATATGCCGGAGCGCGTGGATATTGTGGATGTGTTTCGGCGGGCAGAAGAGGTGCCTGCTGTGATGGAATCGGCGATTGCGATTGGGGCGAAGGTTTTGTGGATGCAGTTGGGGATTGAGAATGCGGAGGCGGCGGAGCGGGCGCGGGTGGCGGGGTTGGTGGTGGTGGAGGATTCGTGTTTGATGGTGGAGCATAAGAGGCGGCGGGGTAACAGATAGCAGCGAGCAGATAGCAGAACACGAAGAGGATTGGGTCGTTCCATCGAGTCGAGATCATGAATGTTGGTTGCCATGGTCCCTCTGCTCCGTGGCCGGCGTGCCGCGGACGGCACGGAAGAAAAGACCGGCCACTCCGGTCGGGATGACAGAGTAAGAGAAGAGAAAAAAAACAGAAGAGAATCGGTGGCGTTCGATTGTCGGAACCCACCGTTCATCCCGCAATAAAACGCGGGATGGAGTAGAGTTCGCAAAATGCGCGAAGGATGGGGCACCCTTCGAAGCTCAGGATAAACCCTCAAGTTCATTTGATTGGTGGCGTGAGTTAGATCGAAGAGCACGGGCAGGAATGCCTGTGCTACCTGGGAGAAGGGCGGAGCGCTTGCCGGCTGGAAGCCGGCGCTACCTTTAGAAGGAGAAGATTTGGAGGTTGCGCTTGCCGGGGAGGACTACACCGAGGAAGCGGCCGTCGGGGGAGAGGGAGTATTCGCGGACGGTGAGGCCGTGGAGGAGGATGCGTGGTTCGGGTTCGAGGATGGGGATTTCGGCGTGGGGCGGGTAGGAACGGAGTTCGGGGATACGGAAGGTGACGAGGTCGGCGGATTTTTTTTCGAGGGTGCGTTTTAGATAAAGCTGGGATTCGTCGGCGGACCATTGGAGTACGCCGAGGCCTACGCGCATGCGGGCGATGCGGGTGGGCGCGGTGAGGTCGCGGATTTCTAGGACTTCCTTGTCGAGGAAGTAGGCTACGCGGGTGCCGCTGGGTGAGACTAGGATGCCGCCGGCGTAGGCGTCGAGGGTGGCAACTTCCTTGTCGTCCTGGGCGAGAAGATCGAGGCGCTGGAGGCGCGGCGGACCGTCGAAATGCGGAGCGCGTTCGACGGCGATGGCGGCGTTGCTGCCGGAGATGCGCGAAGCTCCTTCGAAGGTGCGGCCTTCAAATGCTTTCCCTGCTGGGCCGCTGGCGATATTCAAATACTGCATGGCGAAGAGGCCTTGAGGCGTGTCCTCATTGGTGAGGTAGGCGAGGGTCTGATTGTCGCGGAGCCAGAGAGGTTTCTGGGCCTGCATGATGAGGGGATCTTTGCCGGAGGGGCGGAGTTCGCGGCCGGAGTCTTCGAGGAGGAGCAGGGCGGGGGCGTCTTCGCGTGCGCCGGCGTCAGGGTCCATGGTGGTGGTGAAGAGTTGGACGGCGATGATTTTGGCGTTGGGAGACCAGGTGAAGGATTCGACCTGATAGGTGAAGAGCTTGTCTTCGTGGGAGAATTTCTGGCCTTCGAGGAGGCGCTTGCGTTTGCCGCCGGCTTCGAGGAGCCAGATGTCGTCGCGCTGGAGATCGTATTTTTTGGCTTTGAACATGCGGCGGACGGAGAAGACGACGTTGCCGTTGGGTGCGTAGGCGAAGGCGGTGACTTCTTCGTCGACGTTGGTTACGGGCTTGTCGAGGTTTTGGGCTTTGGCGGAAACGAGGAAAAGGAAAGAATTAACGCAGAGTACGCTGAGAACGCAGAGTACGCGGAGAAGAGAAGACGTAGACAACGCGGGCCATGTGGATTTTGATTTGGTTGCCGTGGTCCCTCCGCTGCGTGGCCGGCGTTCGCGCGGCGCGAACGGAAGAGAAAACCGGCCACTCCGGTCGGGATGACAGAAAGAGAAGGAGATCATGGTTTCGGGTGAGGACCAGTGTACTCGCTGCAGCAGGGTTTTTCGACTGGGGTGAATTCCATGAGCTCGACGCGGGTGCCGTCGGGGTCGTAGAGGTTTAGCTGCCATTTGCCATCGCGGCCGATTTGGGGTTCCTCTCTGACAGCCATGCCGCTTTTTTTGGCTCCGAAGTTGGCAGCTTCGATGTCGTAGACCCCGATAGCAATGTGGTTCATCACGCCGAGTACTTTCTTTCCCGCATTCTGTGGAACGTTGAGCATGTACTCAATCCAATCCGTCCCGTCGGGTACTTGCATATCCATCCAGTCCGTCTCTCCATCGTTCATTCCACCGTGCCAATAAAGTCTAAAACCAAGGAGGTCTTTGTAAAACTTGTCCTCCGCCTCGCGGTCTTTCACGGCGAATCCGGCATGAATGAGCCGTTTTGCGAGCCGCCCGGAAGATTCGGTCTGAGCCGGCGGATACGATTGAACAAAACCGATCCGGTGGCCCTCGGGGTCAGAAACTTGAATATGCACATCCGGTTCGGTCGAAGTCTGGCCGCTTTGTAACTTCTCCGTAGTCGGGGCATATGCCAGCAATGCGGGGTCGACCTCGAGCCCTAGAACAGGTTTTTCTACGGGGATGCTGTGCGCTACTAAGAATCGCCTCATCGCGGGAAGGTCATCGGTCGAGAGTGTGATTTCAGCTATCAAGTTGGAGGGCAGTGGCAAAGGAGACTGAGTGAGCTCAATGAATTGGGATTCATTTATTGAGAAGGTGATTCTGCGGGGCTCGCCGCACCAGATACATGGGTGATCCAGAGGAAAGAGGCGAGAGTAGAAGTCACGAGAGTCAGACGCACGATCTACAGGGACAAGGATGCGGACGCTTGCGATGCCAAGTATTTTGGGCCGCTTCGGAAGTGAAGAATCTTGTGCAGAGGAAAGAGGGGAGGATGCGCAGAGGGCGCAGAGAAAGAGGAGGAGAAGAGAGAACTGCAGTGCGCGGAGGGTGCGTTTGGTGGTCATATTATCTGGCGGTGCCGGTGGCTTTGGATTTGATTTTGCGGATTTCGTCCATTCGGGTGCGTAAGCGGGCTTCGAAACCCTGGTCAGTAGGTTTGTAGTATGTGCGAGAGGAAAGGTTGTCTGGGAGGCAGGTCATGTCGGTGACTTTATCATCGAAATTGTGGGCGTATTTGTAGCCCTGGCTGTAGCCGATATTTTTCATGAGGCCGGTGACGGCGTTGCGGAGATGGAGCGGGACGGGATCGGCTTCGGTTTTGTGGACGTCTTCGAGGACTTCGCCGTAGGCGGTGTAGAGGGCGTTGGATTTTGGGGCGAGGGAGAGATAGAC
>DATHOY010000182.1:0-5502 GCA_035484435.1 Vulcanimicrobiaceae bacterium | reverse complement strand
GAGGACATCGGCTTTGGAGCGTTCGAGCCATTCGCGGACGTTGCGCGGAGAATTCGCGATCTGCGGGAAATGACTGCTGAGGGCGGCGATGGGGTTCAGGCCTTCCGGCTCGGCAATCCAGCCGAAGCGGCGCGTGGCGATTCCGGTGAGGCGCCAGCGGACGTCGTATTTGCGGCGCAGTTCGCTTTCCTTGGAAATGAGCAGGCGGAGAAGGGCTCGTCCGACGTGCCCGAAGCCGACGATGGCGAGGTTGTAGGAAGGAATGAGAGGTCTCCCTTTGGAGTGCGGCGGTTGGGCCGCCGCTTTGGACGGTAAAACCAGCCATCCCGATTAATTTGGCAGGCTGTGTTTGATCCGTAAAAGCGGGAGCTTCGCTCCCGCACTCAAAAAAGTTCAGCGAAGTGCAGACAGCTTTGCAGCGGCTTCGTTGATTAGCGCGACTTCCTGTTGCAGGGTTTTCGCGGCGACGCCGACTTGTTCTTCGGCGTCTTTCCAGTGCTTGAGTTCGAGGGCTTCGCGGACGCCGGGGATGGTTTTCGCCTCGTAGCCGGTGTATTGGCCGGGGGCGTAGATTTCGTGCTTGAACCACGGGCGGCCGGGGAGGCCGTCTGGATTCGTGAGGCGGCGCTCGCTTTCCATTAACAAGTGATTGAGTTCCTGGGCTGAGGCGGAGGCTTTCGCAAGGTCGCCGCGCGCGCCGGCTTCGTCGTAGGCCTTCTTGTAGGCTTCGGCGGACTTCGTGAGTTCGGCGATGACGTTATCGAGCGGGGCGAAATTGATGAAGGGGGCGATGATTTCGGCCTTGGGCGCGACCGTGGGATGCCTGGGATCGTTGGTTGCCGCGAAGACGCCTTCTTCAATTTGCTTGTTGCGCTCGCGAACTTCGTCCTGCTTCTGCTGCAAGAGGGTTTTGAGTTCCTTGACGTAAGTCTGCATGGTGTCGGCGAAGTCGGTGAATTCGAAGGGCAGAATGTCGGCGTCGGCGAGGCGAATCACAGCGGTGGCGGAGGTCTGGGCCAGCGCGCGGCCGTAGACAAAATCGGTGTCGCTGAAGTGGGTGTACCAATAAAAGTCGTCGTAGATGGAGTGGTAGATGCCGCCGCCATCTTCGCCGCCGTAGCCGATGTTGAGCGCGGCGATACCGTCGTGCTGGACGAAAGAGCCGTAATCGGAGCCGGAGCCGAGTGCGCCGATGCGGAGGTCGGCGCGGTTGCGGGCTTCGGCGCGGTCGTCGGCGCTAGTGGCGGAGGAGATAGTCTGAAGCTGCGCGCGCTTCCAGACGGAGAGTTTGGTTTCGGGGTCCTGGACGTCGCGAACGACGTCGTTGATGAATTTTTCGAGGGTGTGCGAGCCCTGGGCGTCGAAATAGCCGCGGCCGTTGGTGTCGGAGTTGATGTAGACGACGGCGTGCTTCATGAGTTCGTCGCCGTGGTCTTCCACCCATTCGGTGGAGCCAATGAGGCCGGGTTCTTCGGCATCCCACGCGCAATAGATGATGGTGCGCTTGGGCTTCCAGCCGGTTTTCAGCAGTTCGCCGAAGGCGCGGGCTTCTTCGAGTTCGGCGACCAGGCCGGAGATGGGATCTTCGGCGCCGTTGACCCAGGCGTCGTGATGATTGCCGCGGATGATCCACTGGTCGGGATTGGTGCTGCCGGGAATTTTGGCGATGACGTCGTAGATAGGCTTCAGCTGCCAGTTGGATTTCATTTTCAGGTGGACTTTAAGCGTGCTGGGGCCGACGTGATAGGTGATTGGCAGATTTCCGCGCCACTCGTTGGGGGCGATCGGGCCGGTGAGCGCGGCAAGCAGAGGTTGCGCGTCGCCATAGGAGATGGGGAGCACGGGAACTTTGGTGATGACGGGAGAATCTTCGATTTTCAGGCGCTTGGCATCTTTTTTCGCGGCTACGCCGGGAGTGAGTGGATCGCCAGGATAGATGGGATCGTCGGCGACGCTGCCGCGCTGCACGCCATCGCTCGGGCGGAAGCCGCCTTTGGGAAACGTTTCGCCGGGAGAGTAACCGTCGCCCTCGGGATCGGAATAGATGAGGCAGCCGACGGCGCCGTGTTCGGCGGCGACCTTGGGCTTGATACCGCGCCAGGAGTGGCCATAGCGGGCGATGGCGATGGCGCCTTTGACGGAGACGCCGAGGCGCTCGAGGCGTTCATAGTCTTCGGGGATGCCGTAATTGACGTAGACGAGCGGCGCGACGATGTCGCCGTCTTTCGAATAGGCGTTGTAGGTGGGCAACTGCTCGGATTTCTGGCCGGAGGTGGGATCGATGGCCAGTGTGGGTTCTTCGAGCTTGGCGGCGAATTTCACGGAGCAGTCGGTGGTAGACGCGCCTTTGCAATCGAGAAGTTCGAGTTGGCGTTCCTTCGGAGTGGGAAAGAGGATGTCGTAGGATTCGATCTGCGTTTCGAAGCCAAATTCCTTGAATTTTGCGACCAGCCAGTCGGCGTTGTCCTTGTCGTAGGGCGAGCCGACATGGTGGGGGCGTGCGGAAAGGCGGCGCATGTATTCGCGCATGTTGTCGGGACTTGGGATGGCGCGAAGTTTTTCTTCCCACTGGCGTTCGGCGCGGGAGGATTCGGCGGAGTAACCGTAGAGCGGGGATTCGTCGGCCGTGGCGCGAGAATAGAATGTAAGGGCGCCGATAAAGACGAGACAGGCGAAAAGCAGGGTGAAGCGGATTGAGCTGGTCAAAAAATTCTCCTGAAGTGCAAGAGCATGATTATTTCGTCATTGAAGAGAATCTGCAAGGAGCCAAATTAGACGGCTGGGGATGCGGCGAAGATAGCAAGGTTTACGTTTGGCGCTGCGAGCCGAGATCAAGGAACAGGACGATGAGGCCTGCGAGGGTGAGCATGGCGGCGACACTCAGCAAACCGGTGCGAAAGGAGCCGGTGGTATCGCGAAGGTGGCCGATCCAGTATGGACCGAAACCGCTGCCGAGATTGCCGATGGCGTTGATGAGAGCGATGGAGCGCGCCGCGGCGGCAACCGTGAAGGAGCCGGAGGCCATGGCCCAGAACGGCCCGGCCATCGAGGACGAGGCAGACAGAGCGATGGCGAAGCAGAAAACACTGACGGCGAGGCCCGAGGAAAAACCACTGATGACGAGGGCCGCGCCGCCCGCGAACGCAGAATACGCGATGTGGCGACGGCGTTCTGCGGTGCGATCCGAGTGGGCGCCGATTACGACCATGAGGATCGCCGCGGCAAGATAAGGAACTGAGGATAAAAGTCCCAACAGGAAGTTGGGCAGACCGGTGAGCGAGTGCAGCGCGGTTGGCAGCCACAGACTGATCCCGTAGGTACAAGTGTTCAGGCCGAAATAGACGAGGGCGAATCCCCAGAGGCGGGGGTTGGCGAACCACAGGGCGGGGTGTTCCGTTGACGCTGTTGACGCGAGGCTTGCTTCGTCATCGAGAGTCTGGAGCAGCCAGGATTTTTCCTGCGGAGAAAGCCAGGGTCCGCGGCTGGGATTGTCCGCCAGAAAAAACCAGGCCGCGAAACCGAGTACAACGGCAGGGACGGCTTCGAGTAGAAACATCCACTGCCAGCCGGCGAGGCCTCCGCGATGATTCCAATCGAGGAGCCAGCCGGAGATTGGGCCGCCGATCACGCCGGATACCGGGCCGGCGGTCATGAATAGCGCGACAACTCCTGCTCGGGCGCTGGCGGGAAACCACGAGCGTAGGTAGAAAATCACGCCAGGAAAAAATCCGGCTTCGGCGGCACCGAGAAGAAACCGCAGCGAATAAAACGAAGCGGCGGAGTGTATGGAAAACATGCAGCCGGAGACGATGCCCCAGCAGATCATAAGGAGGGCGATCCAACGGCGGGCGCCAACGCGCTCCAGCGCCAGATTTGCTGGAACCTGAAATAGAAAATAGCCCAGGAAGAAAATTCCCGCGCCGAGGCCGTAGACCGCGTCGCTGAAGCCGAGTTGGGACTTCATTTGGAGGGCGGCGAAGCCAACGTTGATGCGGTCGAGATAGGCGACGACGTAGAGGAGGAAGAGGAACGGAAGCAGGCGCCAGCGAAGTTTATTGAGGAGTGAGGCCGCGTCGATGGATGTTTTGGGAGTGAGAGTAAAATGCTTAAGAATTTTGCGTGCGATTTCATCGGGCGGCGATTCCACGGGAAGGGTGAGGGCATCGCGCGGCTCCTCAAGGTCGGCAAATTGTGCGGCGAGAATTGCTGTTCCCGCGAAGTGGCCGTGGCGTTGGCGCAGACGTTGGCCGATGAAAACCGGAGAGCCCTTCAGGTAGACAAGTTCGACGGGCAGATTTTTCGCGAGGCGCTGGCGGTAGCTTTCTTTGAGTGCGGAGCAGGCGAGGACGATGTCTTTGCCTTCCGCGTGGAGCGCAACGAGGCGGGCATGGATTGCATCGAGCCAGGGGAGGCGGTCAGCATCTGTCAGTGGAATACCGTTGTGCATCTTGGCGATGTTTTCGGGGGAATGAAATTCATCGGCTTCGAGAAACACCCAGGCCAGCCGCTCGGCAACAAGTTTGCCGACGGTGCTTTTCCCAGAGCCGGTGACTCCCATGAGGAGGAGGATCATTCGTCGCACCTAGAATTGGGCGGGCCGAGTGTCGCGCACTCCGCGGGGCAAGTCCAGCAATCGTTGGCGAAGTGGGGTACACTTCCGGCAAAACCTTGAGCGTATCCAAAACAGCGGCAAAAAAAGCGGGGCTTTTCTATTTCGTGTTCGTGATGTTTGCGTACACGACGGGCGGCCCGTTCGGCATGGAAGAGATGGTGACGACGAGCGGGCCGGGCTTGACGCTGCTGTATCTGCTGGTGATTCCCTTTTTTTGGTGCATACCGGTTTCGCTGGTGGCTGCGGAATTGACGACGGCAATTCCCGTCGAAGGCGGATTTTATCGCTGGGTTCGCGCGGGGTACGGGGATTTCTGGGGGTTTTTGGCGGGATGGTGGAACTGGACAGCTTCGTGGTTGCTGGGCGGGAGTTATGCGGTGCTGTTCAGCGATTATCTGGGGGGATTTTTCCCTTCGCTGGTGGGGTGGAAACATTATCTGGTTTCTGTGGCGCTGATTGCACTGCTGGCGTATGTGAACATTCGCGGGATTCAGATGGTTGGGATCGTGTCCACGGTGCTGGAATTTTCCGTGCTCCTGCCGGTGCTGGCGCTTTGCGTTCTGGCGGCTACGAAATGGCATTTTAATCCGGTTCATCCGTTTGTGCCGCCGCACGTGCCGCCGTTCCAGGTGTTTGGCGTCGGGTTGGCGCTGGGATTGTGGTTGTACTCGGGATATGAACAGTGTTCGAGCGTGGCAGAGGAGATCGAAAACCCACAGCGGAATTTTCCGATTGCGCTGGCGATTGTGGTGCCGCTTTCGATTGCGACGTATTTTGCCCCGGCGCTGTTTTCGCTGGCGGCGCTGGGCAACTGGGACCAATGGAACACCGCGTACCTGCCAACGGCGGGGTTGCTGATTGGGGGAAGCCTGCTGGGCGTGTCGCTGACG
>DATHOY010000181.1:0-15310 GCA_035484435.1 Vulcanimicrobiaceae bacterium | reverse complement strand
GTGCCGCTTTCGATTGCGACGTATTTTGCCCCGGCGCTGTTTTCGCTGGCGGCGCTGGGCAACTGGGACCAATGGAACACCGCGTACCTGCCAACGGCGGGGTTGCTGATTGGGGGAAGCCTGCTGGGCGTGTCGCTGACGATCGCGGCGACGTTGGGAAATGTGTCGCTGCTGAATGCGACGGTGCTGACGAGCACGCGGATGCCGTCAGCGATGGCGGAGGACGGGTACTTGCCGCCGGTTTTTGCGGCGAAGCATCCGAAATACGGGACGCCTTGGATTGCGATTTTGATTTCGTCGGCGATCTACGCGCTGCTCGCGTTTCGTACATTGGCGCAGTTGCTGACTGTGTATGTGTGGTTGCGCAGCCTGGTGACGGTGCTGACAGTGATGACGGCGTGGAAGCTGAGGAAGACGCAGCCGGAGAAGCCGCGGCCGTTCCGGATTCCGTGGGGGAACGTTGGGCTGGCTTATGTGGTGATTGCGCCGATTTTGATGACGATTGTGGCGCTGGTGTTCAGCGATAAGTTTGCGCTGAAGTGGGGGCCGGTGCCGGTGGGGTTGGGGGTGGTGGCGTATTTTGTGTTTCCGAGGATTAAGAGGTTGGTGGAGGGACAAATGAGCCGTGAGACTGACTGAGTGTCGCCCCTCCGGGGCTCGCATCGGGGGGAATTCGTCCCAGGGCTTACGCCCTGGGCTAAGGTCTTTCGCGCCTCCGGCGCTGGGCTTTTGGCTTGCAGGTGGGGCTGATCAGGTGAGCCAGTCGAGGAGTTTGTAGTAGGCGCCGGCTAGGGGGAGGGCCCAGGTATTGCCGCTGCGGAGGCCGAGGGGTGCGGCGGGGAATGGAATGCGGGAGAAGGGATTGTCGTCGGGGTCGCCGCAGATTACGTTGGCTAGTTTTGCGCCCATCCAGGTGGCGGCGCCTACGCCGTGGCCGGCAAAGCCTACGGCGAAATGCATGCCGTCGATTTTGCCGGAGTGCGGCATCACGTCCATTGCGAAATCTAGCGTGCCACCCCAGACGTATTCGACTTTTGTGTCGCGGAGTTGGGGATAAACTTCGATCATTCCCTTCCGCAGGAGTTCGGCGCTTTCGCGTACGGTGCTTTCGGATTCGGGGAAGAAGGCGGCGCGGCCTCCGAAGAGCATGCGATTGTCAGGTGTGAGGCGGTAGTAATAGAGGAAGTGCTTGGAGTCGTAGATCATACGGTTGCGGGGGCTGACGTCGGCGGCAAGGGCGTCGGGAAGAATTTCCGTGGCGATGATGTAGGAGCCGATGGGAATGACTTTCTTGCGGAGCGAAGGCGTGGCGTTGGTGGTGTAAGCGCCGCTGGCTAGCAGGACTTCTTTCGCTGTGAGTGAGCCGCGGGTGGTTTCAACGCGGAAGCTGCCGCTGGCACCGTTTGGCTGAGAAGCGACATTTGTTACGCGGGTGTGGTCGTAAAGGCAGGCGCCGTGGCGCTGCGCGGCTTTTGCCAGGCCATTCACATAGCGGGCGGGATTCACGCTGGCGCTGGATTCGTCGACCATGCCGCCGAAATAGATTTGTGAGCCGATTTCGCTTTGCAGCGCGTTCTTCGGGATGATGCGGAGCTCGTGATTGAACTCGCTCTTGATGCGCGCGGCGGCATCGGCGTAATCATCGAAATGAGCTTGCTTGCAGGCGACTTCGAGGTGGCCGCAGCGGGAGAAATTGCAGTCGATTCCCTCTTCGTTGACGATGCGCTCGACAAGGTCGATGGATTCGAGCGAGGCGGCGTACATGCGCTGGACGGCTTCGCGCCCATAGCGCTTGATGAGCGTGGGCACGGGCAATTTCATGCCGGTCAGCACCATGCCGCCGTTTCGGCAGCTTGCGCCCCAACCGAGTGACTCGGCTTCGAACAGCGCCACGCGAACGCCACGCTGCGCTAGCACCCGCGCTGCGGAGAGGCCACAGAATCCTCCGCCGGCGATCGCGACGTCCACCTTATCCGGCAACAAGCCGGGCGTCCCCGTGGCAGGCTCCGCCACTGTCTCCAGCCAGTAATTCTTCTCTTTAATGTTCATGGAATGACCATGCAAATCTTAGCATCCACTGAGCAAACAAGAAACGCGTGAGAAGAGAGCGATTGGAACAGCTTGCGACTAAGCCGTTCGCCAGCGGCAACCGCTGATGGTTTTTGACGCTCGCAGAATCACGCTATGATACACACAGTTTCTAATTCGGAGACCTCAAATGCGCAGAACGATGAGTTTTTTCCTGCTGTTTCTCTTTACTGTGACTGTATTTCCACCCGAGCCGCAAACATCTTCCAGATTGAGCGCGCCCACCTATTACATTGCAGCAAGTGCGGAGTATCGCGCACCGGACGAAATACTCGTAAAAGGGGCTTCCAACCTTCCCGCTGGGGCTATGTTATTCGTGAATATCTACGACTTTATTGGTGAGGGGAGCAAAAGTTTAAGCGCCGATTCTTTTCCCAAGGTGGGACAGGATGGATTTTTCGAAGTTCGTCTAAAGCCAAATCCGGGAAACCGATTCAAACATAATCTGGTTTGCGACATCGGGTTCATGACCGACTTTCCATCCCAAGACGCGGCTGTACTGAAAGCGGTTGGTAAGCACGGGGAGAATTTGGGCTTCCCAATAAATCCTCAGGCACAAGTGGGTTCCGGTGAACGTTATTCCTTGCGGAACCCCATGCACGTTCCGTAAAAATGTTCGCAGCCGCTAGGTGGGACTTCGAGTATGAGAAAAACGACGACTTACACGCGACGGAGGACGATGTGAGTGATTTCCGGGGGGGCGCCGAGGCGGACTGGCGCGCCGACCGTGCCGATACCGCGGTTTACGTAGAGGGCGGCGAGGCCGTTAGGGGCGTTGGGCATGAGCTTGATGGTTTCGCCCATGCGCTTGGGCTGGTCGGGCATGAGCAGGGGGCGGTGATAGAGGCCGGCGATGTAATCGGTGATGAAGCGGGCGGGGCTGAGGCTGACGTCAAGAATTTCGACCTGCACCTGGCCGCCGTGGGTGTGGCCAGCGAGAGAAAGTTCCACGCCAAGTTCCGCGGCGCGATTGAAGGTGTTGGGATTGTGTGACAGCAGAATGTTGGGCATGTCGCGGCGCACCAGCGGCTCGAAATTCGGGAGCATCTGCTGCTTGCGGCCGCTCGGGCCACGTTCGCGCTGGTAATCCACTCCGATTAAATTCAGTTGCCCGCCCTTGTAATGGATGATGGCGTTTTCGCGGCGCAGGAGTTTCATGCCGGCCTGGCGATAGAGGCGTTCGGCGAGGTCTTCGGCGCGAGCGTAAATTTCGTGATTGCCGTTGCAGCCATAGACGCCGAGCGGCGCGCGCAACTGGCGGACTTCCTCGACGCAGTCCCACATGGAGTCGTGCATGCCGGTGATGAGGTCGCCGGTTACGACGGCCAGGTCGGCGCCGACTTCGTTGGCCATATCCACGGCGCGGCGAACGGATTCGCGGCTCATGTACGCGCTGAGATGGATGTCACTGAGCTGGACGATCTGCATGCCGTCCAGTTCGGCGGGCAAATTGTTAATGGGAATTTCCACGCGGTGAAGTTCGTAGCGCAGGCGTTCGGCGGCAAAGCCATACATCACGCCGAGGAACGGCGCGGCACCGGCCACAACGCTGGCGGTGCGGAAAAAGGTGCGGCGCGAGGGGTCGGGAACGATGTCTTCAAGATCGATGCGGTGCGCGGGGAGCTTGGACGCGTCCTGGGGCACCGGTTTGTGGAGGCGGTGCCAGAGCCACTCAATGGCGTGAACGAACTTGATGGCCAGATAGCCACACAGGGCGCTGACAAACCACAGGCCCGCGAAAATGGTGACCGGGGAGTGATTGGACAGGAAGCGTCCGTGATCCTGGCGAATATTATCGGCGAGAGTGGCGATGATCAGCAGCCAGCCCGAGAGATAAAGCAGGCGAACGCAGACGCGCAGGGTGGTGCGGCCCCAGTGTCCGGTAACGCGCCATAAGGCCCGGTACCAGAAACGTTGGGACAAAAACAGGACCGTCATGATGGACAGCCCGATCAGAATTCGCAACAAAAACCAACTCCAAACCAAGGTATGACTCCTCGACTAAGTCTTACCAGAGTAGCATGCGGGGAGTAAGGCATTTGTTTGGTCTTTTGGCCCCGTAGCGAGAAGTAAACCTCCCCTTTTCCGCACCTTGCCGCGACTTTCGCCAGCCTATTGATTATGATGGCTGGCGGCCAAGGCCGGTTGGCCAACGTTTTTTCCCGCCCTGGTGAAACGTCCGGAGTGTCCATTCGTCATAAGAGGTATAGAAAGCCCTTCGCCTTAACACTCAAAGGAGAAAAGAGATGAAACGTTTTTCGAGATTTGCGTTGGTATGGTTGGCGGTGTGTTTTGCGGTGGCTCCCCTTCGGGCGCAGGAAGCCCCGAAGAAGGCGCCGGGACCCGCTCCGGGCCCGTCGGAAGCGGTACTGGAGTCATGGAATGACATCGGGCGGAAACTGATTGCAATGGCCGGGGATTTTCCGGAGGACAAGTTTTCGTTCAAGCCGCAAGCTGAGTCGCGGACGTTTGTGGCGAACATCGTGCACGCTTCGGCGTCCATGTATTACTTCACGGACATCGCGCAGGGGAAGAAGCCGCGGTACGCCGATGATCCGAAGGACGTCAGCGTGAAGACCCGGGCGGAACTGGTGGCGTTTGTGAAGAAGTGCGTGGAGGATGGCGCGGCGGAGATCAAGGCCAAGGGCGACAAAGGTCTGATGGAAGCGGTGAATGACGGCGGGCCACATCTGGACCGGTTGTATGACCTAGCCTACGGGTTGATTGAGCATTCGGGGGAACATTACGGGCAGTTGGTGGTGTATTACCGGGCGAATGGATTGGTGCCGCCGGAGTCGAGACCGAAGAAGTAATCGAAGTAAAGGAAGTAGAGGAGATAGATGAGGTAAAGGATTCGGAGGCCTTCCGAATCATTCAGGGCACGGTGCGAATGCGTCGTGCCCTTTCTTTTTGAGTGCGGAGGCGAAGCCTCCGTTTTTGAGGGGTACGGCCAGCACCAAACTTAATTTGGGAGACAACGCCTACACCGCAAAAGCGAGAGCTTCGCTCTCGCACTCAAAAGTTAGCCGGCGGCGGTGCCGGCGATTCCTTTTTGGAGGAGGCGTTTTAGTTCTTCGGGGTCGGTGGTAGGTGGTAGGCAGGTGTTGCCGGAGCAAACCAGGGCGCTGGGTTTGTCTTTGGGAAGATGTGGCAGCGTGTGGCGGAGGGCTACGGGAAGATACTCGAGAGAAGTGGCTGGAGTGACGCGAAGGACGGCTTTGCCGAAGCGGAAGACGTCGTTGGCGGCGCGTTCGAGTTTTTCGGCGGCCGGATCGCCTACTGCGCCTGTGATGACCACTTGCGTGGGATGTTCAGCAAAGAGCAGTGCCGCCAGACCATAGGTTGCAGCGAAGAGGCCGTATTGCGGGGCGATGCCGGCGAAGGCTTCGAGGGTTTTCTTTGCCCAGTTGAAATAGTTGGCGTCGTCGGTGTAGGCGTGCATGCGCGTTAGGGCCATTGCCGCGACGGAGTTGGCGCTGGGCGTGGGAGAGTCCTGGAACGGCTTCCGGCGGACTTCGAGGCCGCCCATGGCGGGAGCGTCGGAGGCGCGGTCGAAGAAGGCGCCGTTTTCCGCGTCGCCGTATTTTTCGATGGTCAGGTCCATGGTGCGTTGAGCTGCGCGGAAATATTTGGCGTCGAGAGTGGCCTCGTAGGCGTCGAGCAGAGCCAACACGCCGAAAACCTGATCGTCGAGCGAGCCGCGCAATGCGGGGCCGCTGATGCGATGTGCAAAACCGTTTTCTTCGCTCCAGGCTTCCCGCAGCATGCGATCGATGGTTTTCAGGGCAAAGCTGGCGGAACTTGCCGCGAGTTCGCCTTCGAGCGTGCGCGTAGCATTGAAGTACGTGGAAACAAACATAGCGTTCCAGCTTACGTACATCGTATTGTCGATGAAGGGCGTTGGCCGGGGCAGGCGCGCGGCAAGTAGTTTGCGTTTTGCATTGGCGATGGTCAGGCGGACGGCGGATTCTTCGAGCCCGAGCGACTTGGCGATTTCGGTGGGGCGGCTGGCGATCCACAACACGTTCTTCTCCGGGTTGTGGTGCATTTCGCCGTGGGCCTCGACGTCGTAATAGAGCTCCATGACGCGGGCTTCGTCGGGCGACAATGCCGCGCGGAGTTCGGCTAACGTCCATGTGAAGTAGTCGCCGTCGTCATCGAGAGAAACGTCGGCGTCCTGGCTGGCGTAAAATCCGCCTTTTGCGTGATCGGAGAGTTCCTGATTCACCCAGCCGATGATGCTTTCGGCGGTTTGTTTCAGGAACGGATTGCGTGTCGCCTGCCAGCCGTGAAGATAGTTCCGCAGCAATTCGGAGTTGTCGTAGGACATTTTTTCGAAGTGGGGGACGAGCCAGCGCTCGTCGACGGAGTAGCGGTGGAAGCCGCCGGCGAGTTGATCGTAGACGCCGCCTTTGGCCATTTTTTCGAGGGTGTTTTCGGCCATGGCGAGGAGGTGCTTTTCGCCGGTCTGCCGGTAACGCTCAAAGAGGAGATCGACGGCCGACGCATGGGGAAATTTCGGGGATTTGCCGAAGCCGCCGTGACGCAGATCGAATAATTGGGTCAGTGAACTGATTTGCGAATCGATCACGCCGAGATCGAATTCGGCGCGCGCGCCGGCGAAGGCTTCCGCTTTGGCCACTGCTTCTGCGAGCGCTTCGGAGGTTTTCAGCAGTTCGTCGCGTTTGTTCTGGTAGGCATCGGCTACGGCGAGCAGAATGCGGCGAAAGCCGGGGCGACCACCGGTGTCCTCGGGAGGAAAATAGGTGCCGCCGAAAAATGGTTTGCCGTCGGGCATCAGGAAGCCGGTGAGGGGCCAGCCGCCCTGGCCGCTGATGGCGCTGATGGCGGACTGGTAGCGGGAATCGACGTCGGGGCGCTCGTCGCGGTCGACCTTCACGGGGATGAAATGCTCGTTGATGATTTTGGCGATGACGGGATTTTCGTAGCTCTCGCGGTCGATGACGTGACACCAGTGGCACCAGACGGCGCCGATGTCGAGCAGGATAGGCTTGTCCAGAGATTTGGCGAGGCCGAAAGCGTCTTCGCCCCATTCATACCAGTTGATGGGCTGGTGGGCGGCGGAACGAAGATAGGGGCTGGTGGAATCTTTTAGTCGGTTTTCGGTCATGGCGAGTTTTACTGCAAGTGCGTGCTGGGGCCGAGATCGCGGGGGTCCAGCGGCTTGCGGCCCGAGTAGCCTTCGTCCTGCCGGTGGTAATAGCGGATGCGGTCTTCGCCGAGTTTCCAGCACAGGTAGACTTCCTGGTTGTCGACTATGGCGGGAAAGTCGAGCAGGCCGACGTCGAGATCCTTGATGAGGCAGCCGGTGGACAAAATTTTTTCCAGGTTGCTTTTCATCACATCGGCGAGGTTCTGCTGCTCCATGCGCTTTTCCGCGAGCTTGGCGTAGGGCACCAGAACGCCGCCCATCATCATGATGCGGGTAGAGACGGCGGTTAAGTCCTGCTCCAGCACGGAAAGTTTTTTGCGCGCGCCGATGGCTTCGATGAGGAACGGCTCCAGTTCCTGGCGGGTGCGTTCCGCCTCTGTGAGGGTGAACAATCGCTGGGGTTGCTCTGGCTGCTCTTCGCGCTCGTCGTCGTGGTCTTCCGGCATACGTTTCCGTCCGTTCCCGGGACAGCTTGGGCCTAAGGCTAAGGATAACATGTGAGGGAGCGAGAGTCTGGAGAAGCGTCGCGGGTGCGAGAGTTTAGCCGCCGATGAAGACCATGGTGCGCGAGGGCGGCTGGAAGCCGGGTTCGTTAATGCGATGGCCGGCTTCTTTTTCGGCGACCATGGCGCGGATGCGCTCTTCGATGTCGTGGTCTGTCGCACCGTTACGCAGCAGGGAGCGGAGGTCGTGGTCGTCCTTGCTGAAGAGGCACGTGCGCACCTTGCCGTCGGCGGTGAGGCGGATGCGCGAGCAGTGGCCGCAAAAGGGCTGGGTGACCGGGGCGATCAGGCCGATTTCGCCGGGCGCGCCGTCGGCAAATTTATACTTGCGCGCGGTTTCGCTTTTCGCGTGAGGAATCTGCACCAGCGGCCATTGCGCGTGGATGCGGCGAAAAACTTCGTCGGCCGGCACCATCAGTTCGCGCGACCAGTGGCGGTCGGCGTCGAGCGGCATGAATTCGATGAAGCGCATGATCACGCCGCGATCGCGGGCGAAAGCGGCGAAGGCTTCCACTTCGTCTTCGTTGAAACCGCGGACGAGAACGGCGTTGATTTTCGCGGGACCGAGAGGAGAGTTCTGGGCCGCGTCGATGCCACTCATCACGGAGTCATAGGTGCGCGTGCGGGTGATTTTTTCGAACTTGATGGGATCGAGCGAATCGAGGCTGATGTTGATGCGGTGCAGGCCGGCGGCGATCAGGGACGGAATGCGCTCGGCCAGGAGGTGGCCGTTGGTGGTCATGGAAATGTCTGCGACGCCCAGTTCGTTCAGCTTGCGGATGTAGTCTTCCGCGCCTTTGCGCACCAGCGGTTCGCCGCCGGTGATACGCATTTTCTGTATGCCCAGATTCACAAAAATATGCGCGAGGCGTTCGAGTTCGGGCCAGGAAAGAATCTGATCGTGCTCGCGGTAATTTTCCGGGTCGGCGGAACGGCAATAGACGCACCGGAAGTTGCAGCGGTCGGTGACGGAGATCCGCAGGTCGGTGATTTGGCGTCCGAATTTGTCGTGAAGCGTCATCAGAGTGGCCCCAAAAAGAAAAACCCGATTCGCGCATGGAATCGGGCTCTAGCCGGAAATCTACACATTTCCGGTGTACAGGCTCCTTTCCAAACGCGGGAGGCGCGGGCGTTTCCACCCGGACCCTCGGCAGGCCGACCTCAGCCGCCTCGCCCCGCCGCCATGGGATGTCTCTCCCGCAGGCCGACGAAGTCGGAGTTACAACTACAATCCTACGCCGGTCGGTATCTCCTTGCAATTGGCGAGAATCCTGGCAGGGATCTAGATAATTATTCGATTGGAGGCCATGCCTTTCCTTCGGAACTTATTGAGCTAAAATGGACTCGCGACTGGGGTCAGTAATGGGCGCGGCTTTATACCGCAGAAGCAAGCGCACCAGTTCATCACTTCCGTTAACACGCGCATACTCAGCTTCCTTCTCGGTGATCCCTACAAACTGGGTGAATTGAAATTGACCGGACGGAAGTTGTTGGACTCCCGCGTTCAGGGATTCCGCTGCGAGTAATACCCAAGTAAGCTTTGAACTGGATCCATCAATAGGACTTCGCAGAGGTATACGGTCCCCAATACCGAGGAGTCCTCGCCCGGGAAATCTTCCAGCCGCCAGTAGAATTTGGAATGCCACCATTCTCTGAAGTAAGACAATGGCCCAGTGTGATTGAGCCGGACATTGAAATAAGAACTCGCATCCAAGCCCCGAGGGTGCACTAGGTTCAGGCCAGTCTTCTTCCCACGCGTTCGACAGCCCCGAGGAAACATAGAGCCAGCTAGGCCTTTTCTCGGTCGGTTCAAATTCGATGACCCCATACGTGAGCCATCGAGGGTCATACGAGTCCTGGCGGAAAACGCCAGTGAACAACTCTCCTGATAGCACGAAAATACCTCGTCGCTCCGGACCAAAGTACCTCGGGTAAATCACTTCCTCTCGAAATTCCCAGGCTTGTTCAAATCGTGCTTGCCAGTCTTCGTCAGCCATCTAGGCTCCTATCAGCAAGTTGATAGCAACGCTACTGCGACAATTATAGCGGCTGCTTATTGCCTTTCTGAATGACCTAGTAATCAACTATTGAGGTAGATTGGATTGGTTGTACTATTTTGCGACCAGGGACTTCCGGAGGCTTGCAATGAGCATTCCTACCACCAATCCGGGTGAACGCATTGCGGGCGTCAGCTTTATCGAGGATTCGCTGTGTGTGTCGCTATGCCACGGCCGCAAGATCAACGTGCCCCTTTCCTGGCATCCACGACTCCTCAAGGCCGCCACTGCGCAAAGAAACCACCGGAAACTAGCGGGGGCGGGCTACGGAATCCACTGGCCCGATGTTAACGAAGACCTCAGCACTGAGGGGCTGCTCCGCGGGGAAAAACTAAAGCTTGAAAGCGAGTGATGACTCGCCGTATCACAGCACCGGCTCTCGTGCTTCTTGCTGTAATTTTGGGCCTCTTCGTGGCTGCTCCCGCCCTGCGGTTACTGAAACACATTGAAAAACGCGGCCCGGCTGCGCAACGGGTTACTGCCATTCTACCGGGCGACCTGGAAGCAACTGCTGGACGCATTGAGACCGTGTTCAACCGGTGGTCTGAATTTGAGCAGCCCGGCCGGACGGGGACATACCCTAACAAATTCTCGCGGGATTCGCAGTGGGGCCACTTCTTCCTGTCGCGCAGGGGCGATGAGGGCCTGCAGTTGTTCCCTTCTGATGATGAGATCAGCCGGAACCGTGGCGTGGACTTTTTTATTTTGTCTTATCTGCGCATCCCGCCTGCGAGCCGGAGTCGAGACTTTTATTTCCACGAGCCTAGCGGCGACTACTACTGGGAATCCGAATACTTCTACAAGAATGCGCCGGCGAAGTTTCACTGCAGCTTTCTGATTCACCTGGAACCCACCGACGCGTCCCACACCACCGTGGAAATCTTCGAATACCAGCCGTACATCTGGGCCGGCGAGTATTTCGGACTCTCGGCGCACGCGATACTTCCAACCAGGCTGTACGACATTCGACCTGTGGAACCGACGACTTCCGATCGCCGTGCGCTGCTAGCCATTATCGATGGCTCGCCAAGCGGGGAAAATCCAGCAGAGGCACAATAGAAACGGGCCCTCCTGCGGCCGCCTGTGGTTTGCGCCGAGTGTGATAAAGTCTGCTAACGCCATGCGAATCTTTATCTTGGGTGCGGGCGCGACGGGTTCGCTGCTCGCGCAACTCCTGGAACGCCAGGGACATGTGGTGTGGTGCGGGGATCGCGATCCCGCGCGTGCGCGGCGCTTTCTGGGCAAGAAATCGGCGATTCCTGTTTCGACTGTGAATGCGCGGAACCTGCGCGCCATCGTCAAAGCGGCGAAGGGTTGCCAATTGATCGTCAATGCGTCGGCATCGGTATTCAATCAGATCGTGATCCGAGCGGCGCTGCGGCTTCGCGCGCACTATCTTGATCTCAGCTCGCACCTTACCCGCAATCCTTTTAAACCGGAGCAGGTTCGCTATAAAAAGAAGTTTGAGGAAAAGCATCGCGCGGCGCTCATCAATACCGGCGCGGCGCCCGGCCTGACCAACCTGCTGGTAAAGCGAGCGGCCGACCTGCTGGATGAGGTCCTATCGGTCCACATCCGTCTTTACGAAAGCACCGAAAGCGACGACCCGATTTCACAATGGTCGCCAGAAGTTTCGTTCGATGAGGCGATTTCGCACCCGAGAATTTATCGAGACAAGAAATATCAGCTAACGAAGCGTTTTTCGGAGCTGGAGAAATTCCGCTTCCCGGAGCCGATCGGCGCGGCTAACGTGGTTCTGGCGGCGCAGGATGAAGTGGCTACGCTGCCGCACTACATCCCGATGCGCGAACTGAACGTGAAGATCGGCGGCAACGAGTTTGACCGGCTGCGGCGCTGGCACAAGCTGGGAATTCTTTCGAAATCACGGGGACTGCCGCGGCGGCGCTTCCCGGAGACGTCATCGCCGCGGAAGATCGCCGCGCTGATCCGTCGGGGTGTTTTGCAGAATGCGCGATTTGCGGCGTCGGTGATTGTGATCGGAGTAAAGCATTCCGCTAAAGAAGACCAGCGGCTCTCCATCCGCAGCGACGCGATTTTTCCCACGCTGTATCAGATCCGGCGGCAGGGAAAGTTCAACACGCCGGTGGCTTACGCGACCGCGCATGTGGCCGGGCAGTTTATTAAATTTTTCCCGCGAGAGACTGAGGGCGTGTTCCCGCCGGAGGCGCTGCCGGTGGAAGTGCGGCGGGCCATTTTGGCTGGGGTGAAGAAGAGCGGCGTGAAGATTATGCACAAGGTGACGACGTTGAAGCCAGCGGAAGACCAAGAGGATATGTAGCGGCCGCCGTCTGCAGCGCGAGCCTTTAACTAAATATCAGCGGCCTGCCTCAGAAGGCAGGCCCTACGAAGGCGAGACAAAGCGCCCACCTCGGACCCTTCGGCCAAGCTCAGGGCAAGCGGCGGGGCTACAAAGGTAAGTTGGTCCACCTGAAGGTGGACGCTACGGGCGCTTCAGCAGCAGCGGTTGGGGCGGGAATATTTGCGGTTCAGTTGCTCGACGTAGAATTCGGTGGGGGATAGCGGCTTTTTTGCCGGCCGTCGTTCGGCGCAGGCGAGATAGGTTTCGTAGGCGGAATCGCCGCTCCATTGGCGCAGGCCGCGCCAGAAATTTCGCGCTGCGTGTGTAAATTGCTGCCAGAGATTTTGCATCAGTCGCCCTCCGCCCATTGAGTTGCCACGTACGGCGTTTCCTGCAACACAGGCTGTTTGCCGCGGCTTAAGATCGCGTACCACTGCGCCAGCGCTTCCACCAGTAGCACCAGGATCATCGCGGCGAGCACCGCAGTGACTGCCGCATCCAGGCGAAGGTTGAAGATGAGCCGCTGCGTGTCCGCAATCTTCGCTGCGGCAACTTTTCCGGCGGCAAGCTGCGCGGCCATCGCGTTTGCCTGCGCCAAAAATCCGATGCGCGCGTTGGAGCTGAAGATTTTCTGATAGCTGGCGGTCATCGTGATGATCACCAGCCACGCCATGGGCAGCAGAGTTACCCAGATCCATTTCAATCTGCCCATCTTCAGCAGGATTGTGGTAGCTACTACCAGCGCCACGGCGGCGAGCAGTTGATTCGAAATGCCAAAAAGCGGCCAGAGCGAGTTGATGCCGCCAAGAGGATCGATCACCCCCTGATAGAGAAAATAGCCCCACGCGCCGACGATCAGCGCGCTGGAAATCAGAATTCCGGGCATCCAGTTCAAGCGGCCCATGGGCTTCCAAACGCGGCCGCCGAGTTCCTGAATCATGAAGCGGCCGACGCGCGTGCCGGCATCGAGCACCGTGAGGATGAAGAGCGCCTCAAACATGATCGCGAAGTGATACCAGATGCTGAGGAGGCGGTCGCCGCCGATGGTGCTGGAGAAAATCTGCGCCATGCCGACAGCGAGCGACGGTGCGCCACCGGCACGGTTAAGAAGAGTTTGCTCGCCGACGGCGTGTGCGAGACCGGTCATCGTGCCGCCAGAAAGCGGATAGCCCCAACTGGAAATCGTGGCGGCAGCGGCCTCCGGCGTGGCGCCAACGATAGAGGCTGGGCTGTTGATGGCGAAGTAGACGCCGGGAGTCATGGCGCAGGCGGCGACCATGGCCATTACGCCAACGAAGGATTCGAGCAGCATGGCGCCATAGCCGATGAAGCGGGCGTGGCCTTCGCGGAGAATCATTTTTGGCGTGGTGCCGCTGGAAATCAGCGAGTGGAAGCCGCTGATGGCACCGCAGGCGATCGTGATGAAACAGAAGGGGAAGATTTTGCCGGCGAAGACGGGCCCGCTGCCGTCCACGAAGCGGGTGAGAGGCGGCATCAGAACTTGCGGGCGCACCAGGAGGATACCGGCGGCCAAAGAGAAAATTGCGCCAGCTTTGATGAACGCGCTCAGATAATCGCGGGGTGCGAGCAACAGCCAGACCGGCAGCGCAGAAGCTGCGAAGCCGTAGGCGATAATCGCGAAGGCCAGCGTTACACCGCCAAGCGTGAAGATTTTCGCGAGGTATGGCGAATCGGCAACCCATTGCCCGGCGACGACAACGAAGAGAACCAACGCGACACCGATCAGCGAAGCTTCGAGCACGCGTCCGGGCCGGAAATAGCGGAGATAGACGCCGAGCAGCAAGGCGATGGGAATCGTCATGACAAGAGTGAATGTGGCCCACGGCGAACTTTTCAGGGCGTTCACCACCACCAGCGCGACCACAGCCAGGAGAATAATCATGATGGTGAGTACGGCGAGCTGCGCGATGAGGCCGCCACGCTTGCTGACTTCATCGCGGGCCATTTCGCCGAGTGTTTTTCCATCGCGGCGGATCGAGCAGAAGAGAATTACAAAATCCTGGACGCACCCGGCGAACGCGGCGCCGGCAATCAGCCACAGTGTTCCCGGGAGATAGCCGAACTGTGCGGCGAGTGTTGGACCGACTAGCGGTCCCGGGCCGGCGATTGCGGCGAAATGGTGGCCGAAGAGCACCCATTTATTAGTAGGGACGAAATCGCGGCCATCGTCGCGGCGTTCGGCGGGTGTGGCGCGACTGTTGTCGAGCGCCAGCAGCTTGGCCGCGATGAACGCGGAATAAAGACGATAGGCCACCAAGTAGGAGCATGCCGCGGCGAGGACAAACCAAGTCGCGTTGATCGGTTCGCCACGGTGAAAGGCAATGGTAGCGAGCGCGACGGCGCCGAGGGCGGCTACGGCGGTCCAGAGCAGGCTTTGCAAAAGTCGTTTCACGGATTCTCCTTTTGCGCGATTCGCGGCTACGGGATGCTTATAAACTTCAGGAGCGGGTAGACTTCGCGAAATATTTTGGACAACTCTTTCGTGAAACCCGGCTTTGTTGCTTCGCCGGGTTTCATTTTCCGGCGCACGATCCAGCCCTGGATTTTCCTCCAGTCCTCCGCGTGGACGGGCCAGCCTTCGTGCTTGGTCCAGTTCCCTTTTTCGGTAGTGTACCAATAGCTGTCGAATTTTCTTCCGAGGCGGCGTTTCTGGCCGGCGACCCAGCTTGGTTTTTCGGCAATGCGCGGTTCGGCGACCAAAGCAAGCGTGGATTCGCGGCGCTTGGGTCCTGAGTAGATACGGAAGCCGGCGGTGACCACATCGGTGGAGAGTCCCGCGTAGAGTTGGCCGCTTTCGCGGTCGCGGGGCAGAGGCTGCTGGAATTTGAGGTACATCTGCGTTTTGTAGAGGGTTTTGTCTTTTGCGAAACGAATGTCGCGATTGATGCGGGAAAAATTCGCGCCCGCGCGGCCGGTGGTGTCGAAGCGGTCGTCGAGCTCCAGAACGTCCGTGGCCAGTTCTTCAAGGAGGCGGCGAAACGGCTGGACGACTGCGGACTGGTACCGGTCACGATGCGCGTCCATCCAGACTTTCTTGTTGTTCCGTCCGAGGTCGCGAAAGAAACGAAACGTCTCCTGTGTAAAGACGGGTTTAGCTGGAACCATCAGAATTCCCCTTTTTGGCCGCGGGCATCAGACTACACCATTC
>DATHOY010000180.1:0-29253 GCA_035484435.1 Vulcanimicrobiaceae bacterium | reverse complement strand
CAGGTAAACGTAATCGACGATGTCGCCGGTAGTTTCTCTTTCCCGCGCTTCCCGCTGCTCATTCGCGAGCAAGCCGCCAAGACTAATTCGCAAGCCGCCGCATCCACTACCGCTCCGAACTAGCTGCTATTCCTCGCCGATGTCTTCGTTCCACACCGCGGGATTCGCCCGAATATACTCAGCCAGCATCGAAACGCACACAGGCGAGTTCAGATCAATCACCTTCACTCCCAGCGAACGCAGCCACTCGATTCCTCCCTGGAAATTCCGGCTCTCTCCAATAATCACCGTACCAAATCCAAACTGCCGCACCAGCCCGCTGCAATACCAGCAAGGCGCCAGTGTCGTCACCATGATCAATTTCCGGTAGCTCTTCTGCCGCCCCGCCTTTCGAAACGCATCCGTCTCCCCATGCAACGATGGATCGCCTTGCTGCACTCGCCGGTTGTGCCCCGCCCCAATCAGTTGCCCCGTCGCATCAAAAATCGCCGCGCCGATCGGAATCCCGCCCTCTTTCAATCCGACCCGCGCCTCTGCCAGCGCCACCGCCAGCATCGATTGGTAATCCAATTCGGAAGTCATTGCCCGCTCACTCTTGTTCCTTAGCCGCTGGCTGCTGTTTTCGCCGCAATCTTGTCAGCGCCAGCATCCCCAGCCCAAACGCCAGCAGCGCCACGCCCCACCACGCGTTTATGTTCACGCCCAGCGAATGCTCCGCATACATCGCGCTTCCGTTCGTGGCCGCGCCATACCCGATCAACAGAATCCCGAACAGCGTGAACAGCATCCCGATCGGCATGCGGATGTCGAATCCCATCGCTCCTCCTTGGTTACTCGACCGCCACGCGCTGCTACCAGAAAATCAGATTCAGGCCCAGAAGCAGCACCACGACAATCAGCGCCAGCGTGGCCGGTTTCTGGTACCACTTCAGTCCGCCTTCTTCCGGTCTCGCCGTCAGCGAATACACCAGCCCTTTCAACTCCTGTTCCGGGCGCGGCGCAGTCAGTAGCGAAATCACCACCGTCAGCGTGAAGCAGCCGACCCACGCGAAAATCGCCGTCCAGAAATTTTGGGCCATCTCGCTCGGATACACATGCAAGATCGACCCAAGATATCCCCCCTTCACCCCGGCTACTGCTCCCGCCGGCAGCGTCAATCCATAATGGGTTGCCGCCGCCACCGTTCCTCCCAGCAATCCCCAGAACGCGCCATGCCCCGTCGTGCGCTTCCAGAACATCCCCAGCATAAACGTCGCAAACAGCGGCGCATTCACGAACGCAAAAACGAGTTGCAGCACGTCCAGGATATTGTTGAACTCCTTCGCTACAAACGCTGCCATCAGCGAAATCCCGAGCCCGAAAATCGTGGACGCCCGCCCCATCCATAAATAATGCTGATCGCTCGCCGTCTTATTGATGTAGCTCTGGTAGATGTCGTAGGTCCACACGGTGTTAAACGCCGTTGTGTTTCCGGCCATTCCCGACATAAACGAAGCGATCAGCGCGCAGAGCCCCAGCCCCAGCAGTCCCGAAGGGAAATACCGCACCAGCATCATCGGCGTCGCCAGGTCGTAGTCCAGCACCACTTTTCCATCGGCCGTCACCGGCTGTCCCGCGGCATCGTATTTTGGTGGAATAATCCCCTTGCCGCCGGTAAAAAAGGACGATTGCGCCGCGACGCCTGCGACTTCGCTTTTTCCCCCGATCATGCCATGCACTCTGGGACTTGTGGCCACGCCGGCAATCATCCCCGGCAAAATCACCAGGAACGGAAAAACCATCTTCGGAAACGCCGCGATCACCGGCGTTCGCCTCGCCGCCGTCATTGAATCCGCGGCCATCGCCCGTTGCACCACCAGAAAATCCGTGCACCAGTATCCGAACGACAGCACGAACGCCAGCCCCATCAACATCCCAAACCATTCCACTCCCATAGGATTTGCGTTCGAATTGCCCATGTACTTCCACGAATGCACCATCGCATCGTTCGCGATGCGCGCCTTCAATCCGTCCCAGCCGCCGACGTCCCGCAGGCCCAAATACACCAGTGGGATGAATCCCATCACAATCAGAAAAAACTGCAGCACTTCGTTGTAAATTGCAGAGGTGAGTCCGCCCAAGAACGTGTATGCCAGCACGATCAGCGCGGAAATCAGGATTGCCGCCGTGAAATTCCACCCTAGCAACAATTGCAGCAGCTTGCCCATCGCATACATCGAAACACCCGAGGAAAAAACTGTCATCACCGCGAATGAAATGGCGTTGAACCCGCGCGTCTTCTCGTCAAAGCGCAGCTTAAGGTATTCCGGCACCGACCGCGCCCGTGACCCGTAATAAAACGGCATCATGAACACTCCGACGAACAGCATCGCCGGCACTGCCCCAATCCAGTAAAAATGCGAAGTGGCGATTCCGTATTTCGCCCCACTCGCCCCCATTCCGATCACTTCCTGGGCGCCCAGGTTGGCCGAAAGGAACGCCAGCCCCGCAATCCATGCAGAAATCGAACGGCCCGAAAGGAAAAAATCAGTGCTCGTCTTCATGTATTTCTTCAACACGAATCCGATGCCCAGCACAAACGCGAAATACAACAGGATAATCGTGTAGTCGATCAAATGGGGTTCTGGTCGCACGCAAAATCCTCTCGACGCTGCTGCTGTCCGCTTCGTTCCATGTACATCGCCAACCCTGAAACATGCCAGGGCGCATCTAAAATGGCCTGACTCTAACGCTTTAGCAAGTCCCGACCCAGTCGCCTGCCGCCCACTTTACACATCGCAAAGTTCAACCGCCTGCTGCAGCGATCGCAACGGATCCCCCGCGGGAAGAAACTCGTGTGCAACATATCCTTTGTATTTCGTCGCCGCGATCGCCCGCATTACCCCGGCCCAGTGCACTTCCTGGGTATCGTCCAGCTCATGTCGCCCCGGCACACCACCCGTATGAAAATGCCCCAGCCACCCGATATTTTCCGTAATCGTCCGGATCAGATCCCCTTCCATGATCTGCATGTGATAGATGTCATACAGCAATTTCACCCGCGGCGATTTTACCGCTTCCATCACTCGTACTCCCCAAGCCGTGCGATCGCACATGTAATCCTTGTGATCCACCCTGCTGTTCAAAAGCTCCATGCAGATGGTCACCCCGTGGTCTTCTGCGATTTTCTTGACGCGATTCAGCCCCGCAATTGTATTCTTCGCTCCCTCTTCATCGGACATTCCATCCCGATTCCCCGAAAACGTAATCAAATTCGCCACGCCCAGCTTTGCCGCCCGCGGGATGCTCTTCCGGAACGCCTCCTCGATCTTCCCGTGATTCTCCACACGGTTCATCCCGCTCTGGATCTCGCCCCCGCCGCCATATCCCATGCTGCACAGTAGCCCATACCGGCTTGGCACTTCCCATTCGTTCTCATTCAGGAGGTCGATTGCCTTCAATCCTATCGCCGCGCCCTTTTCGCACAACTCCTCCAGCGGAATCTTTTCGTAGCACCATCGCGAAACCGATTGCCGGATGTGCCCCTTGCGCTTTGTAGTTTGCATCTCTGCAGTGGAGGTAAATACGGGAGTCGCCGTCAGGGAAACGGCAGCCGCCCCCGAAGCAACCTGCCGGATCATCGAGCGTCTGGAAATTCGCATCATCTCGATGGGAAAGTCTAAGCGAAAATCCTGGATCCGGCGAGCGAATGAATCGCACCGCCGCGGCTTTTCGTTCCGCTCCAATTCCGGTTAAAATAAAATCTGGCAAGCAATTGAACAAGACCCCGGTTGGCGCCATGATTCCCGAGACTTCAACCTCACCCAAATCCCCCTTCAAGAATCCCTTTCTCTATTCCTCCATCGTGATTCTTGGCGTGCTTCTCTACGTCTCTTACGTCCTCTTTGCGCGGTACGAATCCAGCAGACAGTACAGGCAGAAAATACAGGAGCGTCAGGCTGAGCAGCGCCGTGAGGAAGACCGCCTCGCCATCGAACAATTGGGCGGCTCCGAACTTGCCATCCGCGGCCTCTACGTTTCGCCCCGTGCGATTCACCGGGGAGAAACCGCGCAACTTTGCTATGACGTCGCCAACGCCAAAACGGTTGAGCTCGATCCTCCCGCCGGTGAGGTCTGGCCCTCCCATTCGCGTTGCCTCAACATCTCCCCCAGGAAAACCACCACCTACACTCTCACCATTAAGGATGCGGCCGGAAAAACGGTATCCCAAACCGTCGACTTGCCTGTCCGCTGACTCCCTTTAATCCCTGATAAAGTCTTTAAAATAAGTATTTTAACGTGCTTCTCGCGAGGAAAGCCTTCCTTTCCCTCTTGTCGGGAGAATTCTCCCCCATCTATAATGTTCCGTGCGGAGTCCGGCAATGCCGGATTCCGCATCATTTTTCTCTGACGCGGAAAACTATGTCTGACCCTCTTGCCAAAATTAAAAAGAAACTCCAGGAGGAAATCGATTCCCTGGAGCACGAGCTGAACGTCGACCTCCCCAAGGAAATTGCTATTGCCCGCGCGCATGGCGACCTTTCCGAAAACGCTGAGTACAAATACGCCAAAGAGCGCCAGGGCTACGTCAACGCCAAAATCGGGCACCTCAAAAAGCGCATGGGTGATCTCGGCATGCTGAACCTCACCAACATTCCAAAAGACCGTTCCGGCTACGGCTCACGTATTGTCGTGATGGATGTCCAGAAAAACCTGGAAATTGAATACAAGCTCGTAAGCATCGAGGAAGCTGACGTCGAAAAGGGATTGATCTCCACCACATCCCCCATCGGCCGCGCGCTTCTCAATCGCAAGGTCGGCGACGAGGTCCAGGTGCTTACCCCCGCCGGGAAAAAAGAATTCGAAATCGTCCGCCTTTTCACCATTCACGAAGAGGCATAGAATAGTGCGGCCGCCCGTCCGGCGGCGAGGTGCCATGCTTTATTGGGGTTCGGGTCCGGCTCTTGGTTTGCTGACTTGTCTCGGCTATGGGGTTTTCCTGCTCGGCTCCCTGTATCTCTGGCGCTATCGCGACGAACTCTCCGTTTGGATGGAAAACGAATTCTCCGCCTTCCGCCGCAATCTCTCCCGCTATGAATCCGTGGGGCCTTTCTACCTTCCGCGCACCGAGTCCCGCCTCCGCGTAATTCCCGCCGGCTTCCTCAACTCCGTCAGCCGCCTCCCCCAGCGCCGCTTTTCCCTCGGCGCCTTCCTCCTGATCCTCGGCCTGCTCCTCTTCACCCTCGACTTCTTCATCTAGCTCTAGCCGCGCCAGCGTCACCTTCGCTCTTCCCGGCTCCTGATCGCTGCTATCTGCTCGCTGATCGCCTCTTCCTCATTCCATTTTCCAATTCTGCTATTCTGCTTTCCTATGCAACCTTCTCTCATCGTTCACGGCGGCGCCTGGGACATCCCCGATGACGCCGTTGATGCCTGTAAATCCGGCTGCCTCCTCGCTCTCCATGCCGGCTGGAGGATTCTGGAAAACGGCGGCCACGCGCTCGACGCCATCGAAGCCGCCATCATTGTCCTGGAGGACGATCCCGTTTTCGACTCCGGCTTTGGCTCCCATCTCACGCTCGATGGCCACGTCGAATGCGACGCCATCGTGATGGACGCCGCCACCCTCCGCGCCGGTTCCGTCGCGGGCCTGCGCCGCGTGAAAAATCCCATTCAGGCCGCCCGCGCAGTCTTCGAAAAGTGCCCTCACATGATGCTCGTCTCCGAAGGCGCCGAACACTTCGCCGCGGCGCACGGCGTCCCGCTCTGCGATCCCGAGAACCTCATCTCTCCCGCCGAACGCGAAGCCTGGCTTCGCTGCAGCAAGGATTCCCACGCCGCCGAAAATCATCGCGGCCACGAACAGGGAACTGTCGGCGCCGTCGCGCTCGATCGGCATGGCCGCCTCTTCGCCGCCACCTCCACCGGCGGCACTTGCTGCAAACTCCCCGGCCGCGTCGGCGATTCTCCCCTGATAGGTTGTGGTTGTTACGCGGACATCGAAACGGGAGGCGTCTCTTCCACCGGCTATGGCGAAGCCATCATGCGTGTGGTCATGGCCAAAACCGCTGCCGATTTTCTCCGGCCTGCCGGCTCCTCGCCCACCCGCGCCGCCGAAGCAGCCGTGCAACTCCTTGCCAATCGCGGCAAAGGCACCGGCGGCCTCATCCTTCTCGACAAAAATGGCCATCCCGGTTTCGCCTTCAACACTCCCAGGATGGCCTTTGGTTACGTCAACGATGCTTCAGACTTCTTTACTTCTGTCTGACCCCGCCATCCTCTTTGCTGAATCCGACACATAATACGGCGAAGCGATTGTGTAGATTTGCTTGCTGCCTCTCGCAAGCAGAACCCACTCCAGCAGCCGCGCTCTCTGATTATGCAGAAAATATTCGTACCAGCGGTCTTCCACAAATTCGGGGATCACCACCGCAATCTTCCGCTCCGGATATTTATCAGCCAGCTTCAAGACGTGCTCCACAATGGGCACCACAATAAATCGGTAAGGGGAAGGCAGCATCACCAGTTCCGGTGGCTCCACGCCGGCGTCGCGGTAAGGCTTCACCACATAGCGCTCCCAGTCCTCCTGCAACAGCGCCGCGTGCTCCCCCGGCTCCACATGAACAGCCGTCACACTCGGTGACAATCGTGCCGCAAACTCCAGCCCCTGCTTCGTAATCGCACTCCACCGGTCGATGGGGATTACCACAAGCGGCGGCAATTCCCGCATCGGAGGTTGCACGGCGTCCATAGTGCGCGTCGCCATGGACACGTTGTGGTAATGCGCCCGCACCTTGTGGAACGCCATGATCGTCAGCGGAATAAACAGCAGCGTCAGCCACGCCCCGTCCACAAATTTCGCCACCAGCACCACCACCACCGTCACGCCGGTCACGAACGCGCCCAGTCCGTTCACCATCGCGAACTTCACCCAGTGCGGCCCACGTGCTTTCCACCAGTGACGCACCATCCCCGCCTGCGAAAGCGTAAACGCCAGAAACGCCCCAACCGCGTAGAGCGGAATCAGCCGGTCGGTTACGCCTCCAAACAGAAACAGTAGCACTCCCGATAGAATCGCCAGCACCACGATCCCCTGCGTGTACACAAGCCTTCGCCCGCGTTGCGCGAATCCGTGCGGCAAATAATTGTTCTGCGAAATCGCCCGGCAGAGCCGCGGGAAATCCGCAAACGCGGTATTCGCCGAAAGCGAAAGCACCAGCAGGATCGACCCGATCGAAACGTAGTAAAACACTCCCTTGCCGAACACGGCTGCAATCAAAAGCGAAAGAACGCTCTGGTATCCCGGTTGCCCGGGGTCCGTCGCAACAATCCCGTACACCTTCACCAGGTACGAAATCCCCGCCAGCAGCACGCCGAGGATCGCGATAATGATGGTCAGCGTCTGTTGCGCGTTTTTTACCCGGGGTTCGCGGAAGGCCCGCACTCCGTTGCTCACCGCTTCCACCCCGGTCAGCGCAGTGCAACCGCTCGCGAATACGCGCAACAGCAGCCAGTACGTTACTCCCTGCAATGCCGCTGGCGCTGGCGGCAACGGGTTCGTCGGCAGCGGATGCCCACCGCTCGCCAAGGTTCGCACGATGCCGCCGCCAATCGTAATCACCAGGCAGCCAACAAAAAGATAAGTGGGCACAAGAAACGCGAATCCCGCGTCTTTCACTCCGCGCAGATTCACGATCGTGATCACCACCAGGATTCCCAGGCACATCACCATCGTGTGGGGAAGCAGTCTCGGCACCGCGGAAATCAGCGCGCCCACGCCCGCCGAAATCCCCACCGCTGCCGTCAAAATGTAATCGGCCAGCAGCGCTGCCGCTGCCAGCAGTCCCCAAAACGATCCAAGGTTGTACCGCGCCACCGTGTACGACCCGCCGCCCGTCGGATACGCCTCGATCGTCTGCCGGTAAGAAAAATAGACGATCACCAACAGGGCAATAATCGCCGCGCTGATCGGAACGATGTAACGGACGCCCACCAGTCCCAGCGGAATCAGCAGGCTCAACGCCGCTTCCGGTCCGTACGCCGCCGAACTCAGCGCATCCAGCCCGAATATCGGAATTCCTTCCGCCGGACCGATCTGCTCCGCCCGCTCTTCCGAACTTTTCAGCGGCTTTCCAAAAATCAGGTTAACTATGTCCATAAATGGCCGGGTGTTTCGCTCCAAGTCCCATCTGGTTCTGCAAAATGTGAATCATCATTTGTCCCGAACCACGCACCAATGTCAATCCACTTTTTGAAGCGAATTCCCGTGAATTCCAATTGCTCGTCACTGTTGACCCGACCCCCAACTCTCTCTAACATTCTCTTATGTACGCCAAAACAAGTTTTCGCGGCGAACGTCTCGCGCGGTTCTCGCTGATTGCCGTGGGTCTCGTTTTCTGCCTTCCGCTAGCCCTCCGGGCCCAGACCGCCGACGATGTCATCAACGCCTACCTCCAAGCGCGTGGTGGCCTCGCAAAAATCAAAGCCGTCCAGACCGAGCGCATCACAGGCGTCATCACCTTCGCCCCTGGCGTGGAAGGCCCCTTCTTTGTCGAGCGCAAGCGCCCCCTCAAGATGCACATGGAAATCACCATCAGCGGCCAAACGCTTCTCCGTGTCTACGACGGAAAATCCGCGGGTTGGACATATAATCCCTTCGCACCAAACGCTTCCGTTGCCGATATGTCGGCACAGGATCTTTCGGGCATCGCCGACGAAGCTGATTTCGAAGGTCCCTTCGTCGACTACAAAGCCAAAGGCAATCAGATCGAGTACGTGGGAAAGGAGCAAATCGACGGCAAGATCGTGCACAAACTGAAACTCACCACCAAGCAGGGCGACGCCAGCTTCTTTTCTTTCGACGCCTCCACTGGTCTGCTCATGAAATGGCAGGGTCTCCGCAAGGTTGCCGGCAAGGAACTTCCCTGGGAAACTTATTTCCGCGATTTTCGCGAAGTTGACGGCCTGAAATATCCCTTCCTCGTCGAATCCGCGGCCATCGAGTCCGACCAGATCCAGAAAATCATCGCCACCAAAATCGAAACCAATATTCCCCTCAACGACTCGCAATTCGCCAAGCCTGCTCCTCCCGCACCCTCGGCGACGGCAGCCGACCCGCCGAAATCCAACTGAGTTTGCACCTGACCCGAAGCGTCATGCCCGCCTCCAAATCATCAACCGGCGCCAACCCCCGGTTCGGCCTCTGCTCGGACTGTGTTCACGCTCGACTAATCGATTCCAGCAAAGGCTCGCAATTCCTCCTCTGCCAGCTTTCCCAGTCCGATCCAGCATTCCCCAAATACCCGCGTCTTCCCGTCCTCTCCTGTTCCGGCTATTCCCCTAAGTCCGCTTCTTGATTGAGATCGACACGCGCCAAACTAGGCCGATTGTAATGTCTCTAGCAATTTAGTTCTTCTCTGTAAATATAAATATCTAGTATACTCAGCCGCGAGAGCCCCCTGTGTTGCCCCTCTCTCTAATTCGCAGCTGCCTCTCTATGTCCTTGCTGGTCTCGTATTGTGCCCTGACGTCGGCAAAAACACTCCGAATAACCTCAACCCCGCCAGGCGCCACCATCGTACTCGATGAAAAAGTCATTGGCGTCACTCCCTACGAGAAGGATTTTCCGTCTGGTTATTTCAAAAGGACTCTCACTAGTTTTCAAGACCGTCTCCAGCATTCTGTGCGCGTTCGACTAATTCTTTCTGGCTATGTTACGAAGGAGATGGTGTTGACCGACGGTCCCAGGCAGTGGGTCGACTTGCATCATCACAGTCACGGTGATTTCTGGCTATTTAAAGCCGACGAGTTTCATTTCGAACTTGTTCCGCTGCCGCCAGCCGACGTTAGTCCCTCGCCCGGCAAGACACCCGTTTCCGTGGAGCTACTAGAGTTATACCCCGAAGAAGTAATTGCCCGTGTAAAACCTGCCATCGTCGTTCTCGTTGCACCCAATTTGTCCGGCTCTGGTTTTTTCGTAAATGATAGCGGGCTAATTGCCACCAACGCACATCTCACCACTTCGGGATCGGATCTCACAGCAATCCTCTGGAACGGCCAATCGCTGAAAACCCACCTCGTCTATGCCGATCCAGCTATGGACATTGCTTTTCTTCTCGTTCAACCTCCGTCCACTGGTTTTCCCCTTCCATACTTGCTTCTGGCCGATTCCAGCTCCGTTCGTCAAGGCGATACTGTCTTTGCCATCGGCCATCCTGCTGGGGGAATGCCGTTCAGCGTTACCAAGGGTATTGTTAGCGCCGTCGGGAAACTTTCATCCTCCGGAGACGAAACGTGGATCCAAACCGACGCGGCGCTGAATCCTGGCAATTCCGGTGGCCCTCTTCTGAACAGCCGAGGAGAGGTGATTGGGATCACAACAGAAAGACCAGCCGGAAAGGCAGTCACTGGTATCGCCTTCGCGCTGAGCACCGCTCATTTAAGCGCCGCGTTGAAAGATTGGTCTCGGGCCCAGAGTTTTCCCGTTGAAAAACTTTCATCTCCTGCGGCCTCTGACCCGTCTGTTCCGCCTCTTGGAGTCGTCCATTTTGCGAAACCCGAAGGAGTATTCGTCTACATTGATGGGAGCTTGTTCGGGCAAATTCCCATGAGTGTGCCTCTGTCGCCGGGCAAACACACAGTCGTGTTTCGGCAGGCGGGTCAAGCAGACTGTATTAAATGGCTTACGATCGTGAAAGGGCTTGAAGCCACCCAAAATGCGGACTGCTTTCCTCAGCAGTAGGTCGGGTTCTTGAGGGAACTCAGGTATCGGAGGACGACTTCAGTTTTCGGCAAGAATGTAAGCTTCAATTTGTTTCTCACTTTCCAAAATCCGAATCCGCAATAATTAACTCCACGGCCCGCGCCTTCCATGGGGAACAATGGATTGTCACGGTGGGCGGTTTTCAGATATTGTGCATGATTCGAGATGTGCGGGGAGAACAAGTGAACGTGAAGCGCAAGATTGTGTTGATGAGTGCCATGGGATTGCTGGTTTTACTTTTTAGCGCGAGGGATTTGCGGGCGCAGGGGTCGCCGGAGAATTCCAGCCGGGAGCTGCAGATTTGGACTGGGGGCGGGCACGGGATTAATGGGAGCACCTCGGAAACGGGCGTGTGGAATTTGGGATTGCGGTATGGATTGATTTTGACGAGCCCGCATGGGCCTGGATTCTTGAAGGGGCAACTGGAGTATGCGTTCGACGTGGTGCCGGCGTGGGTGCTGGCGCAGAAAACGAACACGGCGTATGGCGGCGGGGTGAACCCGTTCGCGTTCAAGTGGATTTTATCGGAGCCGAAGAAGGTGAGGCCATTTTTTGAGATTGAGGGCGGGACGCTGTTTACGAATAAAGAAGTCCCAGAGCGGACTTCGCAAATTAATTTCACGACGAGCGGCGCGCTGGGGATGCACATCCTGGGCGAGAAGCACAATTGGAGCGCGGAAGTGCGCTTCATGCACATTTCCAATGCGGGGATGACGACGCCGAATCCGGGAATCAATACGATTCAGGTGCGGATTGGATGGGGAATTTTCCGGTAGAGGCAGACTGACTTCGCGCTTCAGGCCAGATAGCGTTTCGTTTCGGCGGACGGGAGAGCGTCCGCCATGTAACTGAACGTGCCTTTTTCTTTGACCTCGCGGGCCGCGCGCACCAGCGCTCCCAGCGCCGCGCGGGCGAACGATCCGCCCACACTGATGCGTTTCACACCGGCAGCGGCCACCTCTTCGACAGATAACAAGACACCCGGCAAACCCAGAAGCACGTTAACGGGCTTTGCGACGGAGGCGCACAGAGTGCGGATCGCTTCGAGGTTAGAGAGGCCGGGCGCGTAGAGAACGTCCGCGCCGGCCTTGGCAAAAGATTGCAGCCGGCGAATCGTGTCGTCGAGATCCGGGCGGCCATGAAGAAAGTTCTCGGCGCGCGCCGTCAGCAAAAAATTGGAAGCGTGAGCCGCTTCCGCGGCGGCGGCAACGCGTTCGGTGGCGTGCTGAAAGTCATAGATCGGATTTTTCGCGTCGCCGGTGGAATCTTCGATGGAGCCTCCGGCCAGACCGGCGTTGGCAGCGAGACGGATGGTTCCCGCACAGGTTTTGGGGTCATCGCCGAAACCGTTTTGGAGATCCGCGGAAACGGGCAGGGACGTGGCTTCCACGATCTCCTTCGCATTTTGCAAGATGACGTCGCGGGTGATTTCCGGCGCGGAATCGAGGTAGCCCTTTGAAAAAGCGCAGCCGGCGCTGGTGGTGGCTAGAGCCTCAAAACCCAGTGCCGCCAGGATTTTTGCGCTTCCCGCATCCCAGGGGTTCGGAATCACGAACACCCCGGGCCGTAGATGAAGTGCCTGAAAGACATTGAATTTTTCCTGACGCGTCGCGGTCATGCGTTTTGCCTCCGGGACTTTGATCGTGCGAGAGCGCTTCTGGTTCTGTGCCGCGAAGGCCGCGTAGCCGTGGCTGGGCTACTTAGGCGCGGCGTGGGATTGCAGAAAATCTTTCAGCGCCTGAGGCATGAAGTTGGCGGTGCTGAAGGCGTGGGGCAGGGCGGCTTCGAAGGTGGTGGCGCGATAGTGGCCGAGGCCGTCGGTGAGGATCAGAGCGATGGGCGATTTGCCGGCTTCGTGATTGAAGCTGCTGGATTCGAAGCCATACTGGCGGTCCCGATAGCTGACGACGGGCCACTGGCCTTTTTCTCCCACAACAACGATGGCGCGCAAGAAGTAATCGCGCTCAGTGGCGGCTTGCTGGAGAAGTCCGCCGATGGGGAAGCGATAGTGGAAGGCCGCGTCGTCACCACCAGCGGCACGATAGACCTTCCCGGACAAGGAGAGTCCCGCGGCGCCGGTGTGGCGCGAGGTGGTGAAGAGAGTGACGCCGCCGAGGCGGGCTTCCGTAGCAGATTTCGTGAGTTGCGCGAGTTCGCCGGGGGTGATCGGAAGCGAATCGGGCGTGGCAGCGGGAAATTTGTCTTCGTCCACGAGCTGATCGACGAAACGCGTGACGCGGACGGTGTGATCGGAAGCCTGGCCGCAGACGATCAGCAGGTGGGCATAGTCGGTCACGGCGTGCTGGTAATCGCGGCAGTCACCACAACTTCCGCTTACTCCGCAGCGCTGGGAGTAAAAGGCGACGAAGCGGACGGCGTGGCGCGTGGCATCGGCGCCATAGAGCGTGGTGACGTGATTGAGCAAGGAGGATTCGCCGTGGATGGCTTCAGGAACTTCGTATTCGGTGTTGCCGCCGAGGACGACGTGGTCTTCTTTGTTCACGGTGACGACTGTGGCGGCGCGGACTTTGAAATGGGAGATGGACGGATCAGTGCCCGCGCTTTCGGCGGAGTCAAGAGCGCGAAAGATTTGCGCGCGCAGGGCGGCGTCCGGGACGAGTGCTTCGGACTCTGAGGTCAGGCGCCAGGAATCGGCGGATGGCTGGGTCGACGTGGCTACCACGGCCGCGATCGCCAGGACACAGAGAAAGCACGAAATGAGCAGTCGCAGCATCGGCAGCTACCCTTAGGCCGAAGCCGTCAGGCGCGGAATGAGCAAGTTGAAAAACTTGTCAGGGTCTACGCCGACGGCGACTTTGCAGTTGGGCTTGTATTCCTCCACGGGTATCGCGCCCGCAGTGTCGCCGGTATCGAACGGCGGAGAGCGCCGGACAGGGCCGTGGCTGTAGCCGATGGATTGACCGGCAGTGAGTTCGCCCGCGGTTTCGATTTGGACGTAATAGTCGCGCAGTGTCACCACGCTGGGGTCGATGAGACTGGCGATGGTGAGCGGGTCGTGCATGGCCACGACGGTTTCGTCGTTCGTTTTGGCGATGCGACCAAATGTGGCATGCATGATTTTTGCCGCGGCCTGGCTGATCGGGTTTTGCGCCGCCTCCAGAGTGCGGACATGAGATTCACGGAGCAGGACTTTGTGAGTGACGTCGAGCCCCACCATGAGGATGGGGACGCCGGAATCAAAAACGACTCGCGCGGCTTCCGGGTCCACATAGAAATTGAATTCGGCGGCGGGGGTGATGTTCCCACCGCTGAGGGAGCCGCCCATCAGTGCGAAGGATTTGATCAATTTGGCGATGCCGGGATCCGATTTGAGAACCGTGGCGATATTGGTCAGCGGGCCGACAGCGGCGATGGTGATTTCGCCGGGATTGGCACGAACGATGCGGCGGATGAGTTCCGTGGCGGTTTCCGGGACGGGCTTGATTTTGGCTTCGGGAAATTCCACGCCGCCGAGGCCATTGTTGCCGTGAACGTAAGCCGCGGTGACTAGACGCCGCACCAGAGGAAAGGCCGCGCCGCCGGCTACGGGGACTTCCGGGTGGCCGGCGATTTCCACAAGACGCAGCGCGTTGGGCAGAGTGAACGCCAGCGGCACGTTGCCGGAGACGGCCGTGATGGCTTCGACTTTGAGTTCGGGAGAGCGCAGGGCGAGGAAGATGGCCATTGCGTCGTCAACGCCGGGGTCTGTGTCGATGATAATGCGTTGAGGTTTCGATGGAACAGCGGAGGATCGCACGGGGGAATCGCTCGTGACGGCAAAGAGCGAAGAAGGGAGCGCGGGGAGAGCGCCGGCGGCTAGCGTTACGGCGGAAGCGCGAAGAAAGTCACGTCGGTTGTTGAAGATATTTTTGGAGCGCATCGTTGTCCTTGGATGAAAAATGAATGAGGGTTAGAAGTTACCGTAGAAAGCGCGGGGGCGCAATTGTTGGCGGGGGAGGCAAGTTGCGCTGATTGAAGAATTGTGGAGATGGAACTGGAGGGCGGCGATTGACAGGGAGAAGAGAGAACCTTAGAGTGGCGGCTCACTTCAGACAGAGGGGAATGCGTTGATCGAGCGGATTTTCAAGCTACAGGAAAATCAGACGAGCGTGCGGCGGGAGATGCTGGGCGGGCTGACGACGTTTATCACGATGGCGTACATCATCGTGGTGAATCCGCAGATATTGTCGCAGGCGGGGATGCCGGCGGAGGGCGTGGTGTTTGCGACATGCCTGGCGGCGGCGATGGCGACGCTGGTGATGGGGCTGTATGCGAACTATCCGATCGCGCTGGCACCGGGGATGTCGCTGAACGCCTATTTCACCTACACGGTCTGCATCGGGATGCATGTGCCGTGGCCGACGGCGCTGGGCGCGGTGTTTTTTTCCGGCGTGCTGTTCGTGCTCCTGACGGTGACACGCGTGCGGGAGCAGATCGTGAACGGAATTCCGCTGGGGTTGAAACACGCGACAGCGGGCGGGATCGGGATGTTCATCGCGTTCGTGGGTTTGCGAAGCGCGAAGCTGGTGGTGGCGAATCCGGCGACATTTGTGAGTTTGGGGAATTTTGCGGACCCTTCGGTGCAGGCGGCGTGCGTGGGAATTCTGCTGACGCTGGTGCTGATGGTGCGGCGGGTGAACGGGGCGATTCTGCTGGGGATTCTGGGGACGGCGGCGTTTGGAATTTTTCGCGGGCTGGCGCATTTGCCGGAACACTGGGTGGCGCTGCCGCATCCTTCGTCCACTTTCTTGAAAATGGATTTGCGCGGGGCGCTGCACCTGGGTCTGGTGGAGATCATTTTCATTTTTTTGTTTGTGGATTTGTTCGACAACGTGGGAACGATGGTGGGCGTGTGCGACCAGGGCGGCTTCCTGAAGGATGGAAAGATTCCGCGCGTCGGGCGGATGCTGCTGGCGGATGGAGTAGGAACGATTTTCGGGGCGATGACCGGGACGTCGACGGTGACGAGTTACATCGAGAGCGCAGCGGGCGTGGCTGCGGGGGCGCGGACGGGCTTGAGCAACGTGATGGTGGCCGTGCTGTTCCTGGCAGCAATGTTTTTCTCGCCGGTGGCGGCGGCGATTCCCGCGTTTGCGACAGCGCCGGCGCTGGTGCTGGTGGGCGCGCTGATGACGGAATCGATTGCGCAGGTGGATTGGAAGGAGTTTACGGAGGCGTTTCCGGCGTTTGTGACGCTGGTCGCGACGCCGCTGACGTTCAGCATTGCTACGGGATTGAGCCTGGGAGTGATTTCGTATACGGCGGCGAAATTGGCGGCGGGAAAGTGGAGAGAGGTTAGCGTGCTGCTGTGGATTTTGACGGGGTTGTTTGTGGTTAGGTATGCGGTGTTGGCGGCGGAGTGAGGGCCGTGGCGAAATTCTACGGGGTGTCGACTACGCAGCGGAAGCCGATGGTGGCGGCGCGGTCGCGGCTGGGGGCCATGAGCAGGAGTTTTTCGTGCTCGTCGAGGCGATAGGTTTCGGGGAAATACCAGACAGAACCTAGCGGTTGATAGGCGGCCGCGCCGCGGATGATGGCGGCGCGCGTGTGTTCGTCGCGGAATTCGTCAGTCCATTGCGAAACATTTCCGATCAGATCCAGAAGGCCGAACGGGCTGGCGCCCTGCGGGTGCGCGTCTACGTTCGCGAGCGGGGCGCGCGTATGCCCGCGGTCGGCGGCGGGGACGTTGGCGGCGTTCCAATCATTGCCCCAGGGATAGAGGTGCGCGTCGGCGGATTGCGCGGCGTATTGCCATTCCCATTCGTGCGGAAGGCGTTTGCCGGCCCAAGAGGCGTAGGCGCGGGCGTCTTCGAGAGAGACCCAGGTTACGGGCTTCGCGTCCCAGCCGGCGGGGAAATTTCCGTTGGACCAGTCGCGCAGAAAATTGTGATCGTCGGCGGGATGGTAGTGCGTGGCGTCGAGGAATTGTTTGAATTGGGCATTGGTCACGGGCGTGCGGTCGATGTAATAGGAGTGAAGATGTAGGCGGTGAAGATGCGAGCGGCGCGGGGAATTTTCCCAGGGATATTGGACATCGACGCCGGGATCGTTGCCGCCTTCGATTTCGATGCCGCGGACGGAAAAGTCAAAATCCCCTTCGGGAATTTTCAGCATGCCCGCGGGAGCGGTTGCGGCGGGCTTGGTGGAGGGAATTTCGACGATGATTTGCGGAACCGCGGACCAGGTGCGGGGATAATCGCGCAGGGATTTTTTAGAGCGCTCGGCCATGAAGGGGAGGAGTTCGGGGAGTGGGGCGGACCTGGCGTCCTCGGTGGTGGCGAGGATGGCGCCGAAGCCGAGGCCCTCCATCGAAAAACTCAGCGTTGCTTCCTGCGCGTTGATGCGCGGTTGGAGCTCGACGCCGTGCCAGAGATCGTAGTAGTGGAGGCCGGGGCTGTAAGCAACGCGAAGCTGCTGGCCATCGAGATCGAATTCGTTGCGGTTGACGATGGTCCAGAGCGTGCGCCGGGGCAGGGGAAATTTGCTGGCGAAGACGCCGGACTGCAGCGTGGGCGCGTGCGGTTGCCAGTCGGGGCTGACCAAATTTTCGGCGAAGGCGCGCTCGATGCGGGTGAAACGGAGAACGGCTTCGGCATCTCGCGGGTTCATGGGATACCAGAAGCCCCAGAGATTCTCGAGCGAGGCGTAGCCTTCGCCGTTGAAGAAGGCGTGCTGGAGGCTGTCGGTTTTATCGCGGGTGAAGCGGTCGGTGACGTTGATCATATGGCGCGGCTCAAGCCAACGCGTTTTGCTGACCATCGGGGTGAAAGGATACGCAACGTCTTCCCAGGTGACCCAGTCGTTCCAGCCGAGAGTGCTCCACGCGACGGACTCATCGCGGATTTCGAATTGCGGTTCGAAGGCGAGGCGATGACCGGCTGCAATGGAGGCGGCGCGGAAGTCGGCGGGAACGCTTTCGAGCGTGTCGAAATTGATGCCATCGGCGCCGATCTCTTTCAGGAGTTGCGTGAGCGCTGCCCAGGGAGGAGTGGATTCTTCGCGCGTGCCGGAATCCCAGGCGAGGACGGGGAAAAGGACTTTAACGTTATGGCGATGAAAATCGTCGACCAGTTTTTTGAGGGCGGGAAGGCCGCCGGGGAGGTCGCGGAGAAGATCGAACTGGTTGCGGTCGTCCACGCCGAGGTTGGGATAGACGTGCCAGAGAAGGACGGCGTCGATGGGGCCAAGGCGGCGTTCGGTTTCGGCGAGGAATTTTTCGGGGGTGTAGCGTTGGGTTTCGGGGTTGTAGATGGAACGGTCCCAGACGAGCAACTGGACTTGGGAAAATGTACGCTGAGTCCAGGCGAGTTCGGGGTTCAGATAATCGGATTCATCGAGGCGGAGTTGGGTGCGCCGTTCCTTGCGCCAGGCCTGCATGCCGGCGAGCCAGGAGGGATCGGAAGGATCGGCGGCGCCCGCGAAGAAGACTTCGGATGGTGCGGGAGGAATGGTGAGGGTCATGGTGCCGTTGGGAGCGACGAGGGCGTGGCGGGCTTTCCATTCGTCGGAGCGGAGGGTTGTGGCGCAGGTGAGGAGAAAGGTTACGAAGACCGTTGCCGACCAGAAACGAGTGGGACGCGGAGAAAAATGCATAGGCAAAGAGGATACGCGAAGCGGGGGGAGAATCCAGCGGGGAATGGGATTTGGTCGGTTGGGTTGGGACCGTAAAAGCGGGAGCGGAGCTCCCGCACTCCAAAAAGGCACCCGCCTCGGAAGGCGGCCGCTACAAAAAGCGCCAGATAGGGTGAGCGGAAAAAAATGGTGCCCGAAAGAGGACTCGAACCTCCACGACCGTGAGGCCACTAGCTCCTGAAGCTAGCGCGTCTGCCAGTTCCGCCATTCGGGCACAGGGAAAACAACAGGCAGGTCTTATTTTGGAGCGGGAAGGGGCGTTTGTCAACGAACCGGGCCCCGGAGGGGGCCAAATTGGCGACGGTTTCAGAAGCCCCCAGGTCACTAGCATTCTAAAGCCAGAGTGCTATACTCCGCCTGAAAAGCTCTGCCTACAGCTGGGAGTAGGCACCGCGGACGGGTTCCACCGGAGGTTGCAATGGGTGCCATGGAATCGGCGTTTTCGGGGCCACTGATGTATCTGCTGATCGTCTGGGGAGTTGTTACCGCCGTGTTTTTGCTGTTGATCGCATGGCGTAGCGTGCTCTCCAGTCATGAAGACGATCAGATCTTCATCGATCCGGCGCAAGAACACATGGCCAGAGAGCAGCGCGAGTTGGTTCAGAAGATCGAATCGCTGGGGAAGCCGCTGATGATGAGCGGGATCACCTCGGGCGTGCTGCTGCTGGTGATTGCCGGGATGTTTGTTTACCACGGCCTGAAGAATTTTTAGGCGCGGGCGTGGCGACGCGGGGCCGTCAGAGGCTCAGGGCTTTGGAGGTGTAGCCGCAGGCGGTTGCGCCGCCGGAGCGGACGTCTGCGAAGCTTGCACCAGCGAAGTATGATTGTGGACCACCAGCCAGTTGTCGTTGCGCTTTTCGAAGATCAGCGTCGTATGGCCGAAGGCTGACGACGGAACTCCATCCACCACCGCCGTAAATTCCCACTGATAGGAAGCCCAAGCCACGCTGTTTCCTGGCGCAAGGCGAATAAGTGTGTTGCTGCGGTCGAGCCGCACCTGCTGTGCGCGGGCGCGCTGCGACTGGTAGCTGGTGAGATAGTTGGGCCAGCCGACGACCGGCGGCGCCCACATGCCGTTGACGACGTCGACGTCGTCGGAGTAATGGGAGTGGAGTTTTTCAACGTCGCCCAGTTGCCAGGCGCCAAGCATTTCGCCGATGGCGTTGTCGATGCGCTGCTCGTCGGGAAGGATGGTGGAGGTGGCGGGATTGGGCGTGTCGTCGCCTTTTTTCTTTTTCTTTTGCGCGGAGGCTGTGGAGGCGAGCGACAGAGTCAGCAGCAGGAAGAGAGAAAAGAGAAGGACGCGGCTTGCTGTGGTGCGGATGATGGATGGGTCTTTCCGGAATTTCATGCTTGATTCACTCCCAAATTTCAGGCGCGCTTCGATTTTCTCAGGGAAGCTGCGCGACGATGACCGTTGTGCTGGACAGTAGTGAGCATAGCGCAGCGTGAAGCGCGGCGCGGACCAATGTGCCCAGTTGGTTTACGGGTAGAGCATGGAGGGGCGATCCCCACCGCCCCTCGCGCAGTGTCATCCTGAGGCTACCCGTCGAGGGTAGCCGAAGGATCTCAATTTTAAAACTTTGCACGATTGTTACGTTGAGGTCCTTCGCGCATCCTCATCGGATGCGCTCAGGATGACAAAGTTTTTTTGTTTTGCGCAACGGAGACACCGTGTCCCAGCAAAGTCGTGTGGCCGCAAGAACGCTCACGCAAAAATAGGCATAGACGAGGCGCCAGTTAGTGCGCCGATTGTGAGGCACTCAGCAAATTCACGAAGAGGCGATAGGCACCTGGGACGCCTTCGGGCAGTTCGCGGAAGAAGGCGAGGCCGGTGTAGATGTAGACGCCTTTGCCGAGCGCCGTGTAAACGAGGCCGCCGTCGAGGTCTTTTTCGCCGGGGTCATGCATGGAGAGGAGCGGCGTGTATTTGGCGTCGAAGTCGCTCCAGTAGTAGAGGCCGCGCTCCTGGACCCAGCCTTGGAAATCGGCGGCGGTGATTTTGTTGGGCGTGTTGAGCAGAGGATCGTCGGGCTTCAGGAATTTCACTTCGGAGGTTTCGTCGGTGATGCGCGGCGTGGGATTGCCGATAGTGGCGTGATAGGGCGCGGGAAGAAATTTGTTCCAGATGAAGTCGCGATTGTACTGGACGACGAGCGTGCCGCCGCCGGAGACGTAGTCGAGGAGGCGTTTGTTGGCGCTGGCAAGTTCGGGGCGGAGTTCGTAAGCCCGGACGCCGACGACGATGGCGGTGTATTTCGAGAGGTCGCCGAAGGTGAGCGCGTTGGCGTCGAGCATTTCGACGGAGATGCCGAGGCGCTTGAGCGCTTCGGGAATCATTTCGCCTTCGGCGGAGATGTAGCCGATGCGGAGATTCGCGGGAACGTTGATGTCGAAGGCGTGGACGACGGTTTGCGCCGGCTCGCTCCAGAGAATCGAGGGCATGGTCGGAAGCGGTTCAAGCGAGGTGGAGAATTTTTCGTCGCCGCGCTTGGCGTAGGCGGTGATGGTGAAATTGCCAAGCGCGAGTTTGGCGGGTGGCGTGACGGTGAGTTTGGCGTACTGGTCGCCGATGCCGTCAAAGGAAAGTTCGACGGGTGCGCTAGCGGTGAAGCCGTCGGGAGTGTCGAGGCCGACGGAAACTTTCGCGGATTTTGTGGAGTACGAATGAACGCGAAGGAATACGTCAAATGGTTTTTGCGTGGCGGCGAGGACTTCGATTGCCTGGCTCGGTTCGACAACTATTGTGTAGGCCGGGACAATGCGCAGGGGAACGCGAGCGGCTTTCACCGAAGAAGCCTGGATGCTCACAATTGGAACGCAAGGTCCGAAGGTAAAATCTGAATCGTCTTGTAAAATTGCTGTAGTGCGGACTTTCACTGCTGAGTCGATTTCGGGTACAGGAGTGATTTCGTCCTGCTTCTGCGCATCTTTGTCTGTCAGCGTCAGTTCGAAAGGGATTCCGTTACGAACATCTCCCTTTATATCGCCGAGGCCGTGTCCAGAAAGGGTAATCATCCGGCCGCTCACGGTGCAGCGTATCCCATCCCTGCAGCGGGAACTCAAAGTGAATTTGATTGGCTCGCCAACTACCGCGTCTGGGCTTTCCGATTGTGCCTGGAGGTCAAATCCGGCGGCCAATCTTAAAGCGATTATGATTCTCAGAAGGGTTGGTTTCGCATTTTCTTGCAAGAGAAATTCATACCGATTTGGAGCGTCGGTCCGTGGAATAACCGCAGCGATTAATTTTCTTGCCTCGTTGATGTCGTCAACTGCTTTTAGCCATTCAAGATTCAAAGCTGCCTTCCTTGCATCGAGGAGCTTGGCGTTAGCAAGTTTTAGGCTTTCACAAAGTTTGGGATTTTTTTCACAGCCCCCCGGCTCTGCTAGTTCGAGGAGAGACTTGTTCAATATGGCCGGATCGAGTTTGCTGCCGTCTTCGGGGAGGAGGGCGTAGGGGCGGCGGAGGAATGGGGAGCTGAGGAATGCGGAGATGCCTTGGCTGCGGTGATTGCTGAAAGCATCGAGGCCGATTTCGCGCCAGGATTTCCCGTAGAGGGGAGAGATGTCGTCGACGGGCAGGAGATAGCCCTTGGGGCTGTCGCTACCTCGCTCGACATCGAGGATCTTTACGCCTGATCCGGATGCGTCCCATGCAGGGAACTGGCGATCGGGAAGAAATTTTGGATCAGCGGCTAGCTTTACGGCTTTCGGGGTCCAGATGCCGGAGAGTTGGTGGTGGCCGTGGCCCCCGTGGACGCCGCCCCAGCCGTTGATGACGATGTTGGGGCGAAATTCGCGGATGACGCGGACCATGTCTTCCATGACGGGGTCGCCCCACATTTTTTCGGTTTCCTCGGGAGTTTTGGAAAAACCGAAATCCTTGGCGCGCGTGAAATAGAGTTTGACGCCGTAGCCGCGGGTGGCGGCGAGAAGTTCCTGGGTGCGAATGAGTCCGAGCTGCGGAGCTTGTTCGGGGCCAAGGGCGTTCTGGCCGCCTTCGCCGCGGGTGATGGAGAGCAGCGCGACGTCGGCATGAAGGCCGCGGGCGAGATAGGTGAGGATGGCGCCGCTTTCGTCGTCGGGATGCGCGGTGATGTAGAGAATGCGCGTGGTCACGCGGGCGGCGTCAATGGCCTCGATGGTTTCGGGCAGGCCAGGGCCAGTGCCGGGGGCGGGAGGAAATTGCGCGCGATTCGCGGACGAAAAAAATGCGGCGAGGAGTAGGAGTGATGCCAGGCGAATGCGGTTCAAATGGCCTCCAAATAAACGTTTGTCAGCCCCGGAGGGGCGAAAGAAGTTAGCCCAGGGCGTGAGCCCTGGGATCATTGCGCAATACATTTCGAGCGCCGGAGGCGCGGCAGATCATTTCGTGCGTAGAGCCATCTGCCGCCCCTACGGGGCTCACCTCTAAAATTGGCAACAGTCCCAACGCTCACCCTTCGACTTCGCTCAGGGCAGGCGCGCTGGGCTAATCTCTGCCGCGCCTCCGGCGCTAAATCGCCACAACTTCTTGCTTCACCGGGGCGAAGGGCCATTCTCTCATTTCACGGGCGCGAATTAGAAATGCGGTTGCGCCCAAGGCGATTTCGAGGAGGCCCCACTTGCGCGCCGGCCCGGTCTGCCAGAAAAGCCAGGCCCAGCCCAACATCGTGAGCACCGCGGGAACCGGATACAGCCACATCTTAAACGGCAGCTTCTCCGAGCCGAGGCGGCGGCGCAGCAGCATCACTCCAACGGCCTGACCAATGAACTGCACGATCAAGCGCATGGCGAGAATGCCGGCGATGGCGGTTTCCAGTTTAAGAATAATACTGAAGAGGAACGCCAGCGCGCCGAGTATTAGAAGCGAAACGTGGGGAAAATGTTTCGTCGGATGCACCTTGGCAAAGACAGGGAAGAAATTGCCGTCAAGCGCGGCGGAATAGGGCACGCGGGAGTAGCCGAGGAGCAAGGAGAAAACAGAGGCCATGGCGATCCACAGCACCATCCAGGTGACAAAGTGCGCGGCGCCGGTTCCATAGAGGCGCTCGACAAACAGGCTGGCGATGAAAGGAGTGTTCTGGGCTTCGCGCCAGGGGACGACGCCAAGGAGGCTGGTCTGCATGGCGAGATAAAGGACCGTGATGCCAAGAATCGAAAGAAAAATGCCGCGCGGGATATTTTTTTCGGGATTGCGGATTTCGCCGCCGAGATGGGTGATGTTGTAGTAGCCCCAGTAGCTGTAAACCGTGTTGATCATGGCGGCGCCGAGTCCGGCGAACCAGAGGGAAGAAAGATGAAACGCGCCGGGCGGAAAATCGAAGGCCAATTTGGGATCGAAGTGGCGAATGCCTCCCCAGATGAGCCAGAGCATGGTGCCAACGACGCCGACCCAGAGGAGCACGGAGATTTTCCCGATGGTGGTGATTTTGCGGTAGAGAAGAATTACGAGAAAAATTACCAGACTGCCGGAGATAGCTTTCGCTTGCCAGAGCGTGAGCGGATGGAGATAACCCGCATAACGCGCGAAGCCGATGGAAGCGGAAGCGACGGAAAGCGGGGCTTGAACAAAGGTTTGCCAAACGAAAAGGAAGGACATGAGGCGTCCCCAACGGCCGGGGCCGTAGGCTTCGCGAAGAAAGACGTAGGTGCCGCCGGCTTTGGGCATGGCGGCGCCGAGCTCGGACCAAACGAACCCGTCGAGAGTGGCGAGAAGAGCGCCAGCGAGCCAGGCGATGAGGGCTTGCGGGCCTCCCATGGCCTTGATGACCAGAGAGCTGACCACGAACGGGCCGATGCCGACGATTTCAATCATGTTGAGGGCGACGGCTTCCTTCAAGCCGAGGCCGCGCTCGAGCGTGGGTTGCGATTGGGCGAACGGGGAGGATGGAGAGGAAGAGGACATGAGCAGCGAGAATAACAAATGAGTGGAAATCCTCCTATGGGATGTAGAAAAGAGAAAAATCTGGAGAAAGGCGCCCGCCCCGTAGAAGCGTTCGGGACGGGCAAGGCGCCCGCCTCAGAAGGCGGCCGCTACAAAAGAGCGGAGAAGAGCACAGGCAGGAATGTTTGTGCCACAAGCGCGGGGCAGAGAGTGGCAAATTGTTTTGCGGCGGCGCGCGGGGACGGCTTACACTTCTGATGAGGAGGGCGCAGGCCCGCCGGGCTCTCCGTTCAGCCATGAAACGAAACTTTATTTTGCTGATGCTGGGCGTGTGCGCGTTGTTGTTTGCGGCCTGCGATTCCGTTGCGGCAGGCAATCTCTCGCTACCGCTGGGTACAGACGCGATTCTGGAGCACATTTATTCGGGGCGAAGCGATCTCGCGATCTCCGAGGCGCAGACGTTGCAACACGCGCAACCGGAGCATCCACTGGGCTATTTGCTGGAAGCGGAGGCACGCTGGTGGCAGATCTGGTGCCTTTCGGCGGAATACAAATACGGGATGACATTGCCTCGGCACCGGGGGAAAGCGCCCGGGGACGAGGTGTATCTGGACGTGGTGGCGAAAGCGGAGGCGCTGGCGGCGGCGGCTCTGGCGAAGCACGAATCGGCGGATATGCACCTTTACGCAGGGATGGCTGGTGGTCTGGCCGCGCGACTCTACGGGTTGCGCGTGGAAAACAGGGCAGCGGCCCGGGCAGGGGTGCGAGCGCGAGAACATTTTTTGCGGGCACTGGCGCTGGACCCTTCGTTAGCTGACGCCAACATGGGTCTGGGCCTCTACAACTATTATGTAGATACGCTTTCGACAATTGCCCGCGTGCTCCGCTTCTTCATGGGCATCCCCGGCGGATCGAAAGAGGACGGCATCCGGCAATTGCAGCAGGCCATCGATCACGGTCAGTTGACGCCGGCGTTGGCGCGCTACTACCTGGCCATTAACCTGCACCTTTTCGATTTGAAGTACGAACGGGCGCTACAGGTGGCGACACCGCTGGTGGAAAAATATCCGGACAATCCGATTTTCCGGCTGGTGCGAGGCGACCTGTACGGGAAACTGGGAAGGAAAACGCTGGCGATCGAGGATTACCGCGCGGCCGCGGCGGCGCCGATCAACGACCCCGGTTGCCGGGCAAAGATCGAGCAAGTGGTGAAGCAGTCGCTGGCGGCGCAGGGCGCGGGCCAATAGAAGGGCGACTCCGGGCTTTGACCCTGCGGCGGCCTGCGCCATAATAGGGGCCTGGGTTTGTGGCAGGAGTCAGGTACCCGAGTCCCAAGGGGATCTGCGGGGGGGCCGGTCAACGCGGCCACGCTTTTTGGCATCTCAACCCAAACAGTCAGGTGAAGTTCCGTCCTCTTCCGTGAGGAGAGAACCGGACGCACAGGTGAGTTTCGCGCGAAGGAGTTTTCATGAAGCGGTTTTGGACAGCTGTAGCTGTCGCAGGGTTCGCGTTCGGTCTGTTGGCCGGATGCAATGATTACAATAATTCGATCCAGTACAACACCGGGGCGACGCTGACGAACATTGCGCCCAACGGATTGCCGGCGGGGGCGGGATCGTTCCTGCTGACCGTGAATGCCAACCAGTTGAACGGGTTCAACAGCACCACCGTGGTGCAATGGAACGGGCAGAAGCTGGCGTCGACATTTGTGGATACTACGACGATGACGGCAACGGTTCCCGAGACCCTGATGGCCAAGCCGGGAACGGCGTTCGTCAACACGCTGACAGCGCAATCGGGTACCGGACAAAACGGACTTTCGAACACGCTGGCGTTCAACATTTATGGAGCGCCGAATCCGTTGCCGACGCTGACTTCGGTTACTCCGGGGACGGCCCCTGCTTGCGGAACGAGCTGCTCAAACGCCGCCGTGACGATCACCGTGGTGGGAACCAATTTTCTGCAGTCTTCGAACAATGGAGGGTCGCTGGTGACGTTTGCGGATAAATTGACGCCGATGCAGCAGCCGACGGCGCTTTCGATCACCAGCTTTTCAGACACGCAAATCCAGGCGGTGATTCCAGGCGCGTTTCTGGCGAATGCAGACACGGCAACGATCGTGGTGAGCAATCCGGGCAGCGGTCCGTGTAATCAGCCGAGTTGCCTGCCATTAGTGGGAGGCGGAAACAGCAATCCGTTCTCGTTCCTGATTGGCGGCGGCGCGCCTGCCGCAATTGCGGAGGAGACACCGGCGATCAGCCAGGACGGGCGCTACGTTGTGTATGGCTCACAGCAGGGCCAGATAAACCAGATTTTGCTCAAGGATACTTGCGTGGGAATTTCCAGCGGGTGCAGCGTGAACACGCGCGTGGTTTCGGTTGCTGCAGACGGCACCGCCGGGAACGCGGACAGCCACAACGCGGCGGCGACTCCGGACGGGCGGTACGTTGCGTTCAGTTCGGCGGCGACTAACTTGGTGGAAGGCGCGGCGGCGGGACGGCAAGTCTACGTGCACGATACCTGCATTGGGGCGGAGAATTCCTGCAAGCCGGCGACGACACTGATTTCGACCGATTCGCAGGGGGCGTTGAACGGCACCGAAAGCGTTTTGCCTTCGATCAGTTCGACGGGAAGATATGTGGCGTTCGTGGCGATTACGCCGAGCAACACACAGAAGATTCCGGCCGCCGCCGCGGCAATCGTGCAGGCTGCGCCGAACAGCGGGTTGCGGCAGGTATTTGTGCGCGACACCTGCCTGGGCGCGACGGATTGCACTCCGAAGACGACGCGGATCTCCATGATGCCGGGGGATGCCCCAGCGAATGGAACGAAACCCGCGGGTCCGGCAGTGAGCGGCACCGCCAAGCAGATTGCACTGGCCGACAGAAAGAGCGCCACGGTGTTTACGACCACGGTCGCGGTGGACGAGAATGTGGTGCTGGCGACTCCGAAAGAGCAGTAGAAACAGGCGTAGCTTTTGAGTGCGGTAGCAAAGCTGCCGCTTTTACGATCTAAACCTCTCTACCAAAATAATTTCTTTAGCGAAAACGTCTTAGCAATCGGCCTTGCGCCCTACATTCTGAAGCGGTTTAAAATCCATCAAACCCCTGCTCGGTTTTGCCAGATTTGCCTACTTCAAAATTGCACCAATTTTTGTTTGGTCGATGGCGCTGAGCCCGTAAAAGCGGCGGCATTGCTACCGCATTCAATAAAAAGCGGCCCTGCGCAAGATCGGCGCCGATGATCGGGAATGATTTTCCAGTAGAACGTTCAGTTGAAGCGGACTTTGATGTCCGGGCGCTTTTCAAGGCGCACGGAATCGACGAAGCGCACCTGGCGTTCGTCAAGCGTCAGAATCATCGAAGAGGTGCGGATGCCTTCGCCGAAGAAACGTACGCCCTTCAGGATGCTTCCGTCGGTGACGCCGGTGCAGGCAAAAATAATTTTCTTGCCGGGAGCGAGATCCTCCGTGTCATAAATGCGCCGGGTGTCGGTGACACCCATTCTTGCCAGGCGTTCCGCGTCCTGCGGCTTACTGATCACAAGGCGAGCAAGAATCTGGCCATTGAGGCAGCGCAGCGCCGCGGCGGTAAGAACTCCTTCGGGAGCGCCTCCGGTACCCATCAGCATGTGAACGCCGGTGCCGATGACCGCGGCGGAAATTCCCGCCGACAAATCGCCGTCGCCAATCAGGCGGATGCGCGCGCCGACCCGGCGAATCTCCTCGATCATTTTTTCGTGACGCGGCCGGTCGAGGACCATGACGACCAGATCTTCCACGTCGCGGTCCAGGCGCTTGGCCACGGACTTCAGGTTGTCGGCAACGGGAGCGTCGAGCTCCACGGCGCCTTTGCAGGATGGGCCGACGACAATCTTTTCCATGTACAGATCCGGGGCGTGAAGCAGGCCGCCCTTTTCGCTGGCAGCGAGCACGGCGATGGCATTCGGAGCGCCGGTGGCACACAGATTGGTGCCTTCCAGAGGGTCAACGGCAATATCCACCGAAGGGAAAACAGACTTGGGCGCGTGCTGTGCGAGGCCGACTTTTTCGCCGATGTAGAGCATGGGGGCTTCGTCGCGTTCGCCTTCGCCGATGACGATGGTTCCGTCCATTTCCACCTGGTCCATGGTCTTGCGCATCGCTTCGACGGCGACCTCGTCGGCTTTGTGGCGATCGCCGAAGCCCATGGTGCGGGCGGCAGCGATGGCTCCATTTTCAACGACGCGCAGGAATTCAAGGCTGAGTTGTTCTTCCATAGTGGCGCCCTCCGCGGACGCAATCTTAGGGCAAGTGCGGCTTAAGGTCGATAGGGGTGTAGCGAGCGATGGAGCGAACCGAACACCGGCATTGGGCAATCACACTCCGACAGTGGAGTCATTGTACTGGTTCTTTGCCTGGAAGTGGACGAATAAGGCCGTTAATCAGGAATGGGTCCGTAAACTCAGTCATCTCGCCGGCGTGCTTTTCCTTAACAGGGAGCAGACGGGCGGAGAGCGGCTTGTTCCATTTGACGGAGAGCGTGGCGACATCGCCGATGATGCGGGCGAGTTCTTCGACTGTTGTATCGCCGGGAAGGGGAATGGTGTCGAGGCCGGTGGCGCAGACAGCGGAGTAGCTGAGGAGTTGGTCGAGCGAAAGGCGGCCCTGATTCCAGCGCTCGGCAAGCAAAGGATCTTCGAGGACGGGAAGCATCACGCCGGAATAGCCGGTGCGGCGCGCGCCGATTTCTTTCAGCGCGGAGGTGATGACGCCGACAGCGGTCATGGTGCCGCTGGAGCCGAGCGGCTGCTTGGAAATGGTTTCAATGGCCGCGCCGATGGAAGCGCCTTGGGAAGAAGCGGGAGAAAGATCGATGCCCATGTAGATCCAGCCCTGTTCGCGGTCGATGCGCAGTCCGGCGTCTTCCACGTCGAAGGCGGCGTTGTAGAAGGCGTCGACGATCTGGCGCTTGGCGGTGGCGGGATCGGGAGCATTTTGCGCAGCGGTGGTCAGCAGGCCAGCGGAAGCGAGGCC
>DATHOY010000179.1:0-4675 GCA_035484435.1 Vulcanimicrobiaceae bacterium | reverse complement strand
TTTTTGTAAGTGCTGGAAGGAAAGGAGTTACGCGGGCTGATTTTGTAAGTGTTGAATTTGGAGGGGTTAAGGATGTTTGTTTTGATTGAGATTCGATCGAGCTTTGTAAGTGTGGAAAGGAAAGAAGTTGCTGCGTCAATTCAGTAAGTGCGGAATCTAATGCCAATAGAGGTGCACAGCGCGAATGGGCCGGGGAAGGACTAGAAATGAATTGGGCACACTTTAACCCCAATGTAATTTTATAGAAGAGTAAGAAATTGTCAAGAGAAAAATGGGGGATTGGCTTTAGGGAAGGCTGATTCGGACCTCACGGAAATCTTATGAGGGAGACGGTACTGTTGCTGTGCAACGACGGGGACATCATCAGACACTCAGCGGGCACTGGGTAGGTGCCAAACCTGAGGCAGATTCGTTGCCCAAAATCGGGTAGGAGAGAAGCCATGCGCAAGTGGGTGAATCGTGGGTTGTCGTTAGGATTGAGTGTTTTGGTGAGCTTGAGCGTTTGCGATTTGGGGCGCGCGGACGATGGCAAAGCCGGTAATGATTCGAAACCGGCGATGGTGAAGCCGGTTTCTGAGAGCAAGCCGGAAGCGGGGTTGACGGACCGGGAGCGGTGGCTGCTGGAGCGCGTGGAGCAGTTAGAGAAGCGCGTGGCGGATCTGGAGTCGAAGGATGCGAAATCTGGGGCGGAAGCGAGCGTTGCGCCGGGCCTCAGTAATTCGAATGGAATGACGTCTGCGGCAAAGCCAGTTGTGGGTGCGCCATCGGCAATGCTGACGAGTGCGCCGGCGGGAGTGGTGCCGGCTTCCATGTCGACGAGCATTGCGGCCGCGATTGGGCCGAACAAGGATTCGAGCACGTCAACGAGCGCGACCCAGGTCCCAGAGAAGAAAAAGATCGAGCCGTTTTCGGACTACGACTGGACGTGGCTGAACGGGAATCCGCGGACGAAAGAGATTTTCTGGGACACGAAATTCTTCACGCCGGAAATTCGTGCGGACATTAACTACGTGTATGACTTCAATCATCCGGTGGACCATTCGATCGGAGGGTCGAGCGAGTTGTTCCGGTCGTCGGAAGTGCAACTGGAACAGTTGGGTGTCGGCGGTGATTTTCATTACGACAATGTGCGGGCGAGGTTGATGACGCAGTTCGGGATGTACTCGGTGACGACGCCGAGGAATGATCCAAGCCCCGGGCACGGGCAGTGGGATTTGGCAAATGCGTACCGGTATGTTTCGGAGGCTTACGGCGGATATCACTTCAATGTGCTGCATGGGATCAATGTGGATGCAGGAATCTTCATGTCGTACGTGGGCTTGTTCAGCTACTACAACTTTGACAACTGGGCGTACCAGCCGTCGTATGTGTCTTCGAATACGCCGTGGTTTTTTGAGGGCGTGCGGGTACAGATTTTCCCGACAGCGCATTTGAAGATTGAGCCGTGGTTTATCAATGGGTGGCAGTCGTATGCATCGGCGAATCACAAGCCTGGACTAGGCGGACAGATCAAGTGGACGCCGAAGCCGTGGTTGAACATCATTTCGAACAATTATGGATTGGGCGAGGACGACCTGTTCATCCATGGGCGCTCGCGGATTCATACGGACAATAGCATCGAGGTGAAATACTACGACAAGCCGGAGAAGACGCTGGACAAGATGGCGTTTTCGTTAACGGGGGACCTGGGTTGCGAGTATGGCTCGGGAGTGAGCTGCTATGGGAATCACAAGGGAGGGCCGAAGCAGAGCTTTGTGGGCTGGATGGGGTACAACCGGTTCTGGTTCCACAGGGATTTGTTTGGGCTGACGATTGGTGGCGGGCAGATCAACAATCCGGGGCGGTATCTTGTGCTGATTCCGCCCATCAATGGAGAGAGCGCGGTGACGGCCGCGACGAATTCGCCGTATTTTACGGGGAATCCGGGGGATCCGTTCAAAGCGTGGGATTCTTCGATAACGTTTGACTATATGCCCAAGCAATACATCACGTTCCGCGCGGAGTATGACTACCGTCACGCGAGCGTGCCGTATTGGACAGGACAGGGCGGGATCACGCCTCCGGGGGGGAACACCGGTTCACCGCAATTTTTTGTATGCAGCAATGGTTCTTCTTCCGGGCAGACGAGCCTGGGGGCAGCGGAGACGGCATGCGGCGGAGGGACGAGCAGCGTATGGTTTCCGGATTTGAGGAAGAATGAGTCGTTTATTGACTTGTCGATCTTGGTGAAGTTCTAGACGGCAAGGGCTGAGTAAGGCATTGCCGTCAGAGAGGCAATGGAGATTGCGAGGCGAATGAAGAGCCGTGATTGACTTCATTTGCCTCGCTACCCTTGTGCGAAACGCGCGAGGGTCCAGCTCGGCCATGTCCCCAGTGACGCGTTCGGGTGCTTCCGCAGTTGAAGGTCAGAGACTCCAGCGGAGCGGTGGCGCGGTCATTTTCCGAGATAGTAGCTTGCGCTAAGGTTTGATCGCGTCAGTTCCTTCACGTTCAGCTCGCCGATCTTGTTCTTGTCCAACCGTTCGAATTCGGCTTCCATATATTTCATAAATTCCTGTTTGGAAATCATGCCCTTATGGTCAGCATCCATGAGGAGGAGTAAGTGTTTGACGTCATCCTCTCCCAACGCCAGCTTGTCTTGAGGCTTCGGGACGGATGCCTTTTGAGCAGCCGCGCTCCCGAGCATACTCAAGGTTGCAAGCAGTACTACGGCCACAGTGATGAACCACACATTACTTTTTGGTTTGCGCATGATTGGCTCCTTGCTAGTCTTTGCAGCCCAGGAATCTGGCTTGCGGTCCTCCCGAACCGGGCTCGAGTTCTCCGGGATGCGGGAATTGGGATCCCGGATTTGGCAAATGTACACCGGCGCGACCGGGGCGTTCACGCAAAGTATTGATGCATTGAATCAAAATTTGTCAGACGTTGTGAGGTCGGAATAAGGAGCGGTCTGCCTCGGAAGACAGGCCCTACGAGGACAAGAAAACTGCCGGAGCACAGCGAGGAATCGCTGTGCCACGGGAAATGAAAAAGGGCACTCCGAATATTCGGAGCGCCCTTTTTTTGCGATGAGGTTGTGGGGACTAGGCGCCCATTTCGGCGTAGAGCTTGGAGATGGCGCCGGCGATGCAGAAGCCCCAGGCGAAGACGGGAAAGGTTTTGAATTTATCGGGGATGACGTACTGGTCGGTGGCGTCGGAGAGGGGAACGCCGGCCTTGTGCATTTTCTCTGCTTGCATTCCCAGGTCGTCGAAGAGGTCGCGCAAACTTTGAATGCCTTCCTGGCCGCAGACGGGGCCGTGACCGGGCACGAAGAGAGTGTCTTTGTCCCAAGAGGCGAAGGTCTTGAGGGTGTTGCGCCAACCGGACATGGTGCACTTTTCGTCAAAGCAGGCGGGATAGGCGTGATTGAAGACGAGGTCGCCGGAGTAGACAACTTTTTGATCGGGGACACGAACGATCAGGTCGGTGCCGGAGTGGCCGGGATAGTGTTCGATGACGATGGGGAAGTGGCCGAGGTCGAGATTCATAGGGAGCTTTGCGGGATCGATAGGCTTGTTGGGGAAGGCGAGTGGCGTTTTGTTGGCCAGGTCGAAGACGTTGCCAACGGCGCCGAGATCGCCCTGGGCGTGCTGGCGGGCGGCGTCGGTCTTGGCATCTTTGATGCGCTTTTCGATGGGAGCGAGGACTGCGGCGCGATCGGCTCCTTGGAGAGAGACGTAGGAATCGTTAATGCGCTTCGGGACGGCGCTGTGGGCCCAGAGTTGAATGCCGTTGGCGCCGTAGAAGGAGCTGCCCATGGAGTGATCGAAGTGGTAGTGGGTGAGAAGCGCGTTGGGAACGGGGAGTTGGGTGACTTTGCGATAGGCGTCCATCTGGAAGGCGGCGCCGGGGGCGGAGCCGAAGGCTTCGAGGAGGAGGCCTGCGTCTTTGCCGACGAGGAAGCCGCCGTTGCAGATGGTGGTGAAACCTTTGGAGGTGTCGGAGATGGTGGCGTAGAGGCCATCACCGATTTTGCGGACGGAGGCGAAGCCGGCGTCGGCGATGGGAGTTGGGGAGACGCGCGGGTCATCGGCAATGGCAGATGCGAAAGCGGGAAGCGGTAGCGATCCGGCGAGGGCGTAAAGGGCGCTGAAGCGTGAAGCACTCGAGAGAAATTGCCTGCGATTAAAGGGAGCAAACGAGTTCATTTGGGGACTCTCCAGGAGCGAAAGTTGGTGCGCGGAACAGGTCAAGTTTAGCAGAGGAGCGGGGAGAGGAGAAAACAGGAGAAGGGTGGGGATGGTGAGAGGCGAGATTCCAATTTGGAACATCAGACGAGGGATCGCTTGGATTAGAGGGAGATGTATCCGGTGGACATCCGGAGATGGAGAGGGAGTTGCAGGTGTTATCTCGCGGCCACCGCGAGGTTAAAGCAGGGTGTGTCCGAAGCTTGTGCGGCCTCGACTAGGAACGTTTTCGCGAGTGCGTTGTCCTCGGGAACAGATGAAAAAGCGTGTTTTGATGACCTTGAACCTCAAAAAGTCCGCCGAGCGTCGTGGCGATCTGGCTGCTTTTCGGATTTGCTCCTGCGATACCCTATCAGCCGCTGTACTTGCTGTTTATTCCAGTGATATGGACGGCGGTGCGTTACGGTCTGCCGGGGGCGGCGCTGACAACTTTTGGGATAAATCTG
>DATHOY010000178.1:0-4378 GCA_035484435.1 Vulcanimicrobiaceae bacterium | reverse complement strand
GCTAATAGACTAAATGAAGTAGAGGTGCCTCGGTTGGGGTGTGGGCGAACGTAAGGAAAAAAGGATTCACGACAGAGGTCACAGAGGCAGAGCACAGAGTTCACAGAGATAAGCGGAAGAGAAGAGGGCCGGGGGAGTTGGAGAGAATGCGGCGAGGAGCGGAGGCAGAGATTCGATGACTGCCATAATTACGGTAGCGAATCAGAAAGGCGGCGTCGGTAAAACGACGACCGCGATCAATCTGGCTGCGGCGATCGCGAACAAGGGAAGGCGCACGCTGCTGATTGATCTGGATCCGCAGGCGAATACGACCATCGCATTTTTTAATATGGGCGAAGTAACGACGTCTATGTTTGACGTGCTGGGCGATGCGCACGCGTCGATGGCGGAAATGATCAAACCGACGAAAGATCCAATGCTGCATGTGGGCAGCGGGCGGCTGGCGCTGGCGAAATTGGAGACCGTGCTGGCGGGGCAGTTTGACGCGCCGTACCGATTGAAGGATGCGCTGGCGCCGGTGCTGAAGGATTACGATTACGTAATTGTGGACACGCCGCCATCACTGGGAATTTTGACGGTGAACGCGCTGGTGGCTTCAACGCATCTGCTGGTGCCGATTCAGGCGGCGTATTTTGCGATTGAGGGCACGGACGATTTGCTGGAGACGTATGAGCGGATCCGCGCGCGGCCCAATCCGCAGTTGAAAATGCTGGGCGTGGTGATCACGCTGTACGACAAGCGGACGAATATTTCGAAGGATACGCACGGGCAAATTCGCGCGGTGTTTGGCGAAGTGCTGTTCAAGACGAAGATTGGGAAAAACGTGCGCCTCGAAGAGAGTCCGGCGTACAAGGAAACGATTTTGACTTTTGCTCCCAAATCGCCGGGGGCAGTGGAATACAAAAAGCTGGCAGCGGAGGTACTGCATCGTGTTGAAGAAAGCCGGGTTGCCCGTCACGCTGAAGATGCGGCATGACGCGCATTACGTAGAGTCACTGACAAGCTATAGCGGGGCGGCCGTTGGGCGCATGATCCCCGTGGACCAGATCCGGCCGAATCCGGATCAGCCGCGCAAGGTGCTGGGCGACCTGCGCGAGTTGACGGATTCGATCAAGGAGAAGGGCGTGCTGGAGCCGCTGCTGGTGCGGTATGTGCCGCGCGAGGATGCGTATCACATCATTTCTGGCGAGCGGCGGTATCACGCGGCGCGAGCGGCGGGACTGCGCGAAGTGCCGGCCATCGAGAAGATGGCGGACGACGCGGAGACTTTGGAAATTGCACTGATTGAGAACATGCAGCGGAAGGATTTAACGCCGTTTGAAGAAGCGGAAGGGTTGCAGCGGCTGGCGACTACGTTTGAATACCGGCACGAGGATCTGGCGAAGAAGATTGGGAAGTCGCGGACTTCGGTGTCGGAGACGATGGTGCTGCTGGCTATTCCGGAGGCTTTGCGGAAGAAGTGCGTTGAGAGCGGCGTGACCAGCAAGGGGTTGCTGCTGCAGATTGCGCGGCAGCCGAGCGAGAAGAAGATGCTGGAGATGTTTGCGAAGATTCTGCAGGGTGGATTGACGCGGGACGCGGCGCGACAGGACCGGAATGATGAGAAGGGCATGGCGCCGCGGCCACAGCCGTTTGTGTTTCAGTTTGAGCCGGAGAATGAGGCGTTTAAGTTCCGGTTGCAGTTCAAGAAGAGCCATGTTTCGCGGGATGAGTTGGTCCGGACGCTGCGGGAGATATTGGAGCAGTTGGAGGGGGCGGAGGAGACGCATTCGGCGGCGTGAGGGAAGAGAGTAATCAGTTATCTGTAAGAGGGCGGCGCTGATGGTTGCGCCGCTTTTTGTTTTAGGCGGCTAAGAACGATTGCGGTGCGATTAGAATTGTTCCGGTGATTGGGACACGGCTTAAATATTGCCACGGTCCCTCCGCTTCGTGGCCGGCGCGCCGGAGACGGCGCGGGAGAAAAAAAACGGCCACTCCGGTCGGGATGACAGAGTTTGGAAAATGCCAGACCGAAGAGACGGACCGGTCTATGGACAGACTTAGAGCAAGTACCCCCGGCACTACAATGGAAAAGGTGACATGGAACTTACTGAGGGGCAGATGCGGGTGATGGAGCGGTTGTTTGGGGCGGGGTTTCGGCCGATTGCGATTCCGCCTTATGGGAGTGCGTTGATTGTGCACAAGGGCGAGTGCGCGGCGCTATTGGGGCCGGTGGAGAATGGTGGGTTGAAATTGCTGGTGCCGGTGACGATTCTGGTGGATGGAAATTTGAGTGTGAAGTTGAAGAAGAGTTCGGGGGACGTGTTTGTGTGGAAGAAGAAGGAAGTGGCGGCGACGGAGGAGAGGTTGAAGGAGTTGGAGGGGTTTCGGGCGGAGTTGGTGGAGATCCTGGAGGTGGGTGGGGTTGGGATTTAGAAATGAGCGGGAGGTCGAGCATGCCGCAAGGTGTCGAATCCACAGTGAAGCGGCCCCCGTTGTGGCCATCACTTTTGTTTGCGGCGGCCGCGGCGACCGTTTTTTCCGTGACGTGGTTGACGCGGGGACCGTACCAGATGTTTGATTTCCGCCTACTCCTCGCCCCCATCTACATTCCATTGGCTTTTGGAATTATTTGGCCGGTTACAGTGGGTTTCCAGGCCCTGGCAATGCCGGCCGCGCGCGACAGCAAGCTCCGGCGCAACTGGGCGGCGTTGATTCTGTTTGTCGTTAGCGGAATCGGTTGGCTTCCCATCGTGATGGCAGAATGGACAGCGAACGTGCGAGGACGTGCGTACAGCAAGCAGCAGGAGGAATGGCGCCGGCAACAGCAATCAGAGCGGGAGGCAGCTCAAGCAGCGGTGACGCGGGGCGGGTTGCTGGCTTTCGAGGAACCTATGAAAAGTGCGGAAGAGGACGCGGTGGAGCGGTATATCGATGAGCACCACTTGAGCGCCGAGGAGTTGCAACAGGCTAGCGAACATTATCAGACTCCCCAGATTATGGCGGAACTTGCAGGGAAGCCCTACTGCCCGCGGGAGGCGCTGGAAAAAATGTTTGAGCATGCCATCGAGCAGCAACACAAAGTTTCCGGTGTGGTGGCGCCTACGCTGTTGGGCCCGGTTTTTGCGGCTATTGCGAAAAATCCAAACACTCCCGTGGACGTGCTGGTCAAAATGGCACGGAGCGATAGTCCATACGTGCGGGTGGACGGAGTGACAAATCCAAACCTGCCCAGGGCTGTGAAAATGGAGTACCTGAAAAAGGGTTGTTCTTATTGGTGGAGTTCGGAGCTGCGTACTGTTGCCTCGGACCCCAATACGCCGACAGATGTGCTGGTCTGTCTTTCGACAAAACCAGACGCTGCGTATGCTGTGGCAATGAATCCGCACACGCCGACCAGCGTTGTTGAGGCAATGAGCAAGTCGGATAACTATTGGGTGAAGACGGCGGGGAATGAGAATCTGGCCCGACGGCAGGCTCCTGCGAAGTGACTTGGTTGATCATCGGTAGGCCGATCGGAAGATTGGCAATTTATCGAGACTCAGGAAGAAAGAGCAGAGGGTTTGCGACTCTCGGTCGTAAGAGCCCACCCTTCGCAAAATCCGCGAAGGATGGGGCACCCTCAAGTTCTCGTGATGGATGGCGTAACACAAAATCGAAGAGCGCAGCCATGAATGGGTGTGCCACCTTGATGGGAAAAACGTAACCGTGGGTTATTGAAGCGAATCGAAGGATTATGACTACTTATGACATTGCTTGTGTTGGGGCGGGGCCTACTGGGCTGGCTTGCGCTATGGAGGCGAAGCGGGCTGGGTTGCGGGCGCTGGTGATTGATAAGGGGTGCTTGTGCAACTCGATCTACAACTATCCGGTGAACATGGTGTTTTTTACGACGCCGGAGTTGCTGGAGATTGGCGGGTTGCCGATGGTGACTGGTGGCGACAAGCCGACTCGGATTGAGGCATTGAAATATTATCGGAAGGGCGCGGAGCATTACGGCCTGGAGTTGCGGCTGTTTGAGAAGGTGCTGCGGGTGGATGGGCATGATGGCGCGTTCAACTTGGTGACGGAGACGGCTAGCGGGCGTGAGGAGAAGTATCACGCGAAGAAGATTGTGGTGGCTACCGGTTATTACGATTTGCCGAATGAGATGGGCGTGGCGGGGGAACACTTGCCGCATGTGAATCACTACTACACGGAGCCGCACCCGTTCTGGAATCAGGATGTGGTGGTGATTGGCGGGAAGAATTCGGCGGTAGAGTCGGCGCTGGATTTGTATCGGAATGGGGCGCGGGTGACGCTGCTGGTGCGATCGAAGGATCTGGGGCAATCGCTGAAGTATTGGGTGCGGCCGGATATTGAGAACCGGATCAAGGCGGGGCAGATTCAGGCGCTCTTC
>DATHOY010000177.1:0-10986 GCA_035484435.1 Vulcanimicrobiaceae bacterium | reverse complement strand
CGTCAATTCCGTGGACAGCGCCGGGATCGGCGCGCTCATCGAAACCCACCGAAAGACAAAGGCCACGGGTGGACGGCTCGCGCTCGCTCACCTCGGCCCGAAGTTGAAGCAGGCCCTGGAGATCGCCCGCCTGCTGACATTGTTTGAAACATTTGCCACCGAAGCCGAGGCCGTCGCCAGTTTTTGAGCGATACGCTTTGCCGATCGCCATTCCAACCAGATGAATGTCGTACCGTTACTTTACTTGTCCGGTTGAGGTGACAAGACTAATCGGGACTTACGAGGCAAATTGGACGAGCGTCTTTGTGCCGGACGACATTCGACACGTGGTTGGTTATGTAAACGCAACTCACATCCCCAACTGGTTAGCATAGTTATAGTCTGCACTGGAGTGCCTCATGGGAATGGTCGCGAAATTTCACCAAATTTCACCGCACCAACTGTCGGAGTTCCTTCTCGATCCCTCCTCAGCCTACGACTACACAATGTCACCGTTCTACGACAATCCTACCGCAATTGAGCAGGCCGAAAAGATGTTGGACGAGTTGCGAATCAAGACAGCGGGGTTTCCTCCAGCGGTTCGCGGACAAGTCGAGCACGTCGCCGGGCTTCTGCGTCGCAAGTCAAACGCCAGAAAAGGCCCACAGCTCATCCCTTCAAAGCCTAAGCTAGAGTTGACGAGGAAGGACTTCTCGTTGGAGAAGGACTGGCACGTCCTCCACTACGCTTTGAATGGCACTCACGACAGTGGGACAGGTCTTCTCGCTGATGCAATCCTCGGAGGGCAAGAGATACCAGACGTTGAAGGCGTTAACAGTTTCGGTGGTGGAAGTAGTGGTGCCTTGCGCTACCTCACTGCGCCCCAAGTAAGAAACGTGGCGACCGCACTGCGCGAGGTCGAGCCAACTCAACTCTTATCAAAACTCGACGTCAAAGACGCCCAGGAAAAGAGAATCTATCTGGCCCATACGCTAGAGAATTTAAGCGATTGGGAATACCTTCCGGAACTTTTTGTTTCCTTCCGACAGTTTTATTCAGATGCAGCTGACTCCGGGAATGCGATGCTGCTATCGATAGCCTAACTCAGCCCGGTCGCTTCGTGTCTCATTAACGCCCTGCCGGAAAGGTGGAGGCTGGTGTCTAAGTTAAGCCGACTAAGCGCGCACTTGGATTATTTCTGCGTGGCACGTCGCGGAATTGGCGGTAAGCTCTTCTTTTCGTTTCCTGGTATCTGATTGCTGATCTCTGATATCTCTTCCGGCCTACTCCTTCACATGCGCCAACGGAATCTGCGAAAACAGTTGCAGATCGATGATCATATTGAGCCGCCTGTCCAACTGAAAAAACGTCGCCGCCTTCTTTCCCGGCAGCACCTGGCTCACCACCGGCACATACTTCAAGCGCAGCGCCTGCGCCTGCCCGTCCACCTCCAGCCAGTGCCGCACATAAATCAGGGCATCTTCGTCTCTCATCGTTGCCCACATCTCCGCGTACTGCTTCAGCAGCGCATATTTCTGGTTGTTCACTTCATGCAGGTCCTTCACGTAATGGTTGTAGACCGGCCAGAATTTCTGCGCCTCCGTATCGGAAAGCGACATATTCTACCCAATCACCTGCATTTTCTTGGCCCGCAAATCTTGCCGCAGCAAAGTAATGTCCTCGTCCGTTATCGTCGGGTTGACAACCCTCTCCACGAGCACCTCTTGTCCCCGCGCCAGCGTCCCCCGCGCCTTTGCCCCCGCCGTAGCCATCCCCCCGGCAAACGCCGTTGCCACCAACAGGCCCGCAACAAACGCCCCAACCAATCCTGCCGCCCCCGTCATTTTGCACTTCATAATCTTTCTCCTTACTTTTGTGCTGTTGCCACAAAAAACCCAGTGAAAACAGCAATCCCGAGTGCATGTTAATACAGTTAGGCCGGTGATGGAGTCAACTGCTGGTTGACGACGAACCCGGACTTTGCGTTAAGATTCCGCCGTGGAGACTTCGCGAGCCCATTCATTTTGTTTGAAAGAAAACATATTGAAATGCTTGGCCACGATCCTGACCGCATGTGTGTTTTCGTTACCATTGGTAGCTCAAAAGAGTGTTGCTCCGAATGGTTATTACCCGAACACCTATTACGGAGCAACCTTCACTGGAGTTCTGCAACCAGAAAGCGGCGAACCCCAGGAGATAACTCTGGTTTATACAAAGGGCGGCAAGTCTGATCGTTTTGTTGGCAAGTTGGCATCGACATGTAGTTGGAAGAATAAAGACGGCAGCGTGCATACGTTCAGAACTTCTGAGGCTTCGAAGGGGACTGTTCTGACGGCGTTTTATCAAGCGAATACAAATAAATCCCAAGGGCAGAAATCCACCGAGAATATAATCATTGCGATCAGCTACGCAGAAGTAGACGGGAAACGAATACCCGATGACAAAAGAGTGATCGTTTCCTGTTCCGTTGAACCATTTCTCCACTTCAAAGCCTTTTGATTCCGCGATAAATCAAATCCCGGCTGGGGCAACCGGACTCAGCTTCCGATTAACGCCGTGAGTACTAGGGGTTGGACCCAAGCGGGGCTGAGACCCTTGTTGAGACAGAAGTCATCGCGTACAAGCTATGCATCAGGCTGAGGGTAGAAGTTCTAGCCTGCCCTTGTAATAGGTTCTGAGAACTTGCCGGTATTTTTCCACTTCAGTGGGGCTGTCAAAGCATCGTTTTGGCAAGATTTGAGCGAAATTAGTCTGGGTGTACAGGAGAAAGAGCCTTGGAGTCTCTCTGATCCTGACGTAGGCGGTCCATTTTGTCTTTGATTCCCCATGGCTACTCTCATTGGAGGTCCCGTCCGGTCCGATTGAATGTGTTGCGGGGCCCAATTTGTCAGCATTTTTCTTTACAAACGAACGAGCGGAAAGAAATGGCGCTCCATAGGTCACGAACAGCACGAAAATGGCGAGAACTGCCAAGCCCAAAATGCCTCCCCAAACAGAACGGTCGGGAAGTCGTAGCCAGACATAACAAAAGTAGCCAAGGATGGCCATGCTGACCCAGAAGAGTATCCGTTGGGGCCGGGACCTTGATTGAGCCAGAGCTCGGAGTGCTGCGGCATAATCATCTCGGGTCAATGTCACAATCACTGTGACGATTTCGCTTTCAGCCACGCCTCATATCTCCGTCGCTCCTAATAATCGAGACTATGACAAGTAAGCTACGTTTGCCGGGTGAATCTTAACCTAAAATATGCCTCAGGGTGAATTGTGCCTGACCAACGTGATTACGGAACAAGTGGACTCCCGCCTGACAGATGTGTTCGTATCTTAGCCAGAAAGCGCGAGGGATTCGTCCTAGTCCAAACAGAAGTTTAGGGAGGAAGAAGCTATGAAGTCGAATCACAAATTGGCGGTGGCGGTGCTGGGTGGAATTTCGATCGGCGTTGCCGGGGCGCATGCGATTCGGGCGCAGCAGGTGAAGCCGGCGCCTGGTTATGTCATCGCGGAGGTGAACGTCACGGACCCCGATGCCTTCAAGAAGTACTCGGAGAAAGTGCCTCCCATCGTGGCGGCTTTCGATGGCCACTATCTGGTGCGTGGAGGAAAGATCCAGGCCGTCGAAGGCGAAGCGCCAACTCGTATCGTGGTGATCGCGTTCGAAAGCGTGGAAAAGGCGCATGCTTGGGAGTATTCACCGGCTTACGAAGCGATCAAGCCGATGCGGCACAGTTCGGCGAAGAGCCGCATCTTCATCGTAGAAGGCGTCGCGCCGCAGTGAGGGCGAAGATCGAATCGTTCTAATATGTTCGGTAAAGCGTTCCAGAAGTTGAGTGTAAATTTAGCTGGATGAGAGAGCAATCCACAACTGGTGAGTTAGACCGATATGAAGCGCATCCTTCTGTTGTTACTTGTTCTACTGGTTGGTACTCTGTTTGGATTTGGCGTGCGTTATGAAATAAAGAAACGAGCGAGAGAGAAACGAGAGGTGGCGTACCAGTTGGCTCTGCGCTCCTTTGCCGAAGTCTTCAAACCCGGTATGACTCGAAAGGCAGTGGAGGATTCTTTGCGGGCAAATACGCATGAGTTCCGACAGACGTGCTGTGTGGATATGAAGGAATATAAGAAGGGCTCGTGGGACGACCTGGTAAAGATTGGCGAAGAGGATGCTCCCTGGTTTTGCAACTACACCGCGATCTATGTTGGCTTCCAATTTACCGGACATGAGAAGTTCGATGGGATGCGGCGAGCGGATGATTCTGACAAATTGACAGCGGTGACCCTATACCGGCAATACGATAAATGCCTCTAATCCCTAGTTTCGCGCCGGAATGCAACCAGCTTAGCGCTTGCGGGTTTCGGGGGTGTAGTGGGTTTGCAGGTAAGCGATGATTTTACGCGTGGTGTCATCGGGGATGCCCGCGCCGTAGGCTTTGTTCATTTTGTTTACTTCGGCTTCCCAGGTTGCGGCGGGCAGCGGTGGTTGCATGGTGATGTAGCGCGGGCTGTGGCAGGTGTTGCAATAGATCTGGACGTCTTGGCGGCCATCGCCGGGGGCGAGCTCCAGAGTGGGCACCGGGTAGGCCGTGACCTCGTAGTCGGCGTCCGGTGAAAGCGCGGCGGGAGCCGCTTGCTGGATGTTGCCGAGTTGTTCGGGTGCGTAGTAGCCCTTTTTCAAATCGGCGTAGACAACTCCGGCGGCCAGTGCCACGCCGCATGCCGCCACTAAGATCGCCACGGCTCTGTTTTTCATTGCGATGCTCCCCTCAGCGGGCATGGCCCACCACCAGTTCCTGCCGCTCGATGCGGTTCCACAGATAGCCGCCGGGATTCCACACCGGCTCGTCCGGCTGCGAGTTGCCCTTTTCATCGGTTGCGCGCACCGCCAGCGAATAACGTCCCGGTGACTTTGCTTTCCATGGAGCTTCCCAAGTGCGGAAAGAATACGCGCCATGGTCTTCGCCGAGCGTTGCGTCGGCCCACGTCTTTCCGCCGTCATCCGAAATTTCGACTCGGGTGACGCGCGCAAATCCGCTGAAGGCAATTCCGCGCAGCGTGACGCCGAGTCCCGCGGGAATTTTCGAGGTTCCATCGGGAGAGATGAGGAACGATCGCACCGGGAAGCGTTCGATCGGAATCGTCTTCACTTTGCCAGCTTTCACCTCCTCGGGAGTTGTGTTTCCCCGCGGCGTATCCGGCACGCGGTAGGCCGTCTTCATCCAGTAATTTTCATCCGGCGCGTCCAGCACGCGGATCCACGACAGGCATTTCGTCCAGTAAGTCGCAAAATATCCCGGCACCACGAGACGCACAGGAAATCCATTCAGCATCGGCAGCGGCTCGCCATTCATCAGGTACGCGACGACGCATTCGTACACCACCGGATTCGCGAGGTCGAGCGACTTCTGGAAAATATTCGAAGCGGTGCCCGCCGGCCCTTGGCCCGTTTCCAGCCCTTGAAATTGCACCTGCAGCGAGCCGGCTTTTACGCCGGCCATATCCAGAATTTCTCGCAGGCGCACGCCGGTCCACAACGCGTTGCCCATCGCGCCGTTTCCCCACTGAGCCCCAGGCACACGCGGCTGCAGGCGGCTGCGGCTGTTGCCGGAACACTGGTTTACGGCGGCGATGGAAACCGGTTTGAATTTTTCCGTCAGGTCGGCAAGGCTCAGCGCCAGCGGCTTGTTCACATTGCCCTGCACCTGCAATTTCCATTGCTTCAAATCCACGCGATTCGGGATTCCTTCCAGGTGCCAGCGCACGTAAAACGCCTCGTTGGGCGTAAACACCGTACGAAAATAGTGGCGAGGTGTTTCGAGTTGAACCGGCCTGTCCGTCAGCAGAATCAGCGGCGCTTTCTGCGGCTCGGTCAGATAGGGGCCGACGGAATTCCAATGTGGGTTCGCTCCCGGCCCCGTGAAAGTCTCCAGCGCCGTGGAGCGCGGCGGGTCCTGAGCCATCACTTCGCGTGCCCCGGGCCAGCCCCCCGCGGCCAGGCCGCCTCCGGCCAAACCAAGCACCTTGAGCAGGCTACGACGCGAAAGACATCGCTCGACCTCAGTCATGGGGGCAACCTCCGACTGCGGCACTATCTTCCAGGCTGCAAGGCGTGTCAACTTTGGTGTTCCCGCGGCATCCCTCCGGCCCGACATGCTCATCCAAGTCAGTTACAGTGCAACTTGGCGCACGCCCCCCTCGTTAGCAGGTGTTTTGTGTCCGTCAGAGGGTGTACTATAAACAGAACGCCAAACGCACGAATACTGGCCCTATGCCTGCGAAATCAAAGCGGTTTCTCTTCGTGGCGCTCCTCCTGGGAGGCATCCTCCTGGCGGGGCAACTGCACTGCTGCGTTGACCTGAGTTCGCGCTCGCTTGATACGCACGTCTGCCCGATCTGCTCTGCCACAGGCACCGCCGTGCCAACTCCTTCTTTGATTGTGGAGATGGCACCGGCCATCAACCGGATAGAAGTTGCCGGTGACGTTGTTTTCGTGCCACTGGTTGCTCCCCGCAGCATCGCGCCCCGCGCGCCTCCCGCCGTTTAGCACTTCCACTCGGCCCCAATCCATCGAGCATCAATGTCGTGCGTTGCTTCCACAGTGACGCGCGAGGAGTCTTCACTTGAAGCAAGTAACGTTTTTGGTTTTGGGACTACTCCTGTCGGCGCCATTTGCCGGCGCGCAGCAGAGCCCTGCATCGGCTCCGCAAACGCCGTCGGCGGCCAGCAGCGCGTCGCGAATCTCGTTGGACGATGCGATCCGCCTGGCGCTCTTGCACAATCACGCGTTGCAGGCCATGCGCACGACGATCCAGCAAAGCCTGGCCGAGGAAATCACGGCGAACCTTCGCCCGAATCCGACGCTGGGCCTGGACGCGCAGTTTCTGCCCATCTTCCAGCCGAACAAGCTGGACGCGGACTATCTGGACCAGTCGGCGCAGTTCGACGCCGGCATCGGCTATCTCTTCGAGCGCGGCAAAAAACGCCAGCACCGCCTGCAGGCCGCGAAGGATCAGACGTCTGTTGTGCGCTCGCTGGTCACCGACAACGAACGGCAACTGGTCTTCAACGTCAGCCAGCAATTTGTGGACGTGCTGCTGGCGGAATCCACGCTGGAGTTCGCGCAGCAGGACCTCGACAGCTTCCAGAAGACCGTGGACATCAGCAAAGAGCGCTTTCGCGCGGGCGACATGAGCGAAGGCGACTTTCTGAAAATCAAACTGCAGTTGCTGCAATTTCAGAGCGACGTTTCCGCCGCGAAACTGGCCAAGCTGCAGAGCCTGGCCGCGCTGCGCCAGTTGCTTGGCTTCGAAACTGTTCCCGACGATTACGACGTGCAGGGAACGCTCGACTACCAGCCCGTGCACGCGGACTTGAACGGGCTGAAAAATGCCGCGGCCCTGAACCGGCCCGACCTGCGCGCCGCGCAGCAGTCTGTCACCGCCGCCGAAAGCCAGTACGCCCTGCAAAAGGCCAACGGCAAGATGGACATCACCGGCACGTTCAACTATTCCCACACCGCCGGCGCCAGCAGCGGTTCGTTTTTCTACAGCATGCCGCTGCCGATTTTCAACCGGAACCAGGGAGAGATCGCGCGCGCGCAATACGCCATCACCCAGGCCCGCGAGCAGGCCAGTGAAACGACGCAGCAGGTTTCGACGGACGTCGCGACGGCCTTCGCCAATCTGCAGACCAACGACCAGATTATTCAGCTCTATCAAGGCGGCTACGTCGACCAGGCCAAGCAGTCGCGCGACATCAGCGAATACGCTTACCGCAAAGGCGCCGCCAGCCTTTTGGACTATCTGGATTCCGAGCGGACTTATCGCGCCAATCAGCTTGCCTACCGCCAGGCGCTTGCGAGCTACATGCTCGCGATGGAACAGATGCGCCAGGCCGTGGGCACAAGGAATCTGCCATGAACACTTTCCTGCAAAAACGATTTACGAGTTCGATGATCATCGCGCTCGCCGCTTTCCCGCTTGGCGCCGCGCTCTCCGGCTGCGGCTCCGGCCCCGGCGAAGCGGAGTCCAAGATGACTTCGTTCACCGCGTCCGAGTCGAAGGCGGACACGGCCGAACTTTTCACGGTCCCGAAAGAACAGCTGTCTCATCTGCAAATCGTGCCGGCGGTGAAAGGCCCTCTGCCGCGCACGCTGCGCCTGGCCGGCGCCGTTGCGTACAACGCGTTTGAAACCACGCCGGTGTTTGCCGCGATTGGCGGACCGGTTCACGAAATTCTTGTCGCGCCCGGCCAGTTCGTGCAGAAGGGCCAGCCGCTGCTTACTGTCACCAGCCCGGACTACTCCGTGGCGCGCTCCGCGTACATCAAGGCGCGCGAGGCCTCCACTCTTTCGGATAAGTTATATGCGCGCTCGCAGGATCTTTTCACCCACGGCGCAATCTCCGAAGCCGATCTGCAGCAGGCGGAGACAAACCGCAATCAGGCGCACGCGGATCTGGAATCCTCCGCCGACGCGCTGCACGCGCTCGGCGTGAAAGATCCTGAGGCTTTGATCAAGAATGCCGCACAGCCTACATCGGAAAGCCCGGTGCTCGCGCCGGTCACCGGAGATATCGTGGAGCGTCTGGTTGGCCCCGGACAGTTGCTGCAGAGCGGCGCCACGCAATGCTTCACGATTTCCAATACCAGCAGCTTGTGGGTGCTGGTGAACGTTTATCAGAGCGACCTGCCGTACGTGCACGCGGGCGACGCCGTCGAAATCAACACCGACAGCTACCCGGAGCTTTTTCACGGGAAAATTTCCTACCTTGCTCCCGCGCTTGATCCCAATACGCGGACGCTGCAGGCGCGTATCGTCACCGAAAATCCCGGCAAGAAATTAAAGAAGGATATGTACGTGACCGCGACGGTCAAGGCCGGCTCGGTCGCCGACGCCATCACCGTTCCGGAGGCCGCTATCCTGCGCGATACGGAAAACCAGCCGTTTGTTTACGTGCAGGCCGGGCCCAATCAGTTCGCGCGCCGCGTGGTCACGCTGGGCCAGAGCGTCAATGGCCGCACGCAGATTACCAGCGGCCTGAAAGAATCCGAACAGGTCGTCGGCGACGGCAGCCTGTTCCTGCAATTCAAGAACTCCATTCAGCATTAGGAAGAGCGCACCGGAGACTCCTCGATGATCCATCGCATCGTCCAATTCGCTCTTCAGCAGCGCTTTCTGGTGCTGATGCTGACGGTTTTGATCGCCATCGCGGGCGCGTGGTCTTTCCGCCAGATGCCGGTAGATGCGTACCCGGACCTTTCGCCGCCGATGGTGGAGCTGATCACCCAGTGGCCGGGGCACGCCGCGGAAGAAGTGGAACGCCTCACCACGTTGCCGCTGGAATTGGCGATGAACGGCTCGCCGCACTTGAAAGTGATGCGGTCGATTTCTCTTTACGGCCTCTCCGACGTGCGATTGACCTTTGATGAAGGCGTCGATCCTTACTTCGCACGGCAGATTGTTTTCCAGCGCATCAGCGACGCCACGTTGCCGCAGGGTGTAACGCCCAGCATGGCGCCGCTCTTCAGTCCCAGCGGCTTGGTCTATCGCTATGTGATCGAAAGCCCGGACCGCTCGCCGATGGAATTGCATACCTACGAAGACTGGATTATCGAGCGGGCGTACAAGAGTGTGCCGGGCGTGGCGGATGATTCTGGTTTTGGCGGGCCGACGATGGAGTATCACGTCCTGCTCGATCCGGTGAAACTGTACAACTATCACCTACCGGTCGTGCAGGTGGTTACCGCGCTGAACGCCAACAATTCCAACACCGGCGGCGGCTTTTACACGCAGGGCGGACAGTTTTATTACGTGCGCGGCCTCGGCCTGGTGAAAAGTACGGACGACATCGGTGAAGTCGTCGTGGGCAGCGGCAATGGCGTGCCCATTCGCATCAAGGATATTGGCCGCGTAGAAATCGGCCACGCGCCGCGTCTCGGGATTTTCGGTTTCCAGACCAAACAAAAAAAGAACGACGACGCCGTCGAAGGCGTCATCCTGATGCGCCGGGGCGAGCAGACCCAGAACGTGCTCGAAGGCGTCGAGAAAAAAACCGACGAGATCAATAAGACGCTGCTGCCGCCAGACGTGAAGGTCCGCCCTTACTATGACCGCAGTGACCTCGTCCGCATCACCACCGACACAGTCGAGGGAAATCTTCTGCGCGGCATGGTGCTCGTGCTGATCGTGCTGATCTTTTTCCTGGTGAGTTTCCGCGCCGCCATTATTACCGCGCTGACGATTCCGCTGGCACTGCTCTTCGCGTTCATCTTTCTGAATTTGACGGGCGAAGCGGCGAACCTGCTCTCCATCGGCGCCATCGATTTCGGCATCATCATTGACGGCACCATCGTCATGGTCGAAAACATCTACCGTGAACTCGGCCTGCGCCACGGCACGGATTACAAATTGACGGACGTTATTCTCTCCGCCGCGCGCGATGTCGATCGCCCGATCTTTTATTCCGTCGCCGTCATTATCGCGGGGTACCTGCCCATCTACGCGCTCACCGGCCCTGCGGGAAAATTGTTTCATCCGATGGCGGACACCATGGGGTTCGCGCTGATCTGCGCGCTGATTCTCACGCTCACTGTCGTTCCCGTGCTCGCTTCCTACTGGTTCAAGAGCGGCGTGAAGGAGAAGCAGAACCCCGTCTACAACTGGATTCGCGATCAGTACAGCGGCCGCCTGCGGTGGTGCCTGAACCACCCCGCCGTGACATTGGTCGCAGCCGTGGCGATTTTTTGCGCCACGCTTCTGCTTGTGCCGTTGATTGGTGGAGAATTTCTGCCGCATCTGGACGAAGGCGCGGTGTGGGTGCGCGCCACGATGCCGTATACGATTTCGTTTGAAGAGGCGGCGAAATTCGCGCCGCAGGTCCGCGACCTGCTCATTCAATATCCGATGGTCACGGTCACCGGCTCCGAACTTGGCCGGCCCGACGACGGCACCGACCCCACCGGCTTTTTCAATTGCGAATTCTACGTTGGCCTGAAGCCCTACAACGACAAATC
>DATHOY010000176.1:0-15664 GCA_035484435.1 Vulcanimicrobiaceae bacterium | reverse complement strand
CCCGTAATCACCACCGGCGTCCCGGTCCCCCCCGAAGTTGGGCTCAACCCGGTTATCGTCGGACTGGTTCCGCCTGTGCCGCTGGCTGCTTTGAATGCCGCCAAAACGGCCCCCCAGTCGTCCGTGGAACCCATCGTCCCGCTGGCGGTGGCCGCCCCGGAGATGCTCTGGACCTGATCTTCCACCATCAGTTTTGCGGTTCCAACCCCCGGCACGTTCTCCTCAACTTTATAACCACTGCCGGCAGTGAAACTCTGGGGGTTGCCCGTCATGATTGCGCCAATCAGCAAATCTCCATTGGCTGTGGTGTTTATGCTCGGAGCACTGCTTGGAGTAGCGCTGTGACCCTGTGCCGCGGTTGCTACATCCAACGACGCTGACGTCGCCACTCCCGAGTATTCGAAGATAGCGAATCGCAGAGTTCCTGAAATGTTGTCCGCAACAGTTACGGTGTTTGCGCCGCCGACGATGCTTTCGGCATAGAAGATCGCGCCCGTGAAGCCATCGGTGGTCTGATTGAACTGGATTGCCTTCCGGTAGGTGTTTCTACTGGTATCACTGACCGCTATGACCTCATTTAATGCGCCAGCACGAACGCATACGGCAATCCAATTTCCCGCCGTATTACTTGCGGGGAATGTAAGCGTCGAAGACGCGGTCGAACCTGCGTCTTTGCTTGCATGCTGAACCAGCGCGACTGTGCCACTTTGGGCCTGGGCAGGAATTCCGATAAGCAATTGGAAGGCTGCCAAAAGTAGGCAATTGCCCATAAGAACGAAGAGTCTGGAAAACAAACTGACACGCGATTCGATCCACATCAAGGTAATCTCCGTTCCAAATTGGCAATTCGGGGTACGCCGATCTGCTCCGCAGCGTCCACGTCATTGCTGCAATCACGGCGGGAGGGTCGCGCGAGTTGCGGCCACTGGGAGAGAAGCTAAGCGTCCATCTGTAATACCATTTTCCTGATAGTCAGCAAAGTTAAAAGATTGTCTCCTCGCCGCAGTGGCCCTCAGTCCAAGTTACGCTGCTATGATTAAAAAACTGTTCCCTCGTGGTTTCATCCATTGGATGTGCCCGTATGTATCATAAAACTCGGACATTCCCCTGTCCCGAGGTGAGAGGAAGATTGAACTTTGTCCATCGTGAACCAAGAATGTTGTCCCTCCGATATCTGTTGACACATCGCAACGAAGCGATTACTTTTCCTCCCCTGTGGACACCGGCGATACTTCACTTGTGCAGAAGACACCGGACGCGAACCTCGGACAGCAAAACGGCCAGCGTTTTTATCGGCCGGAGCTTGACACCCTTCGGTTCTTTGCCTTCTTCGGTGTCTTTCTCTTTCATATCATTCCGAACGACGCCTATTTTTATCAGTCCCACCATTTTCTCTTTCCAGCGATTGTCCCTGTCGTTTGCGCCGGCGCCGGCGCCGGTGCATATGGCGTTGACCTCTTTTTCGCGCTGAGCGCATTTCTGATCACCACCCTGCTCATCCGTGAAGAAGAAGTCCGGGGAACCATTGATACCAGCGCTTTTTACGTTCGCCGCATCCTGCGCATCTGGCCTCTCTATTTCTTTTTTATTGCCGTCGCGGCGCTGGTTCCCCTCTGGGTTCGAACCCAGCACTTGAGCTGGCCCTTTATCGCCGGGTACTTGCTGCTCTCAGGAAATTGGATCTATATCTTCCTCGGTTTGCCGCACTCCATCGCCGGCCCGCTGTGGAGTGTCTCCATCGAGGAGCAGTTTTACTTGGTCTGGCCGCTTGCCCTCCGCCGCTTATCACGCCGAAAATTGGTTCTCGTTGTCATCGGGTTGCTATTGCTGGCAAACATAGTTAGAGCCTGGTTGGTGCACTCACACGTCCTTGGAGCAGCAATCGAATACAACACCGTCGCACGTATTGACCCTATTGCGCTCGGCATTCTGGTCGCATATTTTCTTGGAAGCGAAGCTCCCTCGCTGTCTCTTTTTGGACGTTCAGCTCTGGCAATCGCCTCCCTGGCTTTGTGGTGTCTGGTCGCCTCTCACACGAGCCTCAACGCGCAAACAGAGGTGGCCCCGATAATGGGCACCCTTATCGGCAGGCCCCTGGTCGCTTTGGGAGCTGTTGGACTTCTAGTCGCGGCGATTGGCGCGCCAGCGGCTGGTGCGCGCGTTCTTACCCATCCGTCGCTGACATACTTGGGGAGAATCTCGTACGGACTATACGTTTACCACGCGGCGGGCCTTTTACTGGCCGGGCACCTTTTTCACACAAATTCCGTAAAAGCCTTCGGAGCTTACGCGCTGACTGGCTTCGCTCTGACCGTTGGCTTAAGCGCTGTTTCCTATCGCTGGCTGGAAACACCGTTTCTGAAATTGAAAGAGCGCTTTGCCGTGGTGCGTTCACGGCCGGTCTAGTTCCCGGTTTGACGCGTGGCCGGCCCCTCCTGCTAACGTTTCGTCAGCAGAAAGCTTCCCACCACCAATGCATCTGTCCCGGAACAGTAATAGCTCCGCAACGCGTCCCGCGGCCGGACGACCAGCGGCTCACCAAATAAATTAAACGATGTGTTGACGATCATGGGCGCTGGTCCTTTCTCGCCCATGCGTTTCAATAATTTCCAAAGTAGCGGATTATTTTCCCGGGAAACCATCTGGAGTCTTACCAGACCCTCTTTTGACACGAATCCCGAGCCCGGCGAACTGAAGATCTGGCGCGCCTTTTCCTTTGCTCGCGCCATGGTTGTCATGAATCGCGCATTCGCGGAGCACTCAAAGTATTCGCCACAGTCTTCCTCCGTGATCGCCAGCGCAAAAGGACGAAAAGATTCGCGATGTTTCACGAAATCATTCAAGTTTTCCTGCACATACTCTGCCCACGGAGAGGCGAACAAACTGCGATGCCCCAGTGCCCGTGGCCCAAACTCGGCGGCACCCTGAAACCACGCGACGATTTTCCCCGCGTTCAATAGCTGCACTGCCTCTTCGATTTGCCGGTCTTCGGAATCGAACCATCGATAGGGCGCCTTGCAATTGTCCAAGACCTGTTTGATCTCCGTGTTGGAAAAGGCCGGTCCCCAATGCAGGCTTTTCATCGCTGCGACACGCGCGCGGCCGGGTGTCTGTTGCCGCGCGAGCCATGCGGCTCCCAGGGCAGTCCCCTCGTTCCCCGCCGCCGGCTGAACAAAAATCTCTTCGAACCCGGCCTGCTTTTCAATCGCAGCCACCAACAGAGGATTCAGAAACAGTCCCCCACTCAGGCAAAGATGTTTGGTTCCAGTCCTGACTCGAAGTGAAGCAAGCCATTCCGTCAGCACGATCTCACAAGCCTTTTCAAAACTGCTTGCAATGTTCATCCGCAAGCCGTTTGCAGGATCATCCGGAGAGAACTCTGCCATCGGCGCTTCCGGTATCCCAAGGCGCCGGTAAAATTCGCTGCTGAAGCAAAGCTTTGCCGAGAAATCTCGCTTGAAAAACTTTGTATTTAGTTCCGGGGACCCTTTTGGCTTGCGTCGTAGCAATTCCAGAAACAGATCGGCGTATACAGGTTCGCCCAACAGGCTCAGCCACTGAGTCTTGTGTTCCGCGCCGCTGATGGAAAATCCCAGCAGGCTGGTGATCTGGCTGAACAGCCAGGCGAGGGAATCCGGGAAGGGAATCGATGAGAGTTCGCTAATTCGCGTCCCCTCTCCCACTCCGACAAGTCCAGCCCGGCCGTCGCCTTGATTGTCGAGTGACACGATCAAGGATTTTTCGAACGAAGATCCAAAAAAAGCGCTCGCCGCGTGGCACAGATGGTGGTCGAAGTGGACGATTCTGTCTGCGGTTCCCCCAACCATCTCACGCAGAATTCGTAAATTGTTCAGCTCTCGGCCTAACTCTCCGAGTGCTTTATTAAAGTAATAGGCGCTGGAGATGGGCGCGAGCGGTGCGAGTCGCGTCCGAAAAAACGCTCTCCGCGCAAACGCCAGATTCGGATTGCTCGCAACTGCCACCCGCTCAACATCCTGCCAGCGGATCTTCGCGCGATCCAGGCAAAAGCGTATCGCCGAACGTGGGATGCCGCCGAACGACCGGGTGCGGCCCAGTTTCCCTTCTTCAATGGCCGCGACAACTGCGCCCTGGTCGTCAATCAGAGCTGCTGCGGGGTCATGCCCCATCGCTGAAAGCCCAAGGATGTACACGCTATTTGTAACTCGGCATAGTGAACCTTCGCGGATAGTATAACCTGCGAAGTTCACTAATTTTCGAAAGCAAGAATCGCAGTTGCTTGGCGTGCCAAGCGTGCCAAGACCTCCACTAAGATATCAAGAGCGCGTAGTGCCTCCAGTCCGGCAAGTGTGAGGTCTCTGCATAATTCTTCGGGAATCACCTGAAAAGCGCGGCTGACTCTGCCACGAAGCGATGTAAGTTTTGTATTATCTATAATATAGAAAGAATCAGGGTTCCTGATAGTCAATTCGCTGGAAACAGGGATAACAAATTGCCACTATGTGGAATTCTCTACGGACATCACCTTGAGCCGGAGGATTCAATTGTGCCTTCGTGTTGTTGTAATACGTTGATTCTAAATAGATTAGATGCGGAGTGCTCTGATCAACAACGTTGGACCGGGCTGGCAGTTGAGTTGCATTCTTGAACCTGCTGGCTCCGGACAACAGTTCGACGACAGACCTTAAGAATCAGAGAGCACCAAATCTAACCATGGACCAGGGTCAAGCCACTATTTTTCATGAGCCCGTTTTGCCAGGCTTCATCTATGGCATCGGCTCAGCCATGCAAATCATAAATGACATGGCAGGCGAAATTGCCCGGACGGATATTCCCATTCTGATTGTCGGGGAAAGTGGTACCGGCAAAGATGCCTATGCCAGGCTCATCCACCGGCTCTCGCTAAAGGCTGAATCTCGCTTACAAAAAATCAATTGTGCTTCCTTCCAGCCTGGCGAGCTGTTTGGCCAACTGCGACAGCCCTGGCTGCCGGACCCAGCCGATGCCCGCGGCACGTTCTACTTGGATAATGTGCAAGAGCTGGATGCGGCAAGCCAACGCGAGTTGCTTTCCCATCTACCCGACGGGGAAAACTCGGACTCCAAAGCGCAGCCGTTGATCCGTTTCATTTCATCAACCGCGGGAAGCCTGGAATTGGAAGTTGAAGCCGGAGCCTTTCGCCGCGAGCTTTATTTCCGCCTCAATGGTGTTTGCCTGCGCCTTCCCCCTCTCCGTGAAAGAAAGGAGGACATTTCGGCGCTCCTGGATTATTTTGTGAACAAACACTCGGCACTTCTCAACAAGGTGGCACCGTCCATCAGCGACAAAGCGTTTCAGACAATGTCGGCGTATCATTGGCCAGGCAACATCCGGGAGCTGGAGAACCTCGCGCGCAAGCTCGTGGTGTTCGGCGACGTTCAGATTGCCCTGAACGATCTTCAGAATGCAGCCTTTGGTTCGTATGCCCCGCTAAAGACTATCCAAGGCGGTTCGCTGAAGGTTGCGGCGCGCGCCGCTTCAAAAAAAGCGGAACGCGAGCTGATCATGCAGGCGCTGGATCGGACCCACTGGAATCGCAAACGGGCCGCGCGCGAGCTGCAAATCAGCTACAAATCACTGCTTTACAAGATCAAGCAAATTGGGGTCTCCAACGGGAAGAATGAGAGCTGAGGGAGGAATCATGAACGTTCGTCTTCGAATTGTTTCGCTGGCCGCGGTTTTGCTCTGCACGCCGCTGACTTACGCACAGGATCCGCCTGCTCAAAAGCCAGACACTGCGCAGAAGCCGGCCGCGGTGACTCCGCCGATTGTGGATGCTGATTACAAGATTGGCCCTCAAGATGTTATCCGCATTGACGTCTGGAAAGAGCCGGACATTTCGCGCACCATCCCCGTCCGGCCCGACGGCAAAATCTCGCTACCTCTTCTCAATGACGTCCAGGCGGCAGGACTCACGGCCATGCAGCTGGCCGGTTCGCTGCGAGAAAGCTTGTCCAAATATCTCACTAGCCCCCAGGTGACGGTGACCGTAAACGAAATCAACAGCCGGCGCGTTTATATTACCGGCGAGGTCGTCCGCGCTGGTGCGCTTCCCCTTTTGCCCAACATGACCGTGTTACAGGCCCTTTCCAGCGCCGGTGGCTTCACACAATTCGCCAAACTCAAGAACATCTATGTTCTTCGAACCGAGGATGGAAAACAGGTGAAGCATCCCTTTAACTACAAGGAAGTCGTTAAAGGAAATCTGGCCGAGCAGAATATTCTTCTTCAGCCCGGTGACGTGATCGTGGTTCCTTAAGGTTGTGACATCTATATGAGTGTGCGCAAAATAATTCTCGTCAGCTTCTCCTTATCTCTCTCGCTTCTTGCGGGCACTCTCCCGCTTCGCGCGCAGGATGAACCGCAGCCTCCCGTGGAAGGCAAACCAAAACCCGCCGGTGCTTCCACTCCCATGCCTCTCACGAATCCCGGGGACATTCAGAATGCTGTGGAAGACGCCACCAACAATCTCACGCCGGACATCACTCCTCTTACCGGAGTGCTCACCCCAACGCTCGGTTCTCCCGAAACGCTTCACAGCTATTGGCAGCCCGGCATTCAGTGGTCTGGATCCATCCAGTCCAACAGCTACGGTCAGACGCAAAACTCCGGCTGGCTGATGAACAACTTCATCTTGGGCGATCTGAGCGTTCTGCAGGTCTGGAGAAGGTCGCAGTTGGCCGTGAACTACTCCGCCGGTGGATTCATTTCCTCGGACAGTTCGCAGGGCAACGGCTACTCCCAGCAACTCGCTATCTCGCAGACATTTCACTGGAATCGCTGGTTACTCCAACTCAACGATCAGTTCTCCTACCTGCCCCAGACTTCCCTTGGATTTGGCTCTGGGACTGGGCTGGGGTATCCCGGCGTTGGTGGGACCACCGGCCCTGTCATCCCGGGTATCGGCAACAACTACGTTCCTAACCAGGGAATTTATACTGCCGTTGGACCCCGCTACAGCAATGCTGCCGTGGTGCAACTCACCTACACCACTTCGCAGCGTGGTTCGCTCACCATGAGCGGTTCTTACGGCCTCCTGGATTTTGTGAATTCCGGAAACATCAATAGTGATTTCACCACCGCCACCATCGGTTACAACTACACTCTTACCCGCCAGGACTCCTTCGGCGCTTTCTATCGTTTTTCCGCCTATCATTACTCGGGCGAGCCCCAGGCGAATGGAGATCACTCGTTCAATTTTGCCTATAGCCGAAAACTGACGGGTCTCCTGGCCCTGCAGATCTATGCGGGACCCGATTTCATCACCTCGCGTATCGCTACTAATGGAAACTCTCTCGCGTACGGCGTGAACGTGGGCGCGTCACTGTCTTATAGCGCGAAAAACGGCGGTCTGTCCGGCTCCTACAGCCACGGCATTTCCAACGGCAGCGGAGTGCTTGCAGGTTCCACGGCCGACCAGCTTAACTTCGCAGCCAACCACAAGCTCAACCGCATTTGGAGCGCCCAATTCAACCTGGCGTATGCTCGCAACGCTGCCCTGAATACGGGGATCCAGACCACTTCTCAAAGCTTCAATACCTGGACGGTCGGCGGCGGCCTCAGCCGGCCTCTAGGAAGGAACGCCACGCTTGCGTTTGCCTACAACGCCGATCTCACGGATTACGGCCAAGCTGGGTGTGTGGGCACTGCCTGCAGTTCCAGTCAGGTCTACAATTACGTCACCATCAATTTTCAATGGCACACGCGTCCTTTGATCTTGCCTTGAGTCGCAGGAATGAAGGCTGCAGTTAGAGTGGCACGGGAAAAGGAACGAGAGTCAACGGCTAATGTATAAGAGCTTTTACGGTCTCAAAGAAAATCCGTTCAACGTCAACCCCGATCCTCGCTTCCTTTTTCTTACGAAGCAGATCGAGGAGGCCCTGACCGGCTTGATGTACGGCATTCAGACGCGCAAAGGCTTTATCACGCTCACCGGCGAAGTCGGCACCGGTAAGACCACTCTAATCAACCGGCTTCTCGATTGGCTCCACCATCGACGTGCACGCACTGCTTTTCTCTTCAACTCCCGGATGAATTCCAGCCAGCTTTTTGATTTTATCCTCGCCGAGTTCGATATTCCGTGCGAGTCCAAATCCAAGAGCCAGCAACTCCTCAAACTCAATCACTGGCTGCTTGAGCGTTATCGCGATGGGGAAACGGTCGTCTTGATCATCGACGAAGCCCAGAACCTCACCTATCCCGTGCTGGAAGAGATTCGCCTCCTGACCAACCTGGAGACTTCCACGGAAAAGCTATTGCAAATAGTCCTCTCTGGCCAGCCGGAACTGGAGGAGAAGCTCAAGCTCCCTCAGCTTCGCCAGTTGCGGCAACGCATCATGCTCCGCTGCCGCACGACCCCGCTGTCGGAAGAACAGACGCGGGATTACATAGCGGAACGCCTCAGGATTGCCGGTGCTTCGGGCGACCCCATCTTCAGCACCAAGACCATCGAGACTATCCATGTTTATTCCCTGGGGATTCCACGCGTCATCAATCTTTTGTGCGAGCATTCCCTGGTAAACGGCTTTGTCGAGCAGCAGCGGCCGATCCAGCCCAAAATCGTCGAAGAGGTGGCGCACGAATTTCAACTCGACGAAGTCGAGCCGGTCGCTCCCGTTGGTTCCACCAAGATTGACACCGATGTCTATAATTCCGAAGTCTTCCTGCAGAATCTAGGCGAAGCTCTCTCCCGCTTCAGAGTCGGCCCCGGCACCGGCCGCGATCGTAAGTAGCCCAAGTCTCCGATCCCAAATTGTTGTTGTGTGGATTGTTCCCGGCGGCCGCCGAATCTGGAACTCAAGGTTTACAGCAAGGCGAACACAAGATCACAGCGAAACAGGCGACTCCCGGACCACCCCCGCTTCGCCACGTTCCCGGGCCATATACTGGTCGTAAATCCACCGGTACGTTTTTTCCATACCCACGCGTAGCGGCGTGCTCGGCTCCCAGCCCAGATATTTCTTGATCAGCGTATTGTCGCTGTTCCTGCCGTTCACGCCCTTCGGCGCGCTTAAATCATAATTTCTCTTCAGCTTGATTCCGGCAATCGCTTCAGTGATATCTACCAGTTGATTGATCGTCACGGCTTCGCTCGATCCCAGATTTATCGGGTCCAGGATTTCGGAGTCCATGATTTTCTGAATTCCCTCGGTGCAATCGTCGATGAACATGAAGCTCCGCGTCTGGTTTCCGCTTCCCCAGATTTCAATCTCGTGCTTCCCTGAAATCTTGGCCTCAATTACCTTGCGGCAGATCGCCGCTGGGGCTTTTTCGCGCCCCCCAAACCACGTCCCCCAGGGCCCGTACACATTGTGAAAACGCGCCACCCGTGTATAGAGTTTGAAATCTTCGCGAAAATGCCGGCACATCCGCTCCGAAAACAGTTTCTCCCAGCCGTAGCCGTCTTCGGCGAGTGCCGGGTAAGCATCTTCCTCCTTCAACGAAGGTGCTTCGAAGGTTTTCTGTTTGTCTCCGTTGTAGACACAAGCGGAGGAAGCGTAAAAATAGCGCTTCGCACCATGCTTCCGCGCAGCTTGCAACATGTGGGTATTGATCAGGACAGACAGCATGCACAGCGCTTTGTTCGCTTCAATAAATCCCATTCCACCCATGTTGGCGGCCAGGTTGTAGATATCGCCCGCGCCTTCCGCGGCCCGTTCGCAGTTTTCCTTCAGGTTTAAATCCAAACAGAGATTCTCAACGTCATCAAACCTCTGATACCACTGATCAAATGGTTTGATGTCCACTCCGCGCAGATGGCGGTGCCCCTGTTTCCGCAGAACAGAGATTAGCGCCCCACCAATAAATCCACCGGCGCCGGCTATAAGAATTTTGGAATTGTTGCTCAACGAAGGGTCCCCCGAACCTCAAACCAGATTGTTCCGGAACTCCATCATACATCCGTGGCCGCGAATTTCCCCGAACTCCGTGAACAGGCTAATCGTCGGTTGACGGGTGAGTTCCAGGAAGGCTTATTTACCTACGATCGGGTAACGTCCACGCAGCGCGTTCCACCGGATAATCACCACATCCAGGAACATCTGCACGCTGTCCCGCAGCATATTCACTTTTGTCGCAGGAGAGTGTGCCCAGCGAACCGCCACCTCCGCGGTTCGCTGCCCATGATGCCGGGCCAGATACAGCAACTCCGGATCAAACCCGAACCGCTCGATGGTCTGCTGCTCGAATATGATCCCGCATTTCTCGCGACGGAACGCCTTGAATCCGCACTGCGTGTCCACGAATGGCAATCGCAGGACTAGCCGCACGATCCGGTTGAAGATAATTCCCGCTAGCTCCCTGAATTTGGATTCATGCACCTCGATCAACTCTCGATTCACCGCGCGTGACCCTATCGCCACCTCATACCCATCCATCTTCGCGAGCAATTTGTCCGCTTCCTCGATGGGCGCCGAAAGATCCGCATCTGTAAAAAGAACAATCTCCCCCCTCGATTCCGTGAACCCGTGGCGAACGCTGTATCCTTTTCCACGGTTCCGTCCATTCGAAATCACCCGGAGATCGGGAAGTTTCTCTCGAAAGGATTCCGCCACGCCGGCGGTTCCGTCCACCGATCCGTCATCCACCACGAGTACTTCTGTGGTTCGGCCAGACGCGTTGATGTAGCCGGCGATTCGTTCGAGCGTCCCCGGCAAACGCTTTTCTTCATTAAATGCGGGAATCACAATGGATAATTTCGGTAAGCCTGCACTCATGCTGATTTCTGTGACGCGGTGTCACACCCCGTTCCCTGAATTCGCGCAAGTATACCCGACTTGCGGGCCGTTATCGTCTTTTCCTTAGAGAAACTGCTCGTAGGATTCACCGCGCAGGTATAGCGCTACACCATCGCAAGCGGGGGAGAGAAACTCAAATACCGTCAGCATTCTCTCCGACGCTGAAATACGCGCAATCCGGGTGATGAAACACCACCGCACTCACGCTCGCTTCCGGGTCCATCATGAACCCTTCCGTAAGCTGCACGTTGATTTCCTCCGGCCGCAGTATCTTCCAGATGCCCGCCTGATCTTCTAGATCAGGGCAGGCCGGATAGCCGAAGCTATATCTCTTCCCGCGATAACGCGAAGTGAACCGTTGTGCCATCGTCAATTCCGGCGGGTCGGGGAAGCCCCAATCTTCGCGGACTCTCCGGTGCAGCCATTCCGCGCAAGCCTCCGCGCTCTCAATCGCCAGCGCCTGCAATCCGTGCGATTTGAAATAATACCCGTCGTGCTTTGCCTTTTCGGCGCGCTCGCGAATTCCCTCGCCAGCCGTCACCACAAACACAGCCACGTGGTCCCGCTTTCCGTCTTTCGGATCCAGAACGTAATCGCTCAGGCAGAGCTGGTCTCCGGCCTTCTGCCGTTTGAACTTCCACGTGTGAACCGGCGCCTTCGCGCCCGGCGCATAAAGATGCAGCGCCTCACCCTCCGCTTCCACCTCGAAAAACTGCCATACCGCGCGCACCTTCATGAATCCCGCGGCTTCGTTCTTCACCTCTTCCATCTCGTTGTACAACTCCACCGCTTTCGCTTCCCGCGCCGCCAGGTGCTTTTCGAAATCGCCGCGATAACCCATGTGCCTTCCATACAGCATGAATGGGCTGACATAACTCCAAAGCTCGCGCAAGTCCGGCACCAGCCGCACCTTTCGCTCCAGCGTGGCCACTTCTGGAATCGGCAAATCCCTGCGAACTTTGGGTGACCGCGCAACCGCCGGCTTTTCCGCCACCTTTACCGTCGTCGCCACACTCACGCCATTGCCGGAACTCGTGTGTTCGCTGATAACCCGCGCGCGCGTCGCCGGATCCATCAACTCATTCATCAGCCGCAGCCCCGTCATCGCATCCTTCGCATAACACACCGCGCTCTGGTAACTCGGTGCGATCTTCTGTTCCGTGAATCGCGCACTTAACGCCGCACCGCCTACCAGCAGCGGCACATCGATCCCCGCGTCCTTCAAGTCACTCGCGGTAATGATCATCTGCTGCGCGCTCTTCACCAGCAGCCCGGATAGTCCGATTGCGTCCGGTTTGTGGGCCTGGAATGCCTTGATCAGCGCTTCCGGCGGCACCTTGATCCCAAGGTTCACCACGTCGAACCCGTTGTTTTTCAAAATAATTTCCACCAGGTTTTTCCCGATGTCGTGCACGTCTCCCTTCACGGTAGCCAGCACCACTTTTCCGCGTTTCGCCGTGTCGGCCTTCTCCATGAACTGTTCCAGGTGGCCCACCGCCGCCTTCATCGCCTCGGCGGATTGCAGCACCTCCGCCACGATCAGTTCGTTGGCGTTGAAAAGTCTTCCCACCTCCGCCATTCCCGTCATTAGCGGCCCGTTGATGATGTCCAGCGGCGCCACGCCTTCGGCCCGCTTGCGCTCCAGGTCCGCAATCAAGCCATCCCGCGTTCCTTGGATAATGTAATTTCCCAGCCGCTCATCCAGCGGTAATTGTTCTCCCGCCGCTTTTTCTTTCTTTTTCGTCGTGCGGAAGTGTTCCGTAATCGCCGCGATGTGAAATTGATTGATCGCCGCCTTCTGTTCCTTGCTCTGTTTCCGCCAATCCTCCGGCACCTCGCGCAACAATTCCGTTCGCGGATGACCTGCTGGCAAATCCTTCGGCTTGTGCTGAAACAGCAGGTCCTCCGCCAGCCGCCGTTCGTGCTCCGGAATCGAAGCGAACCGCTCCAGTTTCTCTGAATTCACAATCGCCAGGTCCAGCCCGGCTTTTGTGCAGTAGTACAAAAAGACGGAGTTGACCACTTCGCGCGCGCCTGCGGGCAATCCGAACGACACATTCGAAATTCCCAGAATCGTCCGCGTATCCGGCAACGCTTCCTTGATCAACCGGATGCCCTCCATCGTTTCCACGGCCCCACCGATGTAGTTCTCATCGCCCGTCGCGCACGGAAAGACCAGAGGGTCAAAAATAATATCTTCCGGCGCCATCCCATATTTCTTGGTTAGCAACTCATACGACCGCTTTGCTATTTCACGTTTTCTCTCTCGCGTGAACGCCTGCGCCTGCACCGGGTCTTCGTCAATGCAGCCCACCACGATTGCGGCGCCGAAATCATGCGCAATCGGCACCACCTTTTCGAATTTCTCTTCTCCATCTTCCAGGTTGATCGAGTTGATGATTGCTTTGCCTTGGCAGTACGTCAGCGCCAGTGCCACCGCCGTCGGATCCGTCGTGTCAATCATCACCGGAGCCTTGATCTTCCGGATCAGCTTTTCATAGAACGGCTCGATATCTTTCCTCTCATCGCGTTCTGTGCTTTGCAGGCAGACATCCACGATGTGCGCCCCGCCCTTCACTTGCCTGCGCGCGATTTCCGTGGCCTCTTCCCACTTTTCTTCCGCCACCAGGTTCTTGAAAAGACGCGAGCCAATCACGTTCGTCCGCTCGCCCACCAGCAGCGGCCGCGTCGAATCATCCGCCTCAATGGTCTCGATGCCCGAATAGATCGCCCGGTGCGCCTCACCAGGTCGAATTCGGGGCTTCTTCCCGTCCACCATCTGAGCAATTGCCCGGATGTGCTTCTCCGTCGTTCCGCAGCAACCGCCCACCACGTTCAGCCAGCTGTGGTTCACAAATTTTTCCAGCTGCGCCGCCAGCGACGTCGGTGTTTCCAGGTACTTTCCTTCTTCGTCGGGCAGGCCCGCATTCGGATAGCACGACACAAATTCTCCGGTGACCGTGCTCAACGTCCGGATGTGATCGGTCATGAACTCCGGCCCCGTCGCGCAGTTCATCCCGAACGCCAACGGGCGCGCGTGCCGCAGCGACGCCCACATCGCTTCCACAGTCTGCCCCGCCAGCATCGACCCCATCGGCTCGATCGTCACAGAAACCAAGAAGGGAACTCGCATCCCGATTTCCTTGGACAGTTTTTGTATTGCCAGAATCGCCGCCTTGATGTTTCGCGTGTCCTGGCAAGTTTCCACCAGCAGCAGATCGCTGCCGCCTTCAATCAATCCCTTCGCCTGCACATAGTAAGAATCCAGCAGGCCCTCGAAAGTGACCCCGCCGGTCACGGTAATCGCCTTCGTCGTCGGCCCCATCGACCCGGCCACAAACCGCGGCCTCCCCGGCGTCGAATACTCTTCCGCGGCCTGGCGCGCCAGCGCTGCGGCCCGTTTGTTCAGCTCCAGCGCGTCCGCCTGCAATCCGTACTCGGCCAAAACCAGAGGCGTTCCCCCAAAGCTGTCGGTCTCCACAATGTCGGCCCCGGCCTCAAAATATTTGCGGTGGATGTCCAGCACCACGTCCGGCCGGGTTCGCACCAGATTCTCATTGCAGCCCTCCAGTGCCGCGCCTCCGAAATCGGCTGCCGTTAAGTCCCGTTGCTGCAGCATGGTACCCATGGCGCCATCCAGCACCAGGATGCGTTCTGCCAGCAACTCCCGTAACGCCTTGTCCGATTGGTTCAGGTCCCGCACTTACCGCCTCTTTCGCCTGCTTCAAGGCCCGTTCCAGCGCCTGTGGGGTATCCCTTCATTTTACGGTGTTTCCCGGGGAAACGAACCCCTTCCCATCGAACGGGCAGCCACCCCGCCCCAACCCCCGGAAAACACGCCTTAACTGTCAGTAACAATTCGTGAACATCTGCCCCCAAGGTCCTTGCCCGAAAGCTCGGGTTTCTCTACCCTCAAGTACAGTGGCTACGAAAACTATGGCTTCCAAACTGACCGTCTGTCTGCTCTCGCCGCACCCCCTGGTGCTCTCCGAATTCGAGCGCCTGCTGGGCAAGGCTCCCCAATTCAAAGTCATCGCCAAACAACTCGAATCCACCCTGGCTCCCGATTTGCGCAACTTTGAGCCTCCGATCGCTCAGGTCTACGTCGTGGACGCTCACGCCGCTCGCCAGGCCACCGGCGCGCTGCTGACAAATATCCTGGAGCGCCACACGGATGCGCGGCTCATCGTCGTTGGCGACGCCATCAACGAAGCCAACTGCTTCTCGTTGCTCCGTCTGGGTGTAAAGGGAATTCTCACTTACGCGGAAGCTCGCGACCAGCTCTCCCGCGCACTACCGCTGGTTTCCCAGGGCGGCTTCTGGGTTCCGCGCTCGGTCCTCTCCGGCTTCGTCGACTCGATTCTCACCAGCCAGGGACGCCGCCTGAAGACCGACTCTGTCACCAACCTCAGCCGTCGCGAACAGGAAGTTCTCGATTCGCTTCTCGAGAATCTTTCCAACAAGGAAATCGCCAGCAAACTCAATATTGCGGAACGCACCGTCAAGTTCCACGTTTCCAACTTGCTCAACAAATTCGGCGTCCGCCGTCGCGCCGACTTAATCCTGCTGACCTTTCAGCGCCGCCTCTCGCAGGCCTGACACTAGCTTGTAGGGCCCGCCTTCTGAGGCGGGCCGTTCTTACTCAGGTTCCGCTGACATGTTTTCGGTGTGCTCATTCACGCCTCGTGTTGCCTAGGGGGAAATCGCTTTTCCATGAGATCAAACTGGAATACTGCGTTCGAAGCGCTGTCAGCTGTGGACTGACGTCCGTGAGCCGCTTTTCTAATCTCCAAACTTAAACCGAATAATGCACCACAATGCCTGCACTCCGTCTTTCCACGTGATTTTCTTTCCCTCTTCATACGTCCGCCCGGCGTAGCTGATCGGCACTTCATAAATTCGCCACTTTC
>DATHOY010000175.1:0-21352 GCA_035484435.1 Vulcanimicrobiaceae bacterium | reverse complement strand
CTGGCCCTGCATCTGATCGTTGTGAATTTCGATTTGCGAGCCGAGGGATTCCTTGAAGAGGCGCAGCGCGTCGTCATACTTGCCGTGCTCGACGTAGAAATCGCCAAGGTCGCTGAGGACGTTGGCGGTGCCCTGCTTGTCGCCAATTTCGCGGCGGATGGCCAGGGCCTGATTGTAGTTTTTGAGCGCAAGATCAGACTTGCCGGTGCTGTCGTAGATAGAACCGATCATCTGCAGGCTGTCGGCAATTCCCTTCTTCAAGCCGAGCTTGGTTTTGATTTCGAGGGATTCCTGAAGATTTTTCAGCGCGTCGTCGGGGCGCTGCATCGTGGAATACGCCACGCCCATGGCCTGAAGGATTTGGGCGCGCTCGGCGTCGTCCTGGAGCTCTATGGAAAGCGCTTGCGCGCGCGTCAGATACTCAAGGCCGGCCTGGGAGTTTCCACTTTCGATCTGGACGCGGCCGAGGGAGCGAAGGCCGGCGATGCGCTTGGGGTCAAGCTCGACGACTTTGGTAAATATATCTTTGGCCTTGTCGTACGCGCCCGTGTTTTCGTACGCCATGCCGAGATCGAAGAGGTAGTCGGTATTGTCGGGAGAGACCTTGATGAGATTCTGATAGGCCTCAATCGCTTTCGGAAAGTCCTTCTCGATGCGGTCATAGCCGGCCTGGATAAGATATTTCTCCTGCATGGGAAGCGAAGCGCTGAGGGCGACGGCTTTTTGTGCGGTGGGCTCCGCGTCTTCGTCCTGGCCGAGATCGGAGTAAGCCTGCGCGAGCTTTACGTAGGCCAAGGCGAACTGGTTGTCTTCCTTGATGGCGGCCTGAAAACTTTGGGCCGCGGAGGTGTTCTTGCCCGCACGCGCTTCCACGAGGCCTTGGTTGTATTCGCGCAGTGCGGCTACGGAAGCGGTGGAAGGCTTGAAGGCGTGTTCCTGAAGTTCCTTCAGGAGGCTTTTCGATACGAGCAGATTTTCGCGGATCTGGCCGGCGAGGCGGTCGACGGCGGCGAAAATTTCCTTGTCGCCGGCGGCTTCTTCCTTGAGGGCAACAGCCTGGCCGCGCTTCAGATCCTGAATTTTTGCGTCGATGCGGATGCGGTCGCCGAGTTGCGCGTAGCTGCCGGAGACGACGGTGTCCACGTTGCTCTGATTGGCGATACGGCCGATGGTGGGTGCGTCGAGGTCCGCCTGCGGCGTGATGTGCAGGTCTTTCATCACCTGGCCAACGCGTTCGGACGAGACTGCGCGCACGCTGGCGGATTGGCCTACGTCGGTGCTGAGCATTTCGGCCATGGCGGAACCGATCCAATCGAGCTTGGAATCGGAGGTGGCGTTGTGGAACGGAAGAATGGCGAGGGAGTGCAAGGGCGCCACTGGAGTTGCGGGGGCGCCGGACGGCGAAAAAGATTTTCTGGCGATGAGAAAGCCGCCACCACCGAGGGCGATGGCCGCAGCGGCCGCGATCACAATGGTTGCGCGGGAGCGCGGAGGATTCACCGGCTCGGGCACCTTTTCGACGGGGAGTTCGATGCGAATCTTGGAGCCTCCGCGCCAGGCGTCGATGTCCCGCTGGATTTCGAGTGCGGTCTGATAACGCTGGGCGGGGTCCATCTGCATGCACTTCGCGGTGATGTCGCTGAGCAGGGCGGGGACGGCCGGGTCCACTTCGGCGGGCGGCTTGGGCTTTTCGCGAGTGCGCTTGAACATCGCACCCTGCATGGTGTCGGCCTTGTAAGGAAGCTGGCCGAGGAGCAACTGATAGAAAATAATTCCGAGGGTAAAGAGGTCGGAACGTGCGTCAACGTGCTCGCCCATCACCTGTTCGGGCGACATGTAGTCCGGGGTGCCGATGACGGCGCCGGTCTGGGTCATGCCGTGGCCCTGCTCCATGGTGCGGGCGATGCCGAAATCCATAACGATGATGCGGCCGGTTTTTTCGACCATGATGTTCTGCGGCTTCAGGTCGCGGTGAACCACACCTTCCGAGTGCGCCGCGTCGAGCGCGGTGCAGGTCTGGTAGATCACGTCGGCGCATTCCTCAAAGGTGAGGCGCCCCTTTTCCTTGATGAGCGCGGTGAGATCCTTGCCCTCGATAAACTCCATGGTGATGAACTTCACACCATCGGCTTCGCCGAGATCGAAGATGCGGATGACGTTTTTCTGAGTGATTTTCCGGGCGAGGATGAGTTCCTGTTTGAAGCGCTGAAGAACCTGTTCGTGGACGGCGAGTTCCGGGCGGATGACTTTCAGGGCGACGAGGCGGTCGAGTTCGAGGTCCCAGGCTTTATAGACGGCGCCCATGCCACCTTCGCCGAGCATCTGGACGATTTCGTAGCGTTTGCCGAGGCGCATGCCCTTGGGGAGGCGGCCGGTAGCAACACCAGTGGCACTGGGGGGAGGAACGGGCTGGGACCAGCCCTGGGCGGCGGAGACGCCGTTGGGATCGCCAGCGTCTTCATTCCCCAGGAAGGTGGCGTTTTCGTCGCGGCGGCCTTCGCCGAGAAAAGTGGCGTCGCCAAGGGGAAAGGGTGTTTTGCACGAAGTGCAGACGGACGAGGCGGGGTTGTTCGTCGCGTGACAATTCGGGCATTCTCTGGTGGCTGGCGCCATAGACGGTCTATTCGCTCAATTGCTACGGCAGACAGAATCGGGGACCTGAACCTGCGTGGATTTTACATCAAGGTTACAATTTTGCGGTGGAAAAGCGCGGTTGAAGGGATGGTTGGACGGGATTCGGGTGCTATCGGCAATCCACACAGGCGGGACGGCCCGGTGTGCCCGCCGGAACTGTCATTTTGAAAGGGAGATCACGCCGTAGAGGGTTTTTAGCAAGATGAGGCCGCCGACGATGCCGAGGCTCATGCTGAGCAACGTGCCGATGAGGAAATATTCGGCGAAGCGTACGGACTTCATTTCGGGATAGCGGGCGATGGATTTGGCGGTGAGGATCAAGCCGACGGTGGCGGGCGATTGAAGAACGAGTGCGGTAAGGACGACGAAGCGTTCGAGCCAACCGATGTACATGCCCGCGTTCTGCATTTCGTTTGACGTTTCACCTAGGATGCTCATGTCCTGTTTGGTGAGGGGCTTGGTGAGGAAGCGGACGACGTAGCCTCCGCCGAAAATGACGCCGATGTAGACGACGGAAATGAGGAGGGGTTTTTCGATGGCCGACTGGGCCCATTGGAGTTTTGCGAGCAGGGTCCAGAGCGGAGGCCGGGTGATGAGCCATGCGGTGAGAAAGACAGTCAGCGCGTGGATTGCCTGGTCGCCCAGAAAGGTTGCGGCACCGTCGGCAAGCGCTTCGGAGCGGACGAGGCGAATTTTTAGCCAGTCGATTATCAGATGGACCAGCACGAGGCCGAGAATGTAAGCGTAGAAACTCCAGCGGAGGGCGAGTCCGGGAATCGCAAATCCAAGGAAAAGGGCGGCGGAGAAGAAGTGAACTGCGCCGTGCCCGGCATAGGCCCAGGCGGAGCTTCGTCTTTTGTCCGCGATCATGCGGTCCGATTGCAGGACGAAGTCGGTGAGCAGGTGGGAAAGGTACAGGCCGAGAAAAGCAGTCAGGAGTGCATGCATGATTTCATGCACTCTTCTTAAAGTGCACGAAATCATGCAATCGTGGAAAAGCGGAACTGATGAGCTTTTTCATCGAATCGATCATCTCCAAAGTCTGCCAGAGGTGGCTCCGGCTCAGGTTGCGAGAGGCCGTGGAAGCGTTGATGCGCAGGGCCCTTGCGGCGCGGTCCACGCGCCCCTTGGCCAGGTAGGCGTCGACCGTGCGCCACTGTTTTTCGGAAAGGCGGCCTACCAGGGCGTCATGCAGGTTGTAAATCAGGTTGGCCACTAAATCAAAGTCTTTTTTTTCGGAATGAAAACGAGTGGATTTTCCGGAATGCGGGCGCCCCTCTTTCGCTTCGCTGATCGCGAGCCGGGCGAATTCAAAGGCCTGCCCGCCGAGTTGATTGACGGGGGCGCGTAAGGGGCCGGGGATCCTGCCGATGCCGATGCCGATTCGGAGTTGCAGGGGGCGCATCCGCCGGCGCAAATCGAAAATGAGTTCGGGGATCTGGCGAAGATCGGTGGCGACGGTTTGAAACTCGTCCCCGGCGGTGACGGCGTAGGGCAAGCGGATCCGCCCGTTGCGGAGATGGGCGGAGGTGACCAGGCGAAGCCTGGCACCGAGTATGGAACGCAGGCCGCGGGTGCGGCTGGAGCCGACCACGTCGGAAACGATGACTGCCCAGAGCTTTTCAGTCATATGCACATCCTTGTGCAATTATGCCAAATTGCACATTTATGTGCAATACATAATTTCTGACAAATGCGCGAACAATTAAAGGGATATGGTTAGGCGGGGGCTAGTCCTGTTCGCCAAGAGTTTGGAGGTAGGTTTTACCGTAAGGGTAGAAAGGATCTTTGCGGCCTTGTTGCCAGGCGGCTCTGAGTTCGGGGGTGGTGATGTCCCAATCGGGGCGGCATTTTTTGGTGACGGCGCGGAGGTCCTGGCGGAGTTCTTCGACGGTGGGACGGCCGAGAAACCAATAGCCGTTGTAAACCTTGTAAACGACAAGACCTGGTTCGAGGACGATTGCGTGGGGGATCATGGGATTGTGGAGAGGGTCGGTGTATTCAGCGATGTCGAGATCTTTCTGGATGACGCGGCCGGCGTCTGAGAGGAAAGGCCATTGCGCACCGATTCCGCTGCGGTATTCGTTCGTTTCGGTGATGTTGTCGGTGCTGATGGTGACGAGGCGGCAGTAAGAGACTTCAAGTTCGCGGTGGAGTTGCACGAGGCCTTCGGCCTGGCGGCGGTCCTTGGGACAGAACCCTCCACGGCTGAGGACAAGGACCATGGGGTGCTGGCCCTGCAGTTCGGAGAGTTTGCGGCGCTTCGCGGTGTGGTCGGAAAGCTCGTAGTCGGGAAACTTCGCGCCGGGAACGATGTCGGATCGCATGTGGATTCCTCGCGGGTTGGATTCAGGCCATCAGTTTACGCTCAACGTGGGGGGCCGAGAAAGCCGCGAACCAGGGTGGCGATTTCGTCGGCGGCGGTGTCAAGCGCGAAGTGGCCGCCATCGACGATGTGGACCTCGGCTTTCGGCACATCGCGGCGGTAAGCTTCCGGCTCCGAGGGATCGAACGAAGACTCATACTTGCCCCAGATCACCAGCAGACGCGGCTGTTTCGCTCGCATCCAAGCCTGCCATTTGGGGTAATTCTCGACGTTGGTGCGGTAGTCGTAGAAGAGGTCGCTCTGGATGTCGGCCTGGCCGGGCTGATTGAGGAAATAAAATTCGTCGGTGTAGAGATCCGGATCATGGCGCTCGATGTTGGGATCTCCGCCGGCGTGGCGCGCCTTCGTGGTTGCCAGCGAGAGGAGATTGGTGCGCAGCGCGCTTTCATAAGCGGCGCGATCGGCCCAGAAGGCGCGGCGGGTCTTCCAATTTGCGCCGAGTCCTTCGTTATGGGCGACGGCGTCCTGGACGATGAGGGCATCGACGCGGTCGGGGTGAACGAGGATCATGCGAAAGCCGACGGGGCCGCCGTAATCCTGCATATAGAGGGAATAGCGCGTAAGGCCGAGGGTTTCGGTGAAGTGATTCATGACCTCGGCGATGTGATCGAAAGTGTAGGCAAATTTCTTGGGATCGGGCCAGTCGCTGTGTCCGAAGCCGGGATAATCGGGCGCAACGAGATGATACCGATCTGACAGCCGGGCGAAGAGCGGCTCAAACATGCGCGAGGAAGATGGGAGTCCGTGAAGCAGCAGGAGAGTGGGAGCATCCTTCGGGCCGGCTTCCCGGTAAAAGATGGAAAGGCCGTCGACCTGAATGGAGCGGTAAGACGTGGAGTTCGCCACGGGATGTTCCTTTCCTTGGGTGTTTGCCAGCGACGGGGCCGAAGTCAGGATTGCGGAAACTGTTAGCGTCGAGATGAAGCACGGCAGGCGCCTAATCCAATACTGCGAGATGAACAGAGGCATCGTTAACTCCGCTTGCGCGAGTTTGTGACTTCGAAAATGAGTTCCAAGGCGACGGGAACGCCGAGCGCAAGGCTGGCGACGCCAATGATCAAACGGGTAGGATTTTTGTCTTTCCCGAAGACGTCTTGAAGCAACTGGGAGGCGCCGTCGGCAACTTTGGGATGCTCGCGGACATCGCCGGAAGTGGCTACGGAGACGCCCAGGCGAATGACGCGCATCACCTTATCGAGCGAACCGAGATGCTGGCGCACAACAGCGAGGCCGTTGAGAGCGGCGAGGCGCGCAGCCTGGCGGCCCGCTTCCACGTCGAGCTCGGCGCCTACGCGGCCGATGAATTTAGCGACGCGGCCCTCGGTGGGAAGCATGCCACTGAGAAAAAGCAGATTGCCAGTTTGCACGGTTTCCACGTAGATACCGAAAGGCTGCGGCGGTGCCGGGAGAGCGATGCCAAGTTCTGTCAAACGCTCTTCGGCGTCGGCAGGCCGGGAGCCGGCGCGGGTTACCACTTGCCGGCGTGCGAGCCGCCATCCACGTGGAGAATTTCACCGGTAGTGAAGGTGGCGTCGGTGAGGTACATGACCGCGTCGACGACCTCCTGGATTTCGCCGAGTCGACCGATCGGATTTAAGCCCTTGAGAGCCTCATGGGTCTCGGGTTTGTGCATGGGAGTTTTGATGACGCCGGCGGCGATGGTATTCACGCGAATACCCTCGTTGGCGTATTCGATGGCGAGGGCGCCGGTGACCGCATTCAGGCCCCCCTTGACCATGATTTGAACCGCCGCCGATATTCCGACGATGGGTTGTTCAGCGAGGGCTGCGGAAATGTTAACGATGCTGCCGCCCTTCTGCTTCAGCATCTGTTTTACTGACAGCTGTGTAATGTAGAGAAAGCCCGCCAGGGTAATCGAGACAAGAGCATTAAATTCCTCGGCAGTGTATTCCGTGAAGGGCTTGGGGATGAAAATGCCCGCATTGTTGACCAGCGAGTCGATCCGGCCGAAACGAGAGATAGCGGTCTCCACGATTCTTGCGGCGGTCTTGGGATCGCCGATGTCTCCATCAACCAGCGCCAGATTTGGTGAAGCGGTGAAAGGATTTGATTTGGTAATGTTCCGCGAATTCGCAACTACGGTATAGCCCCGCTTCAGGAATGCTTCCACAAGGCCGGCACCGATTCCCTGCGAAGCGCCGGTTACGATTGCCGTCTTTTTAGCATTTGTCATGGAGGAGATCCTTTATAAAGCCGCCGGATTGGATGTTCGAGCGCCGCGAAGGGTACTTTTGCCAGAGACTGGACCCGGTGCCCGGCGACAGCTTCGCGTCCAACGACACAACGACGAAATCCAGGTTTGTAAACTCCGGCCGCCGCACTCGCATTGAGTTCCGCACTATGGGATGCCAACAGGGAGCAAGAAGTTCCATGCTCGCGGCCCCAGAAGTGGGGAAAACCGGGCGGCGATAAATGGGTACGCGCAGGAGTTGCTTAACTTATTGGACACGGAAAATGGCGTCTGGCGGGGAATCCGCAACTGAATGAGATAAGCTTTAGATTGGCGAATCGGTAAGTAAAGACAGTTCCCTCCTCTCATCGCCAATTTGAATCATCACCCCCGAATGCTTGTGCCCTTGGGACTTTTCGTTTGCAGAGAGTAAGAATTCGGAGCAGTCCCTCTTCCACCGACTCGATCTGAGAGAGCTGTAAGGCAGCCGTGCGAACGGCAGCCCGGCGTGATTGTGCGTCAGGAGATTCCCTTGCCTGAGATTTCGACGGCTTCCGGCAAAAAACACAACGCGCTGTGGTGACGTGCAACAAGTGGAGAGAGGTGTGGAAGTGAATTATCCCCGAGTAGGAATGAGCGAAGTTGCCACCCGAGAAGAGCGTCAGCGAATGTTGGAAGACGCCGCCCCCGAAAAGAGGGCCTCCGGGTTTCAAAACATGTGGAGGCGTGGCCGCACTGCCTTGACGCTGAGCTTCTGGATAGCCACCGCTGTCTGCTCGCAAGAGAAACCAAATGACCTTGCGAACAAAAGTATCGAAGACCTGATGAATATCGAAGTCACGTCGGCTTCGAAGAAAGAACAGAAAATCTCGGAGGTGGCGGCCGCAATTTTCGTCATCACCCCAGAAGACATCCGGCATTCCGGGGCGACGAACATCCCGGACCTTCTGCGGATGGTTCCGGGACTGGATGTTGCGCAAATCAATGCAAGCACATGGGCCATATCCGCGCGAGGTTTCAATCTGCAGTTCGCCAACAAACTGCTGATGCTGCTGGATGGCCGGGCCGTATATTCGCCACTTTTCGGAGGAGTGAATTGGGACACGTTGAACGTGCCGCTGGAGGATATTGAGCGAATCGAGGTGATTCGCGGGCCCGGAGGCACGGTGTGGGGCGCGAATGCGGTGAACGGCGTGATCAATATCATTACCAAACCCGCTGGGGAAACGCAGGGGGGGCTGGTGACAGGTGGAGGAGGGACGCAGCAGCAGGGGTTCGGTACTGTCCAGTATGGGGGGAAATTCAAGGAGTCCGCCTACAGGATATTCACAAGCTATGAAAACGATTCGCAACTGCCGAATCTGAACGGTCAGGACGGGTTCGATGGCCACCATTTACTGCATGGGGGATTTCGGGCAGACACAAAACTCTCCGGGAAGGATTCACTGGTCACGGAAGGGGATCTCTTTACCGGAGGAGACGGAAGCACGATAGTCCATTCCGTTTTCTTTCCGCCGGACAATATCGTCGTTCGCAGCCTGACGGGTCTTTCGGGAGGGGACATTGTCGCGCGCTGGACGCATACGATATCGAGCCGCAGCGACATGACGCTGCAGTTTTATTTCGACCAGTATGCGCGACACGGCCCGGAGGCAAATGAAAACCGGAACACATTTGATATCGATTTTCAGAACCACATCCGGCTGGGTGCGCGCCATGACCTGATCTGGGGCGCGGGATATCGCCACACATCCGACCAAACGGCTGGAACCATCGACCAGGCTTTCCTTCCGGCCAGCGATGCCAACGAACTCTTCAACCTGTTCATTCAGGACCAGATCACGATAAAGCCCGACCGCTTGGCGCTGTATGTGGGAACAAAACTCGAAAACGCCTATTTCACGGGCTTCGATGTGGAACCGAGCGTGCGATTATCCTGGACGCCGAATCCACACCGCACGATCTGGGCGGGAGTCTCCAGGGCCGCGCGCACTCCGACACGCCGGGACGTCGGGCTAAGCGCGGTGCTTGCGGCGCTGCCTGGACCTGAAGCGGTGGTCCTGTTCGGTAATCCCAATATTCATTCGGAGCACGTCATCGCGTATGAGGCGGGATACCGTTCGCAAGTGGCCAACCGCCTTTCGTTTGATGTGACCGTGTTTATCAACGACTACGAAGAACTGGAGAGCGTGGAGTCGCAGCCATCCTTCTTCGATCCCAACTTCAATCCGCCTCTGGTGGTCCACCCGAAGACATTCGGGAACAACCTTTATGGCATTACAGAGGGCGTGGAAGCATTCGCGAAATGGAGAGCGACGAAAAAGTGGACGCTGAGCCCCGGCTACTCCTTTCTGGGAATGCATTTACACACTGAGGCATCGAGCCTGGATACGACGAGTGTAGTGGATGCGCAGGGCTCCAACCCGGTCCATCAAGCGCAACTTCTCTCGCATGTCGAGTTGACAAAGAATCTCTCGTGGGATGCGAATGCTTATTTTGTGGGGCATCTGCCGGCGCAATTTGTGGCTTCCTACACGCGACTGGATTCGCAGTTGACCTGGCGGATTGCAGAACGCGTGAAACTGGATATCGTCGGGCAAAACCTGCTGCGAGACCACCACGCGGAATTCAACGACCAATTCCAAAGCGTCAATTCTTCACTGATTAAACGCAGCGCCTTTGCCAGATTGACCTGGCACTTCTGATCGCCGAGCAATGATTTGTGACGCAGCCACAGAAAACTCGATGCAGTTGCGGGCCGATCCGAAGCGCCGGCTCGCAGGCAGGGTTTGCGCGCTTCCGCTCACAAATCGGAGTGGCGCTGCTGGCTGCATTGCTTGGCGCGGGACCGCTCCACCCCCAAGCGACTCCGACAGTTGAATACCAGGTGAAAGCGGCGTTTCTTTACAATTTCGCGAAATTCATTGAATGGCCCGCGGACAGTTTTGCGAGCGAGAAATCCCCAATGAGCTTTTGTATCTTCGGCCACGATCCTTTCGGGACCTCGTTCGATGAAGCGCTCCGTGGAAAGAAAGTGAATAACCGCGAATTTCTGCCGCGCCGGGTAAAGGAATATGCAGAGTTGCGGACCTGCCACCTGGTATTCGTCAGCTGGCAGGAAGACAAGCACCTTCCGGAAATTCTGAGCAGCGTCAAGGGAGCAAGCGTGCTGGTGGTGGGGGAGAGCGCTGATTTTGCGGGACGCGGCGGGACGGTGCAATTTCTTCTCGAAGAGAACAAGTTGCGCTTCGCGGTGAACCTGGAAGCAGCCAAGAGGGCCCGGCTGCAGATCAGTTCGAAGCTTCTCGCTCTTGCCACAATCGTCGGCGATGGCGCCCATCAAGAGGTGAATTGACATGCGCATCTTTCAGGATCTATCCATCCGCTACAAACTGCAGGGGATTGTGATTGTCGCTTGCAGTGTTGCGCTGGTGGTGGCCTCCGCGGCATTCACCCTGTACGACCGAACCACCTTCCTGCAGATGAAGAGTTTCGACCTGACGGCAACCGCCACGATGCTCGGATCGAACTGCACCGCCGCGCTGACATTCAACGACCCGAATTCCGCAAAGGAGATCCTGGGTGCCCTGCGAGCGCGGCCGCACGTGATTCGGGCTTACATCTACGACTCCACGGGCAAGGTCTTCGCCACCTATCACCGCGACCCGAGCCGGGAAAGCGCGCCCCCACCGCTCGAGCAGGAAAATGGAAGCCGTGTGGCCGGAGGAATGATGATCATATCCCAGAGTGTGCAGCTGAACGGCGAGCCGATGGGCACGATCTATCTGGAGGCAAACCTGACGGACCTGCGCGACCGGACGACACGTTTCGTGTTCATCGATATGGGGGTGCTGCTCAGTTCGCTGTTTGTGGCTCTGCTGCTTTCTCTCCGGCTGAACCACATCATTTCGGACCCGATCCGGGAATTAGCGGAAACCGCCGCCATGGTTACCGCCCAGGGAACCTATTCGATCCGTGCGAAGAAGAGCGGCCAGGACGAAATCGGCACGTTGTTCGACCAATTCAACGGCATGCTGGAACGCATCCACCAGCGGGACGCCGCGATCCAGAAAGCTCATGACGAACTGGAACATCGCGTGGAAGAGCGAACTGCCTATCTGAACGCCCTGATCGAGACAAGCCCCCTCGCGATACTGGTGCTGGATTCAGAGCAGAGAGTTCAGCTGTGCAACCCCGCGTTTGAGAGCCTGTTCCAGTACACGCGCAAAGAAATTGCGGGCAAATCCCTGAACGGATTGATCGCGGAAGGCGAATTGATGGAGGAAATTCGCAGCATTCTGCACGAGGCGACTGAGCACCCCGTCCATCGTGTGACCCGCCGGATGAGGAAAGACCGGACACTGGTGGACGTTGAAGTTAACACAGTGAACCTGGTGATTGGCGGCCAACTGATGGGAAGCCTTTCGATTTACCAGGATATTTCTGTTCGGAGGCGGGCGGAACAGGCAATGCAGGAGGCGAAAGAGGCGGCGGAGGCCTCCAGCCGCGCGAAGAGTGAATTCCTGGCGAACATGAGCCACGAAATAAGGACGCCGATGAACGGAATCCTGGGGATGACGGAGTTGGTGCTGGATACGGAACTGGACGCGGACCAGCGCGAGAATTTGAAGATGGCAAAGTCCTCGGCCGACGCCTTGCTCTCGCTGATCAACGACATTCTGGATTTTTCCAAAATTGAGGCTGGGAAGCTGGAGATCGATGCGATCGGATTTCAGCTGGGCGACGTGATCGGGGATACGTTGAAGGCGTTGAGCATACGGGCAAGCCAGAAGGGGCTGGAGCTGGCGTACGACATTCAGCATGACTCCCCCCACTCGCTGGTGGGAGATCCCGGGAGGTTGCGGCAAATCCTGGTGAACCTGGTTGGCAACGCCATCAAGTTCACCGAGCGAGGAGAGGTGATCCTGCACGTAGCGGTGAAGGAGGCCACGGAGCAAGAGGTGCAACTGCATTTTACGATTTCCGACACCGGGATCGGCATTCCGATTGAAAAGCAAGCGACGATTTTCGAGGCTTTCGCACAAGCGGATGGATCGATGACCCGAACGTATGGCGGCACGGGGCTGGGACTGACGATCTCGACGAAACTAGTGGAGTTGATGCATGGCCGGATCTGGGTGGAGAGTGAGCCGGGCAAGGGCAGCCAATTCCAGTTCACGGCGCATTTCGAGATACAACAGGGAGCGCAGCGAACCACCATGCCGAGAGATTCGGGAGTTCTGCGGAACATGCGGGTGTTGATCGTGGACGACAACGCAACGAACCGCAAAATCCTGTCGAAAATGCTGGCGGCCTGGGGGATGCAGCCAACGGTGGCGGAGGGCGGAAAGCGAGCCATTGAAATTTTGGAAGAATTCCAGGGCCAGGAGAGCAACTTCCCTTTGATCCTGCTGGACGCGCAGATGCCCATGATGGATGGCTTCACGCTGGCCGAAGCGATCAAGGGGAATGCGGAGTGGAAAGCGGCCACGATCATGATGCTCAGTTCCGCCGGGCAGCGCGGAGACGCCAAACGTTGCCGCGAAATTGGCGTGGCCGCGTATTTGACGAAACCCGTTGGGCAAGATGAATTGATGCAAGCGATTCTTAATGCGCTGCCCGGCCGGCCAAGGCCGGAAATTCCCGCCGCAGTGGTAACGCGCCATTCGCTGCGCGAAAAAAGCCACCAACTGCGGATTCTGCTGGCGGAGGACAATGCCGTTAACCAGAAGCTGGCTGTCCGTCTGTTGGAGAAACGCGGCCATACGGTGGCCGTCGCAGGGAACGGGAAGGAGGCGGTGGCAGCCCTGCAGGCGGAGACTTTCGACCTGGTGCTGATGGACGTGCAGATGCCGGAGATGGACGGGTTCCAAGCGACTGCGGCAATACGGGAGTTGGAAAAAGCCTCCGGCAATCACTTGCCGGTAATTGCGATGACCGCTCATGCGATGGTGGGCGACCGCGAACGGTGCCTTGCGGCCGGGATGGATGACTATCTCACCAAGCCGATCCGGCTCGAGGAACTGAATAATCTGCTGGCGAGATACTCGGCCAAGAACACGGCGGAACATGTTCTCTGAGCCGGGCTGTGATGGGCCGTTTGGAATTGTTTTGGCAAGCGCGTTCCTGTAGAATCCCCGGCACTGGATTCAATGAGAACGAATCATTGATACGAAGGCACGGCACAGGTTTGCGACCATGTCCACACAGGATGCTCAGCAACTTCCAAAGCCGACGCGCTTCCAGAACCTTGCATTACCGGTTGCTGACTCCCAAAAACTCACCTCTTCCCTTTCCGAACTCCTGGACGCTGCTAAATCCGCGCTGAGGAGCGATGCCGCGCGAGTGGCTGCGAGTCTGCTAATCGTGGCGGTGAGCTACTATCTTGCCGCCAAGATCAGCCTGAATTTGCGGTTCAGCGGCTCGACGAAGGCGGCGCTTTGGCCGAACAACGCGATTCTGGTTGCGGCGCTGTTGCTGACGCCAGTTCGGCGGTGGTGGATGTATGTTTTGGCAGTGGTTCCGGCGCACATTCTGGTGCACTGGACGTTTCACATCGGGGCGCCGTGGATGGCGTTTCAGATGGGCCACAATACCCTGCTGGCGGTGACCGCGGCGGCCATCCTGAAGCGGCTTGAGCCTTCCCTTTTCCGCTTTGACCACCTGCAGGATGTGCTGGTGTTCTTGGGAGCCGCGATCCTGGTGCCGGGAAGTTCGGCGTTCACTTTGGTTTCGGCGGTGACCGCGTTTTCTTCGGAAGAAACGATCCGCATGCACGGCTGGTCGCCGGATTTCTGGCACGCGTGGAGCCGCATCTGGCTGACCAACACGGTGTCGTTCCTGGTGTTTGTGCCTGTGATTCTGCTGATTGCGTCGCGGGGGCGATTCTGGTTTGGAAATATGATCTCGCGAAAATCTTTGGAAGCGGCCGGGCTGGGTGGTCTCCTGCTGGCGACCGGCTACCTGATTTTTGGTTCGGGGTACGCTAACCCGATCTGGGCGCCGGCAACATTTTTGATTTCGCTGCCGCTGCTGTTGTGGGCCGCAATCCGGTTCGGTTCGGCGGGAAACAGCGTGGCGATTGCGGCGGTGGTCTGCGTTTCGTTCTGGCGAGCCTACCGCGGAGACGGGCCGCTGGCGCACGAGGATTCGCTCGTGAAGGTGGAGTCCATGCAGCTGTTCTGGATCCTGCTGACGGTGCCGCTGATGGCGCTGGCGGCGATGATTCAGGAGCATAAGTTTGCTTCGCAGGCGCTGGCGGAAAGCGAGAATCGTTTTCGACAATTGTTCGAGCAGGCTTCGGTGGGAATCGCGCTGGAATCGTTGGAAGGAAAGCTGACAATCGTGAACCCGGCGTTCTGCGCGATATTTGGCTACACGGAAGCGGAGCTGCATGAAATGAGTTGCACCCAGCTTTCGCATCCGGAGGATCTGGCAGCGGAGGCGCCGCTCTTCCGCGATTTGTGCGCAGGCACGCGGCCAAGCTACCAGATCGACAAACGGTTCTTTCGAAAGGATGGAACGCTGGTGTGGGGGCGCGTGAGTGTTTCGCTTCTGAGACCCCAGGACGGGAGCCAGCCTTTCGTCATTGGGATGTTGCGGGATATTTCGGCACTGAAACAGCGCGATCAGGAACTGGTGACGCTGACCGGCCGCCTGATCGAAGCTCAGGAAGAGGAACGTCGGAGGATCAGCCGTGAGCTGCACGACGATATCGGGCAGCAGGCGGCTGCGATTGCGGCGGATTTGTGCGCGCTGCGCGAAACGATGGCGCGCGGAGGCACCGAGCCGGCGGGGGCGCTGGCGGATATGGTGTCGCGGCTGGCGACCGAACTCGCGTCAAGCATCCACAAGCTGTCGCACGATTTGCACTCGTCGAGGCTGCAGTACCTGGGACTGGCGTCGGCCCTGAAAGACCTTTGCGACAAGCTGGCCGCGCAACATCACCTGACGATTGAGCTCCGGGTGGATTGTCAGGTCGACCGGCTGCCGGAGCCTGTGGAGCTGTGCATGTATCGCATCGCGCAAGAGGCCTTGAGCAACGTGGTGAAGCACAGCGGGGGCACGACGGCGTTCGTGAAAGTCGCGATGTGCGGCAAAACTATCAGCCTTTGCGTGGCTGACGACGGAATCGGTTTCGATACGGGCGCTGCCGGTGCAGGGATTGGATTGACCAGCATGCGGGAGCGACTGCGGCTGGTGGGCGGAGAACTGTTTATCAAGTCGTCCGCCGAGACGGGAACTGAACTTGTTGCTGAAATCAATCTGGAAACCCCCAAGGCTGCAGCAGCTCGCGCATGAGTCTCCCTCTTCCCGCCAATCGGACAATCGCGCTTCCGAACCGGATATTCACCTAAAATCTTGCATACTGAAAACCTCGGGAAATCCATGACGAAAAAAGTGAAATGGGGAATTTTGAGCGCGGCGTCGATTGCGCGGCGGCGGGCAGTGCCGGGCATGCTGCAATGCGAACTCGCGGAAGTGGCGGCGGTGGCTTCACGGTCGCTGGAAAAGGCGCAGGAATTCGCGCGCGAATTTTCCATACCCAAGGTTTATGGCTCGTACGAGGAATTGCTTAACGATTCTGAAATCGAGGCGATTTACAATCCCCTGCCCAATCATTTGCACGTGGAATGGTCCGTGCGCGCGGCCAGCCGCGGGAAGCATGTACTTTGCGAGAAACCAGTGGCGCGAACGGTGGGGGAAGCGCGGCGATTGCTTGCGGCTCGCAATCAATATGGCGTGAAGGTTGGCGAGGCGTTCATGGTTCGTTCACATCCGCAGTGGCTGCGGGTTCAAGAAATTGTGCGGGGAGGACGCATTGGCAAGCTGCGTTCGGCAGTTTGTTTGTTCAACTACTTCAATGTGAATCCGGAAAATGTGAGGAATTCTGTGGAGCTTGCAGGCGGGGCGCTGATGGATGTCGGGTGTTACCCGGTGCGGATGTCGCGATTTATTTTTGGTGAAGAACCTGTGCGGGCGATGGCTTGCGTGGAGCTGGATCCCAGCTTCAGGACGGACCGGCTGACTTCGGCGATCCTGGAATTTCCGGCCGGGCAATGCATCTTCACCGTGTCCACCCAACAGATCTACTACCAGCGGATGCAGTTTCTGGGCACCGAGGGACGGGTGGACATTGAGATTCCATTTAATGCGCCGACCGACAAACCGTGCCGGATATTTATTGATGACGGGAAGGATTTGTATGGCGGGGCGAGCCAAGTGACGGAATCGATGCCGATCTGCAATCAATTCACAATTCAGGCAGACCTGTTTTCGAAGGCGATTCGCGAGAATCGCGAAGTGCCGAATTCGATGGAAGACGCGGTGTGCAATACGGCGGTGATTGAGGCGTTGTTCCGGTCGGCGCAAACGGGAAAGTGGGAAATACCGGAGCGGTTGTAGGAATTTGCCTTGGCTTATGTAGCGTCCACCTTAAGGTGGACGCTACGCTTGAAGACTTAGTCGTAGTATTCCTGGCCGAGGTGGGTGATCAGGTCTTCGCCCATCATCCAACGCAGGGTGTTTTTCAGTTTCATCAACTGGATGAAGAGGTCGTGCTCCGGATAAAGTTCCGGGGCGGTCATCGGCGATTTGAAGTAGAAGCTGAGCCACTCCTGGATGCCGTGCATTCCTGCGCGCTGCGCGAGATCGAGGAACAGGACGAGGTCGAGAACAATGGGGGCGGCGAGAATCGAATCGCGACAGAGGAAGTCCACCTTGATCTGCATCGGATAGCCCAGCCAGCCGAAGATGTCGATGTTGTCCCAGCCCTCTTTGTTGTCGCCGCGCGGCGGATAGTAGTTGATGCGGACCTTGTGGTGAATTTTCTTGTACAGTTCGGGATACAGATGCGGTTGAAGAATGAATTCGAGCGCGCCCAGTTTTGATTCTTCCTTCGTTTTGAACGAGCCGGGATCCTCGAGGACTTCGCCGTCGCGGTTGCCGAGAATGTTGGTGGAGAACCAGCCATTGAGGCCGAGCATGCGGGCCTTAAAGGCAGGTGCGAGGACAGTCTTGATGAGCGTCTGCCCGGTCTTGAAATCCTTTCCGGCGATAGGCACGTTGTGCTTTTGGGCGAGTGCCTGCAGCGCCGGGATATCCACGCTGAGGTTGGGAGCGCCGTTGCCGTAGGCAATGCCGCTGGTAATCGCGGCCCAGGCGTACAACATCGAGGGAGCAATCGCGTGGTGATTTTCCTTCATTGCCTTTTCGAAACTTTCCGGCGTGGCGTGCACGTCGTCATGGGTCAGGAAAATCTCGGTTGAGCCGCACCACAGCATGACCATGCGCGAGCAGCCGTGTTTCTTTTTGAATTTCGCGATGTCAGCCTTGATCTGCAGTGCGATTTCGTATTTGTTCTTGCCTTTCTTGACGTGCTTGCCGTCGAGCATCTTTACGTATTCACGGTCGAACGCGGCGGGCATCGGCTTGATCTTGGAGAGAAACGTTTTCACCATAGCCAGGTGATGGGGGTCGAGCACGCCGGCTTTTGCGGCGGCTTCATAAGAACTGTCCGGGAAAATGTCCCAACCGCCGAAAACGATGTCATCGAGCTTGGCGAGCTTCACGAACTCTTTAATGCGAGGCGAGCGGCCGTCGGTGCGTTTGCCCAGACGAATCGTGGCCATCTGCGTCAGGGAGCCGACGGGTTGCGCTTTTTTCTTACGCACAAGCTCGACGCCCGCCATGAAAGTTGTTGCAACCGCGCCCATGCCCGGCAACAGAACTCCCAGCTTCCCTTTCGGCGCGGCAATACTCGTTGGCTTTTCCATGAATTTCCTCAGTTATTTCGTAGGTGGACTGCACCAGGCACAGCCATCCGGCAGGAAAGCTGTAACCCAAACTATTAATGATGGAGGAAGCGCGCCGGATATGCAAATGGGAACAGGAGATTTCGCGAGGAAGCGCATGTGATTGACGTCACATAGGAGCGATCGAAATTACCGGGTTGATTTCGAGCCAGCGAGTTCGAGCTCGACATTTACGACTGGTTTCACATGCAACAGGAAATTGCTGGGGTCCTTGATACCCCACTTGGTGTAAGGGACGTCGAATTTGGCGGTCCCCTTCCAATGATCGCTGGAGAATTCGGAGTGAACGTCGGCGACGAGCTCATGATCCGTGCCGTGAAGGGTGATGACTCCTTTCAGTTTGAAGTCGGAGGGCGCAGTCAAAGAAACCTGCCCGTCGATTTGCGAGGGGCGGAAGGTGGCTTCGGCGAACTTCCAGGTTTCAAGGATTTCCTTGTGCAGGCGTTGATCGCGGGAACTGTTGCTGGTATCGCAACTGACGGCGTCCACGACGATCAAGCCACTGGAACTGCCTGTCTGCGGATCGAATTTCAGTGCACCGCTTTTCAGGGCGAGCGTGCCGTGCACCATATGCAGCGTGCTGTCCACGCTGAAGTGAACTTTCGTTTGCGCCGGATCGAGTGTCAGAGCGACTTCGTGGGCTGCCGCAGCAGCAGCTTGGGGGCGCGGTGGCACTGGGGCGGCGGAAAGTAATACAGCCAGGCCGAAGATAAATCCTGTTGCCGCTGCCGCCGATTTCCAATTTTTGACGCGCATTTTGGCTCTCCCTAAGTTGTCAGAAACCGCCATCCGAGCTGCGCGCCCGCAGACAGCCAATCTCCCCATGCCGCGCGCCCTGCGTGAACCGCCAGCAAGCGCGCAAAAAGTTGTGGCCGCTTCGCCAGGATGCGGATAGACCTTGTCCGCAGCCGGTCATTCCAGGCCAAGGTCAGCAGCAAGTCTCCCATAAGCGCGGGCTTTCGTGCTTGCTCACGATGAGCGCGTGCGTAACTTGGCAAGTCGTTCCGCACCATGGCGTCGGCAAGCGCGATGGCTTGCTGGAAAGCGAGACGCAAGCCCTCGCCGGTGAGAGCATCCACGCTGCCGGAGGCGTCTCCAACCAGGGCAACGTTGCCCGAGTGGACGGCACGAAGCGAGTGCATCTGGGTGATCGCCCCGCGTTCGCGGCTGGCAAGCTCGGCGCCAGCGACGTGCTGCCGCAGATCCGGGCAAGTTTGCAACACCACATCGAAGGCAGTTTCGTCCGTGTGCTTGGCCATCACCACGATACAGACTTCATCGCATCTGATCGGCGTCACGTAAACCTGCGTGCGATGTCCCCAATAAACCTCCACATATTCGGACCAGGGACGTACTCGATAATGCCGGCGAGTGGCGTACCTCTGGCTTTGCCGCGCCACCGCATTCAAGCCGCTCCACCGGCGGACACGCGAACCGCAGCCGTCGGCACCGATGATCCAGCGCGCGGCCACGAATTCGCCGGGCAGCTGGACTCCAGCTTTTGTGATTCCGGAAACAGGTGTTCGCCACAGTAGTTGAACACCGCACTCTTCCGCGCGGGCGATCAGCCATTCGTGGAGAATCGTACGCCGAATACCCACTCCTAGGCCATGAGGAAACTCTCCGCCGACTTGGGCTTCGTTTTGGAGGAATCGGACTCCGCGAATCCGGTAGCCCGCATCGGGACGAATTGCTACGCCGAGTTCGCCAAGCGCCGCGATTGTTTCTGGCATCAAGCCCTCGCCGCAAGCTTTGTCAATCGGCGGCTCCCTGCCATCCGCAACGATGACGGACATTCCTCGTTGCCGCGCGGCAATGGCAGCAGCCAGCCCCGCGGGCCCTCCCCCGATTACAAACACATCCACCTTTGTTCTGCCGGAGACCACTCCTAGCCCCCATTCCCGTGTTTTGCTTGCCAACCGACCATCAACTCAGACATTGACTGCCCGGCGCGCCAGGCCGAGCGCCTCGCTCCAGAAAGTAGCGGAGGTGTGCGCCAGTTCCATCACTCCCCTGATGGCAGCGACAAAATCGTCGAGCTGCGTTTCTGTCACCACCAACGGCGGCGCCGCTTTCAGCACCAGGAAATTGTTGCCGCAGATCTGCGTGAGGATGTTTTTTTCGCGAAACATGCGCATTACCACGATTTGGCCGAACATCGCCGGATGGATGCGATGAAACGCTTCGAACGGCACGCGAAGGGACATTTTTTTCGGCGCGACGAACTCGATTCCGGAGAGTAGCCCCATCCCGCGGACTTCTTTCACCATCTCGAACGGCGCCAACGCGGTTCGCAACTTGGCGCGGAAAGACTCACCGAGTTCCAAGGCGCGTTTGCCGAGTTGCTCTGATTCAAGCACGTCCAGCGACGCGATGCCCGCTCGCATGGAAAGGCTGTTTTCGCTGAACGTGGAGGTATGCACGATCGCGCGGCGCAGCGAGGAATATACAGCGTGATAGATTTTGTCGGTCATCAGGACGGCGCTGACAGGCATCAGGCCACCGCTGAGCGCTTTGGCGAGAATCACAATATCGGGGCGAAGCTCAAACTGATGGGAAGCGAGAAAGGTGCCCGTGCGAAACATGCCCGTTTGCACTTCATCGATCACGAACAGCGTGCCCGTCTTGCGGCAAAGCTCCTGAGCCTTTTGCAGATACTCTCTCGCAGGGACGCGAATGCCCGCTTCGGCCTGGATTGGTTCGAGCACCAGGGCGGCGTGGCGCGTGGTTTGCAAGACAGCTTCGAGCGCGCTTGCGTCGCCAAACTCGACGCCCACCGTGTCCTGAAGGAGCGGGCCAAAGCCCTCGCGCCAGAACGCATCGTTCATCAGGGAAAGAGCGCCAGCGGTAAGGCCGTGAAAGCTGCTGCGAGCGTAAACGATTCCGGCGCGGCCGGTCGTGGCGCGAGCGAACTTGATGGCGGCTTCGACGCCTTCGCTGCCGCTGCTGCCGAAATAAACTTTTTCTAATCCGCCGCCGGCCAACTTGCACAGGCGTTTGGCAAGTTCGCCGGCGATCTCCGGGACGTGGCTTTGCAGCATCGCCGGGCCGCTCTTGTCCAACTCCTCCTTGAGCGCCTGGACTATATAAGGATGGTTGTGTCCAGTGTTGTGGACGCAATAGCCGGACAGGAAATCGAGGATGCGGCGGCCGTCTTCGGTGAACAGTTCGCTGCCCGCGCAACGTTCGTACCGGACATTCATGTCAAGAATGTTCAGCAGGGCGACCCATTGGGGATTCACATACTCTTCGTAGGAACTCTTCAGCGAGCGGGCCGGAGAAATCTTGGAAGCCTGAGTTGCCATGGGTTTATGGATGCTCCTCGTT
>DATHOY010000174.1:0-10029 GCA_035484435.1 Vulcanimicrobiaceae bacterium | reverse complement strand
CCAGGAAATTCCGGTGACGAAGAAACTTTCGGCACGGACGAAGAGACGGAGGCCGGCCAAGCAGAAGTACAGAACGCATCAAATGCCGCTCTGCCACTCTCTCAACAATCCCAACTGGCGCGCGAAGTTGCACTGGCACTGATTCGCCTGGAACGCTTGGACGAGGCCGCCGCTTACCTGAAAATCGCGCAGAACCTTGAAAAAACACCCGCTGAGCGTGCACGCATTACCGCACAGCTTCTGGAAGTCCGGGCACGCTTGCGGCGTCAACACACTAATGCGGCTCGTCAGCCAGTCCTGCACCCCGAACTGGAGCAGGATCGTCTGGTGCGGCCGCGGTTGGTTGCCCGGGCGGAGACACCCGGAAGATCGCCCGCGAAGGCAGGGAGAAAACCATGAAACGCACTCTCTTGGTCACGTTGCTGTGTGCCGGGATATTTGGCGTGGCGTTTGGCGCATATCGCGTGGCTGCTCCACCGGAACCCCAACTGTCGCGATTTGTCCCTTCGGGCGCCGTGCTATACCTGCAGGCCAAGGATTTTTCTTCGCTACTGGCGGATTGGGATAAATCCCAGGAAAAAGAGACCTGGTTAAAGAGCAAAAATCACGATGTCTTTTCGCAGTCGCGCCTGCTGCTGAGATTACAAAGCGCCGGCGACGAGTTTGCTAAAGCCGCGGGTGTTCCCGTGGATGCGGATTTGCTCCACCAGGCGGCGGGAAAACAAAGCGCCCTGGCACTTTACGACATCGGGAAGCTTCAATTCCTGTTCATTACCCGGCGTGCTTCCGCCGAGTCCATGCAGTCCGCGTTGTGGCAAACCCGATCGCAATTCGAAACTCGCAGCGCGGGCGGCGTCAGTTTTTTTTACCGCAAGGACCCTGAATCTGATCGCGAGATTGCTTTTGCCATTGCCGGCGACTACCTTTTGCTGGCGACGCGCGAAGATTTGCTGGCGGGAGCTCTCGAGTTGCTTGCCGGGAGTAAGCAACACTGCGTGGAAGAAGAACCATGGTGGTCGCGATCCGTTGCGGCCACTGGGGCGCCGGGCGATATGCGCATGGTTTTGAACCTGGAGAAAATTGTGCCAAGCCCGTATTTCCGCTCCTACTGGGTTCAGCAGAACATCACGGACATGAAGCAATACACCGCTGCGATTTCCGATCTCACACGCTCTGGCAACGAATATCACGAGGAACGCACATTGCTGAGGAAAGAGGCGGTTCACGAGGGATCGGAAGGAAAAGGCGCGGCGGCGGTCGGTGAAATTCTGAGGCTGGTTCCCGCGAACACCGGCATTTACGAAGCGAAAGCCGATCCGGAGCGCAAGGATTCCCTGGAGCTGCTGACAGCCAAGATTCTGGCGCCGCATCTCGGACCCGCCGCGCCGGGGACGCTCGCTCCTCAAGTGCAGCTTGGCGGCGGCGAGACCGGCTCCGGCTCGGATCTGGAGACCAGGATCGATCAGCCACCAGCACAGACTTCTGTTGCCGGGGATAGCAGCGCTGCACTTCAAGCAGTATTTGCAAAAAATCACGTTCTCGCGCAGCTGCAACTACAGGGTACGGAGCGCGATTCCGCGGGAGTGTTCGTCCGCATTCATTCGGCCGTCGCTTTTCTGGGGACATCCGATTGGGATGAGCCCGCGGTACGTGCCTCGCTGGTGGATTTCGTTCGCCCCGGATTTACCACCGGACAATTGGGCGTCGAATGGAAAAGCGCCTCCGGCTACAGCGTGCTTGACGGTCTGTGGCCACTTGCTGTTGCCGTGCGCGGAAAATACCTGATCATCTCGGACAGCGCGCCGCTTCTAAGCGCAGCTCTGGAGGGAATGAACAAGAAACCGACCGGCACAGCCGCGGTACTGGCCGCGTCCTTTGACCATCGGCGGGAGCGAGAGAATTTCGCGGTGCTCACGAAGATCCTCGACGTGGGGTCCGGATCTCCCCAAAACGGCGGAGGCCCTGAGTTTTTCTCCGAAAATCTTGCCAGCTTGAGTTTCACGCTGAAGAATATCTCATCCGAAGAGATCGTGATCCGGGATGCCGGTGACCGGCAAACCCAAACGGTAATTTACGCATGGGCTCAATAGGCCCGCAGTGGGCGCGGAATCTTCTGTTTCTTTTTTTGCTAGCGGTGCCCGCGCCTGGCCAGGAAGCGCAGCCTTCCAACAGCCCTCCAGCTTCGTTATTCTCGCAATCCGCCGCCGAGATTCTGCGGCATGATTTCACAAAAAGCGAGACGTCTTATCTTTTGCTGGACGCGAAAACCGGCACGGTTCTGGCAAGCCGCTGGGACAATCTGGAGAAAGCCATTCCCATGGGATCGCTGGTGAAGCCTTTTACGGCGCTGGCCTACGCCCAAGCCCATGGTTTCCGCTATCCCGTATACGAATGCAAGGGTAAATCGAACGGATGCTGGCAGCCTCGGCCGCATGGAAGACTCGAAATCACTGCCGCTGTTTCCGTTTCCTGCAATGCGTACTTTAGGCGCTTGGCCGAAGCCGTTACGTTGGAGCAACTGAGGCCGGTTGCGCTGGCCTTTGGGTTGGAATTTCCCGATGCCGGATCCACAAGCGCGACTCTGTTTGGCTTGGGCGAGCAGTGGCGCATTTCGCCTATGCATATGGCCGAAGCCTATCTGGAACTGGATCGCCGCAAGAATCAGCCCGGCGTTTCGCCGATCCTTGAGGGAATGAGGCAATCAGCGGAGCGCGGCACCGGCGCCGCGGTTGATCGCCAATTGAAGCGCGCGAAGGCCCTGGTGAAAACGGGGACCGCACCGTGCACGCATTCTCCCTGGGCCCCAGCCGACGGGTTCGTTATTGCGCTTGTCCCGGGGTCCCAGCCGGAAATTCTTCTGTTTGTCCGCATCCATGGCGTCGCCGGGGCCAAGGCCGCGGAAACCGCGGGACAAATGCTCCGCGAAATGGAAGAGTGAGACTGTGCGCCGCGTTTGTTTACTGCTGCTCTTGCTCGGATTCCCGCTGCTTGCGCAATCCCAGCCGCGCTCCGTTCGAATCGGCGTTCTGGGCATTTTTCATCCGCACGAGCTGACCATCGCTGCCGATCCAACGGGAGAGCTAATGATTGCGGTTAGCGGTCAGAGGATTGTTCTGCAGCGGGGATCGGATTGCAGCCTGCTGCGAGTCCGCTCCGTCCGAGATAATTTGCTGTTGAGTTGCGGCACGATGGAACTGCGCGAAGGAGAATTGCACGCCTCAGGCCGCAATCAACAATCCACGGGGATTGTCGTCACGCTTCCTGGGAAAATTAAGCGGCGTTACTTGGGCGTTCTTGAGTTGAAAGCAAAGCATGGCGAACTATTCCCGATTATCACGATGGAATTGGAGACCGCGGTCGCTTCGGTAGTTCAGGCGGAGACAACTCGGGGCACCCCGCTGGAAGCGCTTAAAGCCCAAGCCGTCGTCAGCCGCTCTTATTTTGTCTCGGGTGGGGGCCGGCACGGTGAATTTGATTTCTGCGATCTTACCCATTGCCAGTTCCTACGAGAACCGCCGGCTTCCGATAGTCCCGCGGCGAATGCCGTCGCGGCGACGCAGGGTCTGGTGCTTACTTATGGAGAAAAGCCGGTCGCTGCGATGTTCACGCGCAGTTGCGGCGGCCGAACGCGCACGCCGGAAGAGATTCGCGTGTCTCAGAAGGGCTATCCCTACTTTTCCGTGCGTTGCGATTCTTGTTACAACAATCCAGTTCAATGGACCCGCAAAGTCTCTCGCGAAGACGAGGAATTGCTGAGGCTTCGAGGAGAAAACGGGCGGCTTGCCATCGGTCGGAGGCTGGGCTGGAATACGGTTCCAAGCAACAATTTCACGGTCCAGGAAGCCGACGGGGAAGTCACGCTGAGCGGCGTCGGCCAGGGCCATGGTGTCGGTCTCTGCCAACGGGGAGCGCGGGGCATGGCGGAAGGCGGTTCCGACTTTCGCGCGATTCTGGATCACTATTTCCCCAACACCCGGTTGGTGGCACTTGTTGCCGCTGAGCGGTCCTCTTTACCTGAGCCACCCGAAAATTAGGTTTCCGAGGCCTGTAGAAATTACTTCTACATTAGTTCGCCCCCCTCAAAATGCGATTTGCTGCATGAATCACGCGTGAAATTTGGGGGTTTACGGGCGTTGGATTAAAATTTTGCGTAACGTTGAGAAACAGAATCACTAGCAAACGTGCACAACCGCCCGCGGGCGGTTTAAAACTGTCATTTAGACAAGTATCGAACTCTTGCCGCCCCGCATCCAAAAATAATCGGAAATTTCCGGGAGTCCCCAGCGGGTTCCCGGCGCCGGAGTACCTGCCCGATCCGGCGTGGAACGTGTCGTAACTCTTAGTTTTCAGGGAGACCTTGGGGTATGTACAGGCCAGAGCACGGATTCAAACCAAGCATCACTTCGCTCCACGAGGCACGCAGATTCGCACGGAGTATTTTTGGTACCGCGCCGTTGATTTTGGCGTTGATTGGCAGCGGGTGCGACACGAAGTCAGCGCCGGTGACGAAGGCGCCCGCGCCGCAGGTGACGGTGGCTAAGGTGGAGTGCAAGCCGGTGATCGAGAGCGACGAATTTACGGGCCGCCTGGAGGCGGTGGACCACGTGGAGATTCGCCCGCGTGTTTCGGGGCAACTGGACAGCGTGCACTTTCAGGAAGGCGCGATCGTGCAGAAGGGGGAATTGCTGTTCACGATTGATCCGCGGCCGTTTCAGGCGGAGGTGGACCGGCTGAAGGCGGAACTGGAGCGGGCGAAGGCCCAGTTGGCACGCAGCCAGAGCGATTTTGTGCGCGCGGAGCGGTTGCACAACAACAATGGAATGTCGGTGGAGGAATACGACCGGCGGAATTCGGCGCGAGCGGAGGCCGAGGCGCAGGTGGCGTCGGTGGAGGCGTCGCTGCGGGGAGCGGAGTTGAATCTGGAATTCACGCGCATTGTTTCTCCGATCACGGGACGCGTGAGCCGGGCGGAAGTGACGCGCGGGAACCTAGTAACGAGCGGAGGAGGCGGTCCGGCGACTTTGCTGACGACTGTGGTTTCGCTGGATCCGGTATACGCGTATTTTGACGCCGACGAACAGACTTATCTGCGGTACGGGAAACTGGCGCGCGCCGGGAAGAAGGGCACCAACGGCGAAGCAAATGGCCCGATTTATCTTGGGCTCGCCGGGGAAGAAGATTTCCCGCACAAAGGCGTGGTGAATTTCATTGATAACCAGGTGAATCCGACGACGGGGACCATTCGAGCGCGGGGCGTGTTTACGAACAAGGATTTTTCGCTTACCCCCGGTTTGTTTGCACGGTTGAAGCTGGCGGGAGGCGAAACGATTCGCGGCTGCCAGATTGACGACGCGGCGGTGGGGACGGACTTAAATCAGAAATTTGTGCTGGTGGTAGATGCGAATAACGCCGTGGCCTACCGCCCGGTGACACTGGGGCCAATGGTGAATGGGTTGCGCGTGGTGCGCGATGGATTGCACGAGGGCGATGTGGTGGTGGTGAACGGTTTGCAGCGCGTGCGGCCCGGAATGAATGTGACGCCGAAGCAGGTCCCGATGGGAAGCGCCTCGCTGTCTTCACCGCCAGCGGTAAAGGACGATGCCGGCGCAAAGAGCCAGGGTGGCTCGGGCAAGTAACCTCAGGCGGGTAAAACACAAAGGGATTCCATGAAAATCGCAGACTTTTTTATCGATCGACCTATTTTTGCCGCCGTGGTCTCGATTGTGATCACGATCATCGGGGCATTGGCATTTTTGCGGCTGCCGATCAGCGAATATCCGGAGGTTGTGCCGCCGACGGTAGTGGTGCGGACGACGTATCCCGGTGCGAACCCGGTGGTGATTGCAGACACGGTAGCTTCGCCGCTGGAGCAGTCGATCACGGGCGTCGAAGACGAACTGTACATGTTTTCGCAAGCGACGGCGGACGGCGTGATGACGTTGACGATCACCTTCCGCATCGGAACCGATCTGGACAAGGCGCAAGTTCAGGTGCAAAACCGCGTTGCGCAGACCTTGCCGCGCTTGCCGCAGGAAGTGCAGCGCTTGGGCGTGACCACGGAAAAAACTTCACCGGATTTGTTGATGGTGGTGCACCTGATTTCGCCGGACAAGCGCTACAACATGCTGTACCTGGCGAATTATGCGGTGCTGCAGGTTAAGGATGAGCTTTCGCGTCTGCAGGGCGTGGGGAACGTGCAGATTTTCGGCGCGGGCGATTTCAGCATGCGTGTGTGGCTCGATCCGAACAAACTGGCGTCGCACAGTTTGACGGCGACAGATGTGGTGCGTGCGATCCGCGAACAGAACGTGCAGGTGGCGGCGGGCGTGCTTGGCGCGCCACCGGTGGCTAACGGCAAGAACGCGTTTCAGTTGCTGGTGAATACGCAGGGACGGCTGGTGACGGAGGAGGAGTTTGGAAACATTATTGTCCGGGCGGCCCCGCAGATTACGCGCATTCGAGATGTGGGGCGGGTCGAACTGGGCGCGAGCACATATGCCTTGCGGAGCTTGCTGAACAATGAGCCGGCGGTGGCGATTCCGATTTCGCAGCGGCCGGGTTCGAATGCACTGGAGACTTCGAAGCAGGTGCGCGAGACCATGGCGCGGTTGAAAACGCAGTTTCCGGAGGGGTTGGATTACAAGATTGTTTACGACCCGACTGTGTTCGTGAGGCAGTCGATTGAAGCAGTGGGCCACACGTTTGTGGAGGCGCTGATTCTTGTGGTGTTGGTGGTGCTCATCTTCCTGCAAACGTGGCGGGCTTCGATTATTCCGCTGCTGGCGCTGCCTGTCTCGTTGGTGGGCACGTTTGCGATCATGCTGGCGCTTGGATTTACACTGAACACACTTTCGCTTTTTGGATTGGTGCTGGCGATCGGGATCGTGGTGGACGACGCGATTGTGGTGGTGGAAAACGTCGAGCGCAACCTGGAGCTTGGTTTGCAGCCGCGGGAGGCAACGCAGCGGGCAATGGCGGAGGTGAGCGGGCCGATTATTGCGATTGCGCTGGTGCTTTGCGCGGTGTTCGTGCCGACGGCGTTCATCGTCGGGCTTTCGGGGCAATTCTACAAACAGTTTGCGCTGACGATTGCGATTTCGACGGTGATTTCGGCGTTCAATTCGCTGAGCTTGAGTCCGGCGTTGGCGGCGCTGCTGCTGCAATCGCGTGAGGAGAAGAGGGACAAATTTTCGCGCGGGCTGGATTTCCTGTTTGGATGGTTTTTCCGCGGGTTCAACCGGTTTTTTGCCTGGGCATCAGGGAAGTACGGAACGTTTGTGGGACATGCGATTCGTTCAACGGGGATCGCGCTGGTGATTTATGCCGGCTTGATTGCGCTGACAGGAATCGGCTTCAGTAAGGTGCCGAGCGGGTTCGTGCCCACGCAAGACAAGCAGTATCTGGTGGCGTTCGCTCAGTTGCCGAACGGCGCGACGCTGGACCGCACGGAAGCGGTGATGCGCGAACTTTCCGACATCGCGCTGGCGCATCCGGGAGTGCAGGATGCTATCGAATTTCCAGGGCTTTCGATCAACGGATTCACGAACAGCCCGAACTCGGGAATTGTGTTCGTTGGATTAAAGCCGTTTGAGAAGCGGACGAGCAAGGATCTCTCCGGCATGGCAATCACGAAACAGTTGAATGAGAAATTCTCAGGGATTCAGGAAGCGTTCGTGGCGATCTTCCCACCTCCGCCAGTACAGGGGCTCGGAACGGTAGGAGGATTCAAATTGTACGTCGAAGACCGCGCGGGGCTGGGACTGGAACCTTTATATAAGGAAACGACGGCGGCGATAGGGAAGGGTTACCAGACGCCGGCGCTTACCGGATTGTTCTCGAGCTTTGACGTGAACGTGCCGCAGATTGATGCACACGTGGACCGCGAGAAGGCGAAGACGTTTGGGATCAGTCTGGATGATGTGTTCGAGACGATGCAAGTGTATCTGGGCGCGCTGTATGTGAACGACTTCAACCGGTTCGGGCGAACGTACCAGGTGAACGCGCAAGCGGAGTCGAGTTACCGGTTGCAGCCGGAAGACATCGCGAAGCTGAGAACGAGAAACGCGGCGGGAGAGATGATTCCGCTGGGTTCGGTGGTCACGGTGCGCTCGACGTATGGGCCGGACCGCGTGATGCACTACAACGGATTCCCGGCGGCGGAAATCAATGGAGCGGCGGGGCCCGGCTTTAGTTCGGGGCAATCCGAAACGGCGATTGCGAATATTTTGAATCAGAACCTGCCGAATGGGATGCGGTTCGAATGGACGGAGTTGACGTACCAGCGAATCCTGGCGGGGAACACGATGATCTACATTTTTCCTCTCTCGGTACTGCTGGTGTACCTGGTTCTGGCGGCGCAATACGAGAGCTGGTCGCTGCCGCTGGTGGTGATTTTGATTGTGCCGATGACGCTGCTTTCCGCGATTGCGGGGGTGTGGCTGCTGGGCGGGGACAATAATGTTTTTACGCAGATCAGCTTGATTGTGCTGGTGGGGTTGGCTTGCAAGAACGCGATTCTGATCGTGGAATTTGCGCGAGAGAAGCAGCATGAGGGGATGAACCGGTTTGAAGCGGTGATGGAGGCTTGCCGGTTGCGCTTGCGGCCGATTCTGATGACTTCGCTGGCGTTCACGATGGGCGTTGTGCCGCTAGTGCTGTCGTCGGGCGCTGGCTCGGAAATGCGGCAAGCGATTGGCATCGCGGTGTTCTTTGGAATGCTGGGCGTGACGTTTTTCGGATTGCTGCTGACGCCGGTGTTTTATGTGGTGGTACAGCGGTTGGTGGAGGGCAAGGAAGTGAAAACGATTACGCAGCCTGGAAATCTCGGCGAGCCGGGAAAGGCGGAGGCGTAATCATGCGGAAAGTTTCCATCGCGATACTCGCATTAGCCCTCGCTCTTTCAGGATGCTCGGTTGGGCCGCGCTACAAGGCGCCCAATCCGGCGGAAGTGAAACTGCACCAGGCGCAACCGTCGGAGATTACGCAGGAGAAATTCGATGGGAAGTGGTGGGGACAGTTTGACGATCCGGTTTTGAACACGCTGGTGGATTCCGCGCTGCATTCGAATTGGGACATCGAAGTGGCTCGAACGCGGCTGGCGCAATCGCGGGCCATTTACGACGAGCGCAAGCTGGATAGGTATCCGACCATTTCGGCCACGGCGAGCTATCAACAGGCGCGGGAAGTTGTTCCCGGGTTTATCGATACGCCGGTCAACATCAAGACCTACCAGGCAGGTTTCGACGCGTACTGGGAGCTGGATGTTTTCGGGCGCGTGCGGCATCAGGTGAAAGCGGCAGCGGCGCAGAATCAGGCGTTCCGGGCGAATCTTCGCGACGTGCAGGTGAGCGTGGCCGCGGAAGTGGCGCGGAACTATTTTCTGTTGCGCGGGGCACAGTGGCGGCTGGCCGTGGCGCAGCGGAGCCTGGTGAACCAGCAGGACACGTTGAAATGGACGGAAGTGCGGCGTGACGCGGGCGTTGGCGAAGAGCAGGACGTGGCCAGTGCCGCGGCGCGCGTGGCGCAAACGGCGGCGACGATCCCGGATATCAACGCGGCGATTCTGACGTATCAGAACCGGATTGCGGTGTTGACGGGAGTGCGTCCCGGCGAGCTTGCCGCGGATCTTTCGGCGCGCGAATATGCTCCAATCACCAAGGCGCTGCCGGTTGGCGATCCCAACGAGTTGCTGCGCCGCAGGCCGGATGTGCAGGCGGCGGAGCGGCGGCTGGCGCAGGCGACAGAGTTGCAGGGATCGGCGGTGGCCGACCTCTTCCCGCACGTTTCGTTCGGGGGATTTCTGGGATTCATCGCGGGGCGAGGAAGCACGTTTTTTCAATCGGACTCGGAGGCGTGGAGCATTGCGCCGTCGATTTCGTGGCCGGCGCTGGATTACTGGCGGTTTAAGGCACGGGTGAGGCAGTCGTCGGCGGTGACGCAGGAAAATTACGCGGAGTATGAACAGACTGTGCTGCGCGCTCTGGAAGAGACGGAGAATGCGCTGATCAGCTATCACGCGAACCAGGAAAA
>DATHOY010000173.1:0-11451 GCA_035484435.1 Vulcanimicrobiaceae bacterium | reverse complement strand
TATAAAAATGTTGGTGCAGATCCTTCGGCAGGAGCCACGACGCCACATTGAAATTTTCGTAATGATGCGTAGCCAGCCATCGCGTATACGCCTGCGCTTCCGCCGGCGCGCAACCATCCGCAGGCAGCTTTTCGGCAATTTTCAATTCGCCCGGACGCAGCATCAGCCTTCTGTATCCTCATGGAGTTTCAAGAAAATGGGTGGGCTTCCTCTTCACTGGCCACTGGTCGCTGGCCACGCTCTCTCCACTAGTCACCAGTCACGAATCACCAGTCACTTCTTCTACGGCCTGACCGCCAGTTTGATTTCCCCGCTTCGCGTCTTCATCCGCTCAAACGCCTGCGGCAGATCTTCCAATCGAATGTCTTCGGTAACAAAATCGTGCGCTGAAATATCTCCGCGCCGGATCGCTTCCAGCGCCTCTCGAATAAATCGCGGCGTGTGATGAAACGGCGAAATAATCTTGATCTCCGAATAGTGGATCGCAGCCGGCTCGATCCCCACCCGCGTCCCGGTCGGCAACCCGCTGAAGAAATTCACCACGCCGCCGCGCCGCACCATCGCCAAAGCCTGTTCCCACGTTGCGGGATTGCCCGCCGCCTCGACCACCGAATCCGGCCCGCGGCCCTCATCGGTCAACGCTCGCACCGCCGCTGCCACATCCGCAGTCTCTGTAACATTGATCGCCGCCGCCGCGCCCAACTTCCGTGCCACCGCCAGCGGTCCTTCGCGCCGAGCCAGCGCAATCACCCGGACCCCGCGCCGTGTCAGCATCCGCACAAACATCAATCCAATCGGTCCACAGCCAATCACTACGGTCGTATCGCCCGTGCGCACTTCCATTTCGTGCACGCCGCGCAGCACGCAAGCCAGCGGCTCCACCAGCGCCGCGCTGTGGTCGTCCACACCGTGCGGCACTTCCAGCATGTTCTCCCGCGCAATCCGCCCCGGAATCCGCATGTACTCCGCGTACGCGCCATTGTTAAACAGCAAATCGTCGCAAAGATTTTCCTGCCCGCGCCGGCAGTGATAGCACCGTAAACACGGCGCCGAATTCGCCGCAATCACTCGCGTCCCCAGCCGCCACCGCGGATCCACCCGCTTCCCCATCGCCACAATTTCGCCTACTACCTCGTGCCCGAACACGGCCGGCGGCTGAATCATCTTTGCGTGATACCCGCGCTTCCAGACCTTCAGGTCCGTTCCGTCGGTCAGCGCCAGCCGAACGCGCAGCAACACCTCGTCCACCGCAAGCGCCGGCACATCAATTTGTTCGATTCGAAGGTCTTCGCTGCCGTAGAGCACGGCTGCGGTCATTCGGGAAGGCACGACCAGCTTTTCCTGGAAAAGCGATTCTTCCAGTCCAAGCTCGATCTTTTTTGGGGATGCTGTTTTCATTGGTGCGTTATCAGAATCTTCAGGGATTCGTCCGTGGGATGCGCCGCCAGTTCTAAGCCCTCCTGGATTCTATCCAAAGGAAACCGGTGCGTGACGATATCCATCACCGGCAGTTTCTTCCCCAGCACCAGCCCCGCCGCACTTTCTTGGATGTCAACCGCCGCGCTATAGCTGCCAAGGATTTCCTTCTCGTCGATCCCCACCGCCGAGGCTGGAAACTCTATCTTTGTCACAGGATCATTGGCTGCAAACAGGAGAACCCGCCCCCCTGGCCTCGCCGCCGCCAACGCTTCCACCACAACCGCTGGATGCGCCACCGCGACAAGCACCACGTCTGCCCCGCGACCCTCCGACCGGGCCCGGACTTCTTCAACTAGCTTACCACTTACAGGGTTAAAAGACTCAAGCGCCCCGAGCCTTAAGCTCTTTTCCCGGCGCGTCGCCACCGGGTCACTTGTATAGATGCGCGCCCCCTCGATTTGGGCAACCATTAATAGTTGCAATCCGATCGGCCCGCACCCGATGATCAGCACCGTTTCCCCGGCTGCCACCCGCGCCTTTTGCACCGCTTTAACAATCGTGTTAATCGGCTCAATGAACGTAGCCTCTTCAAAGCTCACGTTGTCCGGCAGCGCCACAATCCCGCGCTCCGCAACCCACGGCATCGCTTTCACGTACTCGCCAAAGCCCCCTCCGTTTGGCGTGAAGCCCGCTGTCAGTCCCGTTGACTTGTACAGTTTGCACTGCGAAAACATCCGCCGCTCGCAAAAGAAACATTCGCCGCACGGGATGTGATGAAAACTCATTACCCGGTCGCCCAGCTTCCATTTCGTAACGCCGCGCCCGACCGCCACAACCGTCCCAGCCAATTCGTGTCCCAAAATTTGCGGCGGCTCCACATACCTGTAAAAAATCTTCTTGATGTCCGTCCCGCAGATTCCGCACGCCGCAACTTTGATTAAAACTTCGCCATCGCCCACGGACGGCACCGGCACCTCTTCCACGCGCACAATTCCCTTTTCGCGATACACACCCGCCCGCATCGTCTTGGGTATCGGCCCCAGACTCCTTACCTGTTCGACGATGGTTCCCGCGCCGCTCATCTCGCCGCCGCCTCGCTCACCTGTTTCGTGCTCCCCACGCTCGCCAGTTCCTTCAAATAGCCTTCCAGAAATGCTGCCAGCAACGCTCCGGCCTGCTTGCTCTGCCCGCCGAATCGGATCAACGCAGGCAGCGCCAACGGATTTTTCGCAATCTGAATCAGCACTTTCGAGAGGCTCACTTCCTTCTTGTCGGAGAGCGTCAAATTGAAATTAATAGGCAGATCTTCCGTCGCCGAGTCGCTGATCGCTCGAATCACCACGCTCCGCGCTCCCCACGCCGAAGCCGCTTTCACGATTTCAAAACTCTCCATGTCCACCGATTGCGCTCGCGAAGCGCACGATTTCTTCTGACTGGCTTTCACCAAAATCTCATCCGTCGTAAACATGCAATTCGCGTTCTTTGCCCCTCGTCCGAGTGCCAACTGCCGCAGTTCCGCGTCCACCTCAAGGCGTTCAGCCCCGTGGCCCGCGTGTTTCAGCTCTACGATAAGTTCCTTCGGCGCGATAATGTCTCCCACACTCAGCGTGTCGCAAAGTGCTCCCGCCAGTCCGCTCGAAACGCATACATCAAAATACTGATCCTTATCCGCCATCCGCATCATCAAGCCCATGGCCTGCCCCGCGGCTTCCGAACCCACACCCGTGATCAGAACAGTTATCTCCGTGGTCCCGACCACCGTCTTCCGCAGTTTCAGCCCCTCATAATCAATCAGGTTGAACGTGCGCAGCTTCCGCCAAGCCGCAAACTCCGCCTCCACCGCAAATGTAATCAGTACCTTCATCCGCAATCCCTCAAACGTCTGATTCTTTACTTCATTCCTTCATGCCGCCAACTTAATCTTCTTCGCCCTTCGGGCCGTCACGTACCCATTCGCTCGGTACCACCGCACCGCCCGCTCCAAAGCCGCCACGACCGGCCCGGGCTGAAATCCCAATTCCCGCTGCGCCCGCGAAGCATCCACAAACATTTTGTGTCGCGCAATCTTCACGCCTTCCACGGGAATCTGCGGCTCTTTTCCCATCAGCCGTGAAAACACCGTATCTACATAAGCTACACCCAGCGCCATCCCGTGCGGAATCTTCATTCCCGGTGCCCGCAAACCCGTAATCTGCGCCAGCAAATCCAGCAAACCCTTCAGCGTCAGATTCTCCGCTCCCAGCAAATATCGTTGGCCCACTTTGCCCTTCTCCGCCGCCAGCAGGTGCCCTGCAGCGCAGTCTTCCACGCCAACAAAATTCAATCCCGTCTCCACGTATCCCGGCATCTTCCCATTCAGAAAATCCAAAATGATTTTCCCCGTCGGCGTCGGCTTCCAGTCCCACGGCCCCACCGGCGTAGTCGGCATCGCCACAATCACGGGCAGTCCCTCTTTAGCGGCCTGAATCACCTCGCGCTCCGCCATCCATTTCGAGCGCTTGTAATGCCCCACCATCTCTTCCAGCTTCGCGTCCGTGAATTCATTCGGCAATTCCGGTCGGTCCACTGCAATCGTCGCCACGGTGCTTGTATAAATCAGTTGCTCTACGCCCGCGCGCCTTGCCGCCGCCAGCAGATTCTTCGTTCCCCCAACGTTCGAATCGTATATATCCTGCGACCTCTTTGCCCACAACCGGTAATCCGCCGCAACGTGATACACCCGCTTCACGCCGGCCATCGCGCGATCCAGCGAAGCCGCATCCCGCAAATCCCCGGTCACATACTCCAGCGACAAATCGCTGATCGCCCGGTTGCTGCTGGAAGCCCGCATCAGCACGCGCACAGATTCTCCGCGCGCCACCAGTTGCCGCGCCACATGGCTGCCCAGAAATCCCGCCGCGCCTGTCACCAGTGTCGTCATGCCTTGCGTGCTCGCTCGCGCTTCTCGCCCAACCCGCCCTGCAGTTGCCACGCCAGCATCTTCCAGAAATCCCCGGCCTTCGGATTCATCCCCAGAATCGCCGCGGTCTCATACCCCGCGTGGCTCGAGCACGGCTCGCACCGCGGATTCATTCCGCGCCCGAAATTCTCCCACACAGTCTTTTCCAACAGGTTCTTGTATTCCTGCTGATAGCCATAATTCAGCTGCGTGCACGGCGCCGCCCAGCCCTGCGGCCCAAACACCGGGCTTCCCCACGCGCAGCAATCCAACTCCCGCTCCCCGCGCAGATACTCCAGGTAAATCGGCGAAGTCAGCAGGTTGTACTCGCTCAACAAATCACTCGCCTCGCAAAATCTCTGCCGCATCTTGTCGTGAAACACCGCCGCCGAATTCCGGCACATCTGCCGCGCCGGATAGTGCGGCGAAAGCATGTACCCATCAACGTGAATTGCATGCAACTGCTCGAACAGCTCCGCCACATCTCGCACATCCGAGTCCGGATAAATCGTCGTCGTCACCACCACAAAAAAACCCGCGTTCTTCGCCGCTTTCACTCCATCCAGAGCTTCCGCAAATAGTCCCGGCCGGTTCACCCTTCCGTCGTGTGCCGTTTCCGTTCCATCCAGCTTCACATTCCAGAAAAAATTCGTGTACGGAGGAATCATGTGCAGCCGCCGCCGGATCAGCGTCCCATCCGTGCATAGAAAAAGATGCTTCCCGCGCTCCAGAATCTCCCGTGTCAACCGTGCAATCTCCGGATACCCGAGTGGTTCCCCACCGCAAATCGCCACAACCGGCGTATCGCACTCTTTCATCGCCGCCATACATTGCTCCACGCTCAGCATCGCGCGCTGTTCCGACGCGCTCGCGCCGGCGCCGTTTCCGTTCGCTCCTCCGCATACGCTCGCGCATCCGCCCAATGGATCAAGCGACAGCATCACCGGTATTTTCTTGTCACCTCGAAGTTTCCGCGACGCGAGGTATCTCGCGGAATCCAGCACTAAGCCAAGGGGGTACCGCATTCGTTTGCTTAGGAAGCGCTCCGTTCGCGCTTGGTATATAAACCGCTCCGCAACCGGAACTCACCCGGCAAAAACTTGCACGCGCAATACTCTTCCGCGCGCCGTCCCTGATTGCGGTAACGGGCCAGCGCGTACACCGGAAAGGAATTCTTATAAAGGTGGTACTTCAGATAAAAAACGCCAGGGAAGCCCGTACCAGTAAAATCGTCTTCACTCCACGAACCGTTCGCGTTCTGCTGCGTCACCAGGTACTCCGCCGCGCGCCCCACCGCCGGATCGTTGCGGTCCGCTCCCGCCAGCAGCCCAATCAATCCCCACGCGGTCTGCGAAGGAGTGCTGTTCCCCTGTCCCTTCGTCGACTCCATCTCATAGCTCAGCAGCGATTCGCCAAAGCTTCCATCGGCCTTCTGCACCTGCCGCAACCACGCAACCGCCCGTGCGCAATAATCCTGCGCCGTCAGCGAAACCGTTTCCAGCGCTCGCAACACGCCGCTCGTTCCGTAAACGTAATTCACGCCCCAGCGCCCAAACCACGATCCATCCTTCGACTGATCCTTCGTCAGGAAACTCACAGCCTTCTGGACTACCGGATGCTCCGCGGGCCATCCGAACCGCCCCAGGCATTCCAGAACGCGAGCCGTAACGTCCGCCGTCGAAGGATCGATCATCGCGTTGTGGTCCGCGAACGGAATGTTGCACAGAATCTGCCTGTCGTTGTCGCGGTCAAATGCGCCCCAACCGCCGTCGCGGTTCTGCATACTCAGCAACCACTGCACGCCTCGCCGCAGCGCCGCTTCCATCCGCTTTTCGTCCGGAAACTTCACACGCTGCAACGCCATCAGCACAAACGCCGTGTCGTCCACGTCGGGATAAAAGTCATTCCGGTATTCAAACGCCCAACCCCCCGGCTCCGCATCCTTGTTCTTGATCTGCCAGTCGCCGCCGCCCAGAATTTGCTTCGTCAACAGCCAGTCCGCCGCCTTCACCAGCGCAGGATGGTCCGCGGGCATTCCCGCCTCTTCCAGCGCCACCATCGCGATGCACGTATCCCATACCGGCGAAACACACGGCTGCAGGCGAATTGTGTCACCCTCTTCAATCTCAAACCGGGAAAACTCTTTAATCTCGCGAAACGTCAGCGGATCGTCAACGCCGTGCCCCATCGCCATCAGCGCAAATATCGAATTCATCATCGACGGATAAATCGCCGCCAGACCGTCGGTGCGCTCCATGTGTTCCACCATCCACTGCTTCGCTTCCCGCAGCGCTTTGTTCCGCAGCGGCTTCCACGGCAGCTTCTCGTAAAGCTTCAGGCCACGGTCAACGGCAAGGAACAGATTCTTCCAGGAAATCAGCTGCTTGCTCCAGTTGAACGCCGCCGCCTTCTGCGATGGATCCTTGAACAACTCATCCACCCGCGCATGTTCCGGCAAACGGAAGTCCGGTCGCAGCGACGCCAGAATCGACATCGGGATCACGATTCCACGCGTCCAGGAAGACATCTCGTAAATGTTCAGGTAAAACCAGTTCGGCAGCAGCATCAGCTCCGGCGGAATCGCGGGAACCAACTCCCATCCCACCGCGCCCACCAGCGCCAGATAAAACCGCACATAGGAATTTGTGTGTTCCAGCCCGCCCAGCCGGTGGATCACTTCGCGAGCCATCGCCAAATGCGCCGAGTCCGGCGAATCTCCAGCCAGTTTTAATGCGAAATACGCCTTACAGGTAGCGTTCAGTTCGGAGGGCCCGTTCGGGTAGATCGGCCAGCCACCGTCGGGTAGCTGTTTCTGGCGCACATAATTCGCCAGCTTTGCAATCCTCTCCGGTTCCGCCTTGCCCAGAACGTGGAGGTAATAAATGTAGTCGGATTCGAGGGTTGTGTCGGCTTCCAGTTCGCCGTGCCAGTAACCCTCTTCGGCTTGCACGGACAGGAGGTACTCCGCCCCATTCCTGACGGCGGTTTCAATCTTTTCCGCCCAGCCTTCCTGGCGCCACGGTGCTGGCGCTGGCCTTGTGGGTAGTTCCTCCCCTACGCGTACAAATGACGCCATCTATGCTCCCCCCAGAGCAGACCGAACTGCAGCCGGGCTTAGCCCTAAGCCGCTCCTTGAAAACCGCTAAATTCTCTGATGCCTTGGACTTCCGGAAGGTAACGAGGCGACCCTGAGCCAAGTACCCCCAGTACTTACTTATTATCGCCGTCGAGTATAACTCGGTCAACGCCTAAGATGCCCATCCGTAAACAGCGGGTCGTCACAAAGTGTCACAACGAAACGCCTCCCGGCGTCTCCAACATTCGATGCACCAGGACCTCAATTGGCCCAGGCAGTGGCTGCCCTTCCCTCTGCAAAACCGACGGTTTCTCTTGAAGCAGTTTGCTGGGCAGCCTCATCCAGAGTGGCGCGGGCGGCCCATCGCCGCCCACTTCGCCCCGCAGAACCAGAACATGAGCCCGGTCTAGTGCAATCTGCGCTGATTCCTTAAAATCCTCCCGCAAGGGATCAATCACCGCAAAATAAAGCGACGGCTTCACAAATTGCATCAGCGAATTGCTCTCCAGAATCACCGCAGTACTCTTCTCATTCTGCTCTTCACTCGCCACTCGCCACTCGCCACTCGCCACTTCGCTCAACGCCTCTCGCAATAAAGGCAATCCCTCCGCCAGAAAACCCTGCTTCGTCCTCAACCAGAAAGACCTCTTTGCCCCCGCCGCCAGAAATCGTGCGCTATCCGTTCCCGTGTCCGCGTTCGTCTCCCAATCCAGCGCGCAAACATGCTCCTCCGGGGCGCAATCGCAGTTCTCCCCGTTCTGCGCGCAGACTCCGTGCCCGTATTGCGTAATCTTTCCCGCAATCCATTCCGTCTTCGGAAAAGCCGCAACGATGTCGCACACCAGTTGCGTCTTCCCAATGCTCCGCGTGTGCCCGCCCACCACCACGAGCCTCCACAGCGTGCCCTCTTTTACCTGCGCGATTCCCATTAGTTCTCTCGACCTCTCCGCGAACTCTGTGGCCCTCTGTGCTCTCTGTGGTTAACTCTTCTCTTCGATTTTCTTCACTCTTGCTGCCAATTCCGGCAGCCGCGCAAACCAAAAATACGCTTCCTTGAACTGCTCCAACGGCCGCGCCGGTGTTCCCCACACCGTCTGCCCCTTCCGAATAATCTTTCCCGTGGGAATCCCCGCCTGCGCACCCGCAATCGAACCATCCTCCAGAGTGCAATGATCCGCGATTCCCACCTGCCCTCCCACCACCACGTGATGCCCCAGCTTGCTCGATCCGGAAATCCCCGTCTGCGCCGCAATCACCGTATGCGCCCCAATCTGCACATTGTGGCCCACATGAACCAGGTTATCCAGTTTCACCCCCTCTTCAATCCGCGTGTCATCCAGCGATCCGCGGTCAATCGTGGTGTTCGCCCCAATCTCCACGTTATCCGCAATCTCCACTAGCCCCGCCTGCGGAAATTTCCAGTACTGCTCGCCATCAAACGCAAATCCAAATCCATCCGCCCCCAGCACCGCTCCCGCGTGAATCTCCACAAGGTCCCCCACGCGTACTCCAGCATAGAATGTCACTCGCGGATGAATCCTGCAGTTTTCTCCAATCCAGCAGCCCGCGCCAATCACGCAGTGCGCCCCAATCTGCGTGCCATCTCCCACGTGCGTATCCTCACCGATCACCGCGTACGGCCCGATACTCACGTTTGCGCCAATCCGCGCCAGGGGCCCAATAATGGCCGTTGGATGAATTCCCGTAGCAATAGGCGCTCGCTCCAGCAGCAGCACCGCAGCCTTGGCAAACGCCACCTTGCTTTTCTCGCTCCGCAAAATCGTTTTCCCCGGCACAGCGATTCCTTCCGGCGCCACAACGCACGTCGCCGCGGAGCCCGCCGCCCGCTCCGCATGTTTCGCCGCTTCCACATAAATCAACTGCTTCGCCCCAGCCCGTTCCGGCGCAGCCACCCCGGTAACCTCCAGCGCCTCGTCTCCCTCAACCCACGCCCCAATGGCCTTCGCTAGCTCCCCCGCCGTCCACTTCATCCCCGCCTCCAATCAATTCTTCTCTGCGCTCTCTGTGGATCCTCTGTGTTCTCTGTGTGAACTCTTTCCTTTCTCTTCGATCACAAAAACTCATAAAGCGGCGGCTCTCCCTCCGGCCGGTTCTTCCACCGCCCATGAATCCAAACCCACTGCTCCGGGTGCTTCCGGATAATTTTCTCAATCACCTTCGTAAACCGCTGTGTATTTTCCCGAACATCCCTCTCTGTGTCTCCCGTTCGCACCAACTCCACCGGGGGCTCAAACCGCAACCGATACTTCCTCAAGTTTTTGTCCCAATAGGCATAACCCGGCACCACCGCCGCATCCGTGTGCAGTGCCACCCGCGCGATTCCTGTAGTCGTGCAGGCTTGCGTCCCGAAAAAATCCACAAATACGCCTTCGCCGGGCATAGTATTCTGGTCCGCCAGAATCCCGACCGTTCCCGCATCCTTCAAAACCTTCAGCATCATCCGCGCCGCTTCGTTCTTGTAAATCGGTTTGTTCCCGCACTTCCCGCGGTATTCATTCACCATTTCATCCAGCGGCGCGTTATCCAGAGGCCGCGCCATGTAATGCAGCGGAAATCCATACAGCGCGTGTGCGTACGAGGAAAGCTCCCAAGCTCCGATATGCCCGGTCAGATAAATGACGCCTTTCCCGCGGCTCTTCCCCTCCAGAAAATTCTCATGCCCGTCGAGCACCACCACATTCTCAATATTCTCTCGCGTGTATCGAGGCAACCGCGCAAACTCCGCCGCCATCCATCCCAGATTTCGCGTCATCCCCTTCAGCACAGCCCGCCGCTGCGCCTCGCTCCACTCCGGAAACGCCAGCCGCAAATTAAATTCCGCCGTCTTCCGCATCTTCGGCAGCAACAACAACAGCATTCGCATAGTCCCTGCAGACAACCCCCGCGCCACCACCCGCGGCAACACCCCTAGCATCTTCACAAACGCCCAAGCCACCGCATACTGAACCCTCTCCATCAATCCCCTTTTGAGTGCGGAAGCGCAGCTTCCGCTTTTACGACCAATACCCCAAGTCAAAATCCGCGACAAGCAACCAATCCAACGCCCGCGCCCCACTTCCAACCTTCCAAGATACACCGACAATGCTAAACTCCTCTTTCCGTGACCCAAACCAGCAACGAAATTCCCGCGTCCCCGCCACTTTCGCCCGCAGCACGCCTTCTCTGGCTCGTCCTGATTGTCTCGACCCTCTATCTCTGCTACTTCCACAACCTCGGCGCTATCGGCCTAGTCGGCCCCGACGAGCCGCGCTACGCCTGGATCGCCCGCGACATGCAGGAAACCGGCGATTACATCACCCCGCGCCTCTACGGCAAGCCCTGGTTTGAAAAGCCACCACTCTATTATTGGAGCGCCGCACTCAGCTTCAAGCTCTTCGGTGTCAGTGAAACCACCGCGCGCCTCCCCAGCGCGATCTCCGCATTTCTCGCCACACTGGCCCTGGCCTGGCTCGCCCTGCGCCTCTACGGCGCCGAAACCGCCCGCTGGCTGCTGCTCCTCCTGCCCACCACCGTCGGCATGATCGGCTTCTCCCACGCCGCCGCCACAGACATGCCCTTCGCCGCCACACTAGCCATCGCCATGGTCTTTGTTGCCAAACTCCTCAATCTAATTCCCTTGCCCACTCAACAATCAGGAAACGCCGTAACAACTCAGGATTCGCTCAACTCATTTACCTCCTCAACCTCCTTTACCTCCCTTCTCTTCGGTTTTTTTCTTGGCCTCGCCACCCTCGCCAAAGGTCCCGCCGCCATCATCCTCTCCGGCGGCGCGGTTCTACTCTGGGCCCTGTTCACCAAACGCTGGCGCGACGCCTTCCGCTGCCTACATCCCGTCGCCATCGCCGGCTTCTGCCTTACCGCTCTCCCCTGGTACATCCTCTGCGCCCGCCGCAACCCCGACTTCTTCCGCATCTTCATCATCGAGCACAATTTCAGCCGCTTCCTCACTCCCCAATTCCAGCACATCCAGCCTTTCTGGTTTTACCTCCCGATCGTA
>DATHOY010000172.1:0-24720 GCA_035484435.1 Vulcanimicrobiaceae bacterium | reverse complement strand
CCGGAAGACCGTTCCCGCCTGCAGATTGTCGGCGCCTACTACTCTTTCCTGAATCTTCTCGATCAGAGCTTTGCCAAGATTTCCCCCTCCGTGCGCGAATGGGCCGAAGAAGAACGCGCGGGTTGCGCCCATTTTGCGGCTGTAGCCCTCGGCCGCCGCATCGCCCTGAACCGCGAGATGCTGGCCCAGCAAGTCGAACTGTAGCCCTGCCCCTGCTAACTCTTTAGCTCCATCACTTTCACTTTGTGGCTGTCCTCTGTCGCCTCCAGTGCTATGATTTTCGTCTCTGCTCCTCACCGGAGTATGAGCGTCCGCAGCGCAAAAACTACCGGTGAATACAATATGCTCGCAGTGTGGCGCGGTGCTCTCCACGGGAGAGCGCGCCTGTCATTTTTGTGACCATCCTGAAATCTCTTCCCTGGCGGAATCTCCTGCCTCCACGCGGGGCAATCTCGCCTTGCGTTCCTCGGGTGAAGAGGAATGGCGCGGGGAGCTGAACCAGCGCCTTCAGGCCTACCGTGCGCGTCGCAGAAAGGCCTTCCCCAACGAGGCGCAGACCGAGCTTCCGTTCGAGAGCCGCCACGCGGCCGCCGCAGTGGCTGTTCAAACGGAAGATCCGCGGCCCGTAGCCCCGGATCCCAACGATGATTTCGCATTCACCATCGCGATCGGCCGGCCGCCGCAAAAGGCCGAACCCGACGACGCACGCCTGCTCATCGACGTCTCTCTGCCTCCATTACCGGAAGAGCCGGAAGAAGCCCACGAGGCTCCCGAGGAGCCGCCTTCCGACCTTTATCCGGTCGCCACGCTGCGCGAACGGCGCCACGCCGCATCGATAGATGCCGCTTGCCTAGCCTTCGCCTATGGTGGATTCCTCGCTCTATTTGGCTCTCTGGGCGGCCAATTCACGCTGAGCAAGCTCAGTGCGGTCGTCTGCTTTTCCACCTTCGCCTTCGTCTACGTGCAGTACTTCGGTCTCTTTACTATTTTTGGCGGCACCACGCCGGGAATGATGCTTCGCGGCCTGCAAGTGGCAAGTTTCACCGGCGAGCCTCCCACGGCGAAGCAACTCTTCTGGCGCACCGCGGGCTACATGATTTCCGCGAGTACGTTTTTCCTGGGATTTTTCTGGGCACTGTGGGACGAAGACGCCATGACCTGGCACGACCGGCTCTCACGCACCTATCTGGCCGTGCCGGAAACCTTCGCCGACGCGGAGATTTCACACGCGTCGCCGATCCGTTAAAACAAAAATCATTGTTGAATCAGCGGGGAATTCGGGAAGCTGCCAGCTGCTTCTGAGCCTATTTCTTTACTACTTTTTCGTCTGAAGCGATTTTTCCGTCGCGGATAAAAATAACGCGGTGCGCGTGCTGCGCGATGTCCATTTCGTGCGTAACCAGGATAATGGTGTTCCCCTGCCCGTGCAGGTTCTCGAATAAATTCATGATCTCTTCGCCGGTCTTCGAGTCCAGGTTTCCCGTCGGCTCGTCCGCCAGCACGATCGATGGATTGTTCACCAGCGCCCGGGCAATCGCCACGCGCTGCCTCTGGCCGCCCGAAAGCTCGTTTGGCTTGTGATGCATCCGCGGCACCAGGTCCACGCGCTCCAGCGCTTTTTTCGCCCGCTCGATGCGCTCTTCCGCCGGCGTCCCGTTGTAAATCAGCGGCAGCTCCACATTGTGGAGCGCTGTCGCTCGCGGCAGCAGGTTGAACGTCTGAAACACAAAGCCGATTTCCTTGTTCCGGATATACGCCAGTTCGTCGTCGTCCAGCTCGCTCACCAGGCGTCCCGCCAGCCAATAACGCCCGGAACTCGGCGAATCCAGGCATCCAATCAGGTTCATCAGCGTGGATTTGCCGGAGCCCGACGGCCCCATGATGGCTACGTATTCGCCCTTGCGGATTTCCACATCGATTCCGCGCAGCGCATGCACTTCTTCGGCGCCCATCTGATACATCTTTGCCAGCGCTTCCGTTCGAATAACGATGCCGGCGTCCACCAGATCTTGCCGGTACGATTCCGATGTTGCGATCTCTGCAGGCATCCGCTTCTCCTGATCCCCGGGCGAACTCATTCTTTTTCTTCAATCTTCTTTGGCGCTGTGTTGTCCACTTTCACTGACGCTTCGGGCTTCAGCGTGCGCAGCGCCTTGTAGCTTCCGACAACGATTTCGTCGCCCGCTTGCAGTCCCTTTGTGACCTCAATGTCCGTCACGCCGGAAATGCCGGTTTCCACGGGACGAAACGTCGCCTTCTTGCCGTTGACCACAAAGATGCCTTGAATCTCATCCTTCTTCGGATCGCCCGTCGTAACCGGCGCCGGCGCGGCCAACGTTACATTGCTGTTCTTCTTCCCGTTCTTCGCCGCTTCATCCAGATCTTTGCGCGAGCGGACCGCCAGCGCCTGGATCGGAATTGCAATCACGCCCTTCTTTTCCGCCGTCCTGATTTTCGCCGTCGTTGAAAGGCCGGGGCGCAGATTTTCCGGAGGACTGTCCAGTGTCACCACTACCTTGAAATCTTTTGCTTCCTGGTTACTCGTCGTGGTTTGCGTGGTCGCCAGGCCGGAACTCCGCAGAACCGCCTGCGAGCCGATTTCCGTCACCTTGCCCTTGAATATTTTTCCCGGAATTGCATCGATCGTCACGTCCGCGTCCTGGCCGATTTTCACGTTTACGATGTCGGTCTCGTCCACCTTCACTTCCGAAGTTACAATGGACATATCCGAAAGCGTCATCAGGAAACTTCCTGTGGCGTTCTGGATTCCCGGCACCACATACTCGCCCAGCCGCACCGGCAGGTAGCTCACAATCCCATTGATCGGCGAAAAATAAGTCGTCTTCTGCAACACGTCTTTCGTCCGCACCAGCACCGCTTTGCTCTGGTCCAGGGTTGAACGCACTTGTTCCAGTTGCGCCTTCTGCATCTGCATGCGCGCGCGCGATGCGTCCACTCCCGCGACCGCCGCATCGTACGCGGTCTTCCGCTGGTCGAAGTCCTGTTTGGGAATCAGCCCGTCTTTGTAGAGCCCCTGCCCGCGGTCGTAATCCAGCTTGGCTTTTTCCAGGTTGGCTTGTTGCTGGATCAAATCCGATTTCGCCGCCGTAAAGCTCGCGTCAGCCGCCTGCACTCCCGATTGCGTCGAAGTAATCGCCGCCGACTGCGCTTGCACATCGGCGTTGGCCTGCACGTTTTCCTGCAGCAGCAGCCGGTCGCCCTTCTTAATGTGGTCGCCCTCTTTCACCAGGATTTCGGTGATTCGCCCGAATCCCTGTGCGGTGATGTTGGTGTAGGTCGTCGGCTTCACTTCTCCCGACGCCGTCACTTGCGAAACCAGCGAATCCACTTTCGCCACTTTCGCCGTCTGCACCGTCACCACACCCTTATTTGCCTGGTTCACGCTGATCAGTACAATTATGCCCAGCGCGGCCGCTCCGCCGAGTCCTATCCCGACCTTTTGCCACGTCTTCATGATGCTTTGCCTTTCGCGGTTCCGCTGCGAACCACTCGCGCGGAGGGACACTGCAACCCACAAACCTCTCGCCTGCCTACCACTAATACGCCTGGACACACCGAAATGTTTCGTGGCCAGGCCGCAATCTGAATTGCACTTCGGGCGGGTAGCTCAATAACTTGCTGCTCGCTGCAACTCCGTCCAATCAAGGACCTTCTCGTCCTTATTGTATTTCGATGTTCAGCAAAAGAAAAGACTTGAGCCCGCTCTCCCGCCTTTGGCCGACAGCCGACCCCGCCATTTTGTTTAGACGCCAAATCCCCCGGTTTGGTCGTTCCACCGTCGCCATTGAGCGCACCTTAAGGTCTCTGTTTCGTTGTGGCGCGAGATCGCCGCTCTTCTATGCTCGTCCCCTCATAGCATTGTCCCAGCCTCCGGCGACCCTCATACATAATCACATGGGCTGGCTCCGGAATGCCCGCAAACACGGTTCTTTACGGTGCCATTTTGTCGTACTGTTTGGCCTATGCTGGCATATAATTTTTGAGCGGCACAGTCATCCAAGAAAGACTTCCAAAGGCGCCAACCATAATGTTCGATACGTATAAGCCCCGGTTTCCCCTGGAGCGCCTGCCGTGCGGATGATCGGGTCCCTACCCTCCTTCCGATTCTCACGCAGTCCGGGATTGACGCTCGTTGCCTTCGGCGTCGTCCTCCTGCTTGCCTATGAAACTGCCCAACTCGTCCTCGAGGGCGACGTCAATTCGCTCATTTTGTCCGCAATGGTCTTCGCCGGCTTGGCCGTTGCCGTGGCCATTCTCAACAACTGGCGGCGCGGAGTTTACCTGCTGCTCACCTGGATTGTGTTTGAGGACCTGGTGAGGAAATATCTCGGCAACAACATGGCCATCTTCTTTGGCAAGGATATCCTCGCTCTGATGGTGTATCTCTCTTTCTTTATTTCCAAGCGCGCTGGTCGCGCCAAGATTTTCAAACCGCCTTTTTTTCTGCCGCTGATGCTGTTCGTCTGGTACGGAGTTATCCAAGTGCTCAACCCGCTCTCGACCAGCATCTTTTACGGCATTCTGGGCATGAAAATTGATTTTCTGTATGTCCCCCTCATTTTTATCGGTTACGGATTTATCGAAAACGACGAGGACCTGCGTCAATTTTTTGCCTATAATTCAGTGCTCGTTTTAATTGTGGTGGGTCTCGGCATCGCCCAGTCTGTGCTCGGACACACCTTTCTGAATCCCACAGTGATGCAGTCGGATATTCGCGAACTGAGCAGTTCTTACCGCATTTCCCCCATCACTGGTGCCATCGCGTACCGGCCCACTTCCGTTTTCGTCAGTGGGGGGCGGTTGCAGGATTTTTTGCTTATCTCCTGGCTGGTGGCCCTGGGTTTTGGCGGCTATTTGTTGTTGCGCAGCAGGAAAAATCGCCTGCTAGCGTTCCTTACCGTAGGCGTGGTCGGAATTGGTTCCATCATGAGCGCGTCTCGCAGCGTGTTTATGTATACCGCCAGCAGCGTACTCGTTGTCGTGGTCGCCTTTCTCTGGGGCTCCCCTTGGCGGCAGGGAGAGGCGCGCCGTACTGTCCGAGCAATCATGCGGGGTGCCATCTTTGCCGCGCTGGCCCTTTTCTTAATGGTGACTTTTCTTCCTGAACAGGTCGGCTCCCGGTTCGCCATCTACAACGAGACATTGTCTCCTGACAGCCCTGCAAGTGAACTCGCCTATCGCGCTCGCGATTACCCCTTGCGCAATCTCGAGCTCGCCTTTCAGCATGAGCACTGGCCATTGGGCTACGGTATAGGCACGGCCTCCCTGGGCATTCAGTACGTTGCTCGAATCCTGCACGCGCCCCCGATGAATATCGGGGTGGAAAACGGTTATGGACAATTGATCGTGGAAATGGGCGTGCCCGGGTTGCTGCTATGGCTTCTCTTGAGCGTTTCCGTAAGCATTTCCGCCTGGAAAGTGGTCGTGAAGCTGAAAGGCACGCCGTGGTTCCCCATTGGTTTCGTTATTTTTTGGTATGCCTTTCTGCTGATGATTCCGATTACGTTCTATGGGTTCGTCGCCTATCAGGATTTCATCATGAACGCCTATCTATGGATTCTTCTCGGCATCCTGTTCCGCCTTCCCACTCTGCTGCAAGATGAACTCCAGGCCCAACGTGTGGCCCAGCAGCCCGTCGCTGCCAGGCAGGCGTGATTTGCGGCTCGCAGTCGTCTCTCCTTTTCTCGACCGCCAGCATGGAACAGAGCGCTGCATTGTGGAACAGATCGAGCGCTTCCTGCAGCGCCCGGACTGCGAGATTCACATCTATTCTCAGTCCGTCCGCGATCTCGAAGTCGTGCCTTTCTCCTCCCGTTCTTCCGATTCTGCCATCCCCCGCCGCGCTATTTGGCATCGCGTGCCGGCTCTTCCCGCCCCTCATTTGTTCAATTTTTTATGGTGGTACTTCGCTAATCAGGCTCTTCGTTGGTTCCACCGGATCTTTCGTTCTCTCTCCTACGACTTGGTTTTCTCCCCTGGCATCAACTGTTCGGATGCGGACGCAATCGTCGCGCATGCTGTTTTTCACCGCCTCTATCGCGACGTCCAGGACGAGCTTCGTCTCCGGAGTGCGCCGCTTTCCATCTGGCCCGTCCTGCTTCACCGCCGTCTGTACTACCGCCTCCTCATGGCCCTCGAAAAGCGGATTTACCCAGACAAAAAGATTACCCTTGCCGCGGTCTCCAATTTGACCGCTTCCGAACTTTCTGCTTTCTTCTCGCGCACGGATGTCGCCGTCATTCCGAACGCTGTTGACACTTCCCGCTTCAACCCCGCGGAGCGTTTTGGGCGCCGCGCCGCGGCCCGAAGCGAACTGCAAATCTCTGAATCCAGTTTTGTCGTCCTGCTGATCGGTAACGACTGGAAAAACAAGGGGCTCCCCTGCTTGTTACGTGCCGTTGCGGCCCTCCCTCAGCTCCCGCTGAAGATTCTGGTCGCAGGTCGCGACAATCGCGATCTGTTCCTATCTCAAATCGAATCGCTCCAACTTCGTCAACGCGTTCTCTTTGCCGATCCCTCCCCCGACGTGATGCGCTTCTATGCGGCCGCGGACGCTTACTGCGGCCCGTCCCTTCACGAATCCTTTTCCCTACCGCCGCTCGAAGCGATGGCTTGCGGCCTACCCGTGATTGCCAGTTCTCGCAGCGGCGTTTCGCAGGCCATTGCTCACGGTTCAGACGGTTTGCTTCTTGATAATCCCGAAGATGTCGGCACGCTGGCGGAACTCCTCTCCCGGCTCTGCCAACAGCCGGATCTCTGCCGCGCGCTCGGTGAAAACGCGGCCCGCACTGCGCAATCCTATTCCTGGGAGCGCAATGCCGCGGAGACTTGGGAATTTCTCCGTACAATCATTGCCAGGCAGTCAGAAACTTCCAGCCTCACTACCATGCGCCGATGAATATTGTTTGCAGGGCACTTGGAACATGCGACTCCCTAGTTGTTCTGTGATTGAATAAACTGACCATGCCGACGGCGCCACAACCCCTAGTTCACGGAGATCCTAGCTTGCCGGAATGCGGCTCGGGAGGACCCCTTGCGGCATCCAGACCTGTCCCTTTGCCTGCGCTTACCGGCATCCGGTTCTTTGCTGCTTTCTATGTTGTGCTGGGTCATGGGCTGCCCTGGATCGAAAACCGAGCTGTTCTTCCTATCTCCGTAAGCATTTTCCTTCGCAACAGCTATATCGCGGTTTCACTGTTCTTTATGCTATCGGGTTTCATCCTTGCCTACACTTACACGGAATTCTCCCCGGGCGCCCGGAGTTACGCGAAGTTTTGGAAAGCCCGCTTTGCCAGAATCTACCCGGTATATTTTTTTTCAATGCTGCTTGCCCTGCCATTCCAATTCCATACCCTTACGCTGAAATCTACGGCTGCGGTGCTCTTGATGGTTCAGGCGTGGAATCCACTACACCCGGAAATCGCTGGTGCCTGGAATTACCCTGCGTGGTCATTATCCGTTGAAGCCTTTTTCTATTTGTGCTTTCCGTTCGTCCAGATGCGCGTCGCTTCCATGTCCCGCCGGGCGATTCATGTGCTCGGAATCATTTCGTTGTTGGCATGCATTTTGTTCCACACCCCTGCCCAAGGACTGGGATTATGGAATCCTGATGCGGTTGCTCCGATTTCTATACCACTCCCCATCGTGAGGTTTCCCGAGTTTTTTCTTGGTGTGATTGTCGGCAATCTTTTCTTACGCTTCGGACCTGCTGCCAAACAGCCCTTCCTGACACTCGTAGCCGCGCTTGCCGCGATACTCTGTCTTTCGATTACGAAGGGGCCGTGGGTAAGCCTTTCGGTTCTACCCTTCGCCGTGTTGCTGTACTCCCTCGCCGGCTCTGGCGATGCGATTGCCTCCTTCCTTTCTCACCCCTTCATGCTTCTGCTGGGCGGCGCAAGCTATTCTGTCTATTTGTTACAACTCCCTGTTCGCGATTGGGTCCGTACTCTTCTGGCTCAAACAACGGCATCGCTTAATGCCCTCAATGCGCCGATTACTCCTCTTGTCCTCGTGCTGTTCTCTATCCTCGTATTCCGGTACTTCGAAGAGCCTCTACGCAAGGCCATACGCCGACAGCTAGACAGCTGGCTCTAGCCCTCCCTTCAGTCGACTAAAATACATATTATGGTTCTTGTATACGTAGTTAATATATGTATACTATCTACATATTTTATGATGTCCTACAGAGTCGCGGTCGTTGCCCAGCGCAGATACTACACGGAAACTGCCACGCGCTATGCCCGCATGCACTCGCATGAAGCGGTGGATGATGACAACTGCTTGCGCATTCTCCTTCCCATTCTGCGCACATTAGACGTCCATAGCCTTCTCGACGTCGGCTCCGCCACAGGCCGTGGACTGCCCCGCTTGGCGCAGGGCCTCTCGAACTCGCTCGTTTGCGGCATCGAACCCGTCGAAGCGCTCGTGCGCGAGGGGATCTCTTCCGGTGTCACCCAGGATCTACCTCTCCTGCTGGCCAGCGGAGACGCGCTTCCTTTTGCCGACAGAAGCTTCGACGCTGTTTGCGAATTCGCCGTGCTCCACCATGTTCCCGACCCCGCGCGGGTCGTTCAGGAAATGTTGCGCGTTGCGCGCAACGTCGTTGTCATCTCCGACGCCAACCGGTTCGGACAGGGGTCGTTTCCGTTGCGCATCATCAAGCTGCTGCTTTACAAATTGAAGTTGTGGAAAGCTTTTGATTTTGTGCGGACTCGCGGGAAAGGCTATCAGGTCTCCGAAGGCGACGGAGTCTTCTATTCTTACAGCGCATTCGACAATCTGCACCAGATTCAGCAGTGGGCCGAAAGCGTTTACCTCTTTCCGCTGGATAAGGCGGGAATCCCGGGCTGGTTTCATCCCTTGCTTACGTCGGGCAGCGTCCTGCTGATCGCCATTCGCAAACAGCGGTCTCCCGCGGCCTAACGCTGCGCTTGGCCCAAAACCGCTGCGCGCGTTGCGTTCATCGTAAATTCCAGCGTCTCTTTTGGAATACTGGTCACAAACGGCCCGATCAGCCAGCCTAGGCCCGCCGGAATATCTCTCGTCAGGGTTACTGCCTCATTCTGAACGTAAACGCCGCCGTCGCGTTCTTCCATTCGCCACCACGTTTCCATTTGCCACAAAAAGCCATTCGCTTCCTCCGGCGATTTCTCTTTTTCCGCTTTCGTTCCCGGATTCGCCACTTCGCGGATCCGCACCGCGGAGCTCCGGCTATGCTCTCGCGTCGCCGAATCGCGGAAATACGTCACATCCTGTTCCGTATTCAAAACCACGGTCACGACCTTTTTCCGCCGGAACCTCATATATACCCGGAAATGATCTCCCTCGCGCGACTCGATCCTCGCGCTTTCCACGTCGGGACCGTAATATTGCGAGTGTTTGTTGTAATCCTGCAAAACGCCCAGAACCTGCTCCAGCTTCACTCCGGGGATAAAAACCATTCCTTCCCAGTCATGAACCATTCCTCCCGGAATTTGCCCCGCGCCTTCCCCATCATCATTTCTCAGGCGTCTCATCTCCACGCCGCCTTGCTTCAACTTTTCGTAAGCACGCGTTCTGTCCGGTTCCGGCAGCTCATCAATCCACAAAAATGCTCCCCGGCTCAGTCCCTCACGGTTGCGGGCTTCGACGCGGGAGACGTAATCCTGATACCCGTGCAGGGTCCCCTCTCGAGGCACCGGCAGTCCCGTCCATTCGTCGTTTGCCGTCCCGTCGAAACTCAGCACGGCCAGCAGAAAGCACAAAAGCAGAGCTCTCCACCTGCCAGCAAGAACCTGCAACCGTCCGCTCTTTCCTGTAGCCACGCATTCCCCTCTGTGGAATGCCCGTTCCTTTTCTACGCTTGGGCGGGGCACACTAAGATGGATGCACGACCATCACCGAATGGCGCAGATCTTGGAATATCAGGGAGTTCCTGCATGGTGGGAAGTATTGGTGGGTTGGGTAGCTCGCACACGGCCCCTTGCGGAACCGCTGTCCCCGCGCGGCCCCCAACCCATCGTTTAACAAGCTTAGGGTCGTCCACAAATTCCAACAATGGCCCAATGGCTCCAGTTGGCGGGGTACCCGGGTCTTAGTACTAGTGGTGTACCAGTCGGGCGCGCTTGGTGTGGCATAACATAAACAAAATAAATGACTTACAGTGACAGTGCTTCGCCGCAAATCACCCCGAAACTTCCCTGGTACTTACTCCAATTCATCGCCCCGCTAACCCGCTATACTGTCGCTTGCCTTTCGGCCTTGAAACCAAACTTGGGAAGGGAATCAATGGCGACGCGAACGATTGCGGAGGAGTCCGGTGCTCGGCCCGAGTCCGCATCGCCCATTTCTTCCGTCTGGATGCCGCGCAAGCTCACCGCCGCCGCATCGGACTCCCTTGATCTCATCCGCGCGTTAGCCGCTTGCGCTGTAATGGTGGGCCACGTGCGCGCCCTGTTTTTCGTGGACTTCCGCCAGTTGGCTCACAAATCCTGGCCCCTTCAGGCTCTGTATTTCCTGACGGGCTTCGGCCACCAGGCGGTCATCGTCTTTTTTGTCCTCAGCGGTTTTCTGATCTCTTCCACCGTCATTCGGAGCTACGTCCTTGGAAAATGGTCCTGGCGGGACTACGCCGTCAATCGCGCCACTCGGCTATACGTCGTGCTCATTCCGGGTTTGCTCCTCGGATTTTTCTGGGACCGCCTGGGTAGCTGGCTGTTTGCAGCGAAGGGAATTTACGCGCGGCCGCTCACGGATCTCGGGCCCCCCGTACCTTTGCAGAACCTCACCCCCGGCAACTTTCTGGGCAATTTGTTTTTCTTGCAAACGATTTTCTGCGATACGTTTGGTTCGAACGCCCCGCTTTGGAGCTTGGCGAACGAATTCTGGTATTACGTTTTGTTTCCCGTAGCGCTTGCCGCCTGCCTGGCCTGGGTGCGGGGCAGCCTCCGCGTCGCCATTCCGCTCGCTTGCTTAGCCATTTTCATAGGGGCTTTAGTGGGCCGCGGGATTTTGATTGGTTTCTTGATTTGGCTTGCGGGATGCGGGCTGGTCTTGCTTTACACCAGGGTGCAGCTCCGTTCCAGGCTTGCCGCGCTCAGTCTGCTCTGTCTTGCAACCGCCCTGTCAGGCGTAATGTTCGCCGTGGCCCGCGTGCTGCAGCGGGATCCTGTTCTCAGCGATCTTGAGGTCGGCTTCGTTTTCACGCTTTTTTTGTTTGCCGTGCTCCAGGTCGCGGTCCGCAGGAATCCTTCTCCCTACTCGACGGTTGTGCACCGTTTCGCGGGCTTTTCCTACAGTCTTTACGTCCTGCACTTTCCCTTTGTGCTTTTTTTCCGCACCTGGCTGGTTCCCGTGGAGCGTTGGCAACCCACCCCGGCGCACCTTCTCTGTGCCGCATCCATCGGTGCGGGAAGCCTTCTCTTCGCCTGGCTGGTTTCATTGGTTACAGAAGCAAAGACCGATGTCGCCCGAACACAGTTGAATCGCCTTTTTGGTTAGGGGCACTGTAGCGGCCACCTTCAGGCTTGCCCTGACGAAGGAATGGGTGGCCCAGCCCGTTCCCCACTCCGCCTTTCCTGCACCGGCTAGTGCTTCTTGCTCGCCGGCACCGCCGAAGTCGCGGTATTCCCGTTCAGTAATTGCAACGTTACGTTCTTCGTCTGGCTCTTCCCCAGCGGGATGTTGCGCTCCCAATCGGAATACGCCCCTTTCCGCGAAGCCCTCAGGTCGTAGCTTTCCTGCTTCAATCCGGTGATAAAAAATGCTCCTTTTGCGTCCGAGTGCAGTACGCGCGGCTTCATTCCACTGGAGGTCTGGCAGGTAACGGTCGCATTGGGCACTGTCTTCCCGTCCGAGTCCAACACCGTTCCGGAAATCGTGGCACCCGTTTTCTTCTTGGTCTGCGCATCCACGCCCTGCGAAAAAACAATCGCCAGTCCAACCGTCAGCAGAAATACCAGTTTGCTTTTCATGGGCAACACACTCCTGCACGCTCCACTTCAGTGTAGTGCCGTTCCGGCCCTGCATTTCGCTCGCGCGCCCGCGTGTGACGCAGTTCGCAACTGGCTGGACGTACAGTGTGCGTCATGTCTCCTCGCACCCCATATCTCGAATTGTCTGGGTTTCTTGCAGGCTTCAGCGAAGTTTCAGATCGATTGCATACACGTCCACGTCCCCGTGGTCCACGGTTACGTACACTGCTCCGTCCGGGCTCAATCCTGTAAAAATGCAACGTGCCGCGCCGGAGCTCAGCAAATCGCCAAACCGCGTCACCCGCTCCGGTTCGCGCGTCGCCATCGGAACACGGAATACCGACTCTTCCACCTCGTCCGTATCCTGGAAATAAAGCGCGTCTCCGCCGGGGGACCAACGCAGCGTCGAAGGAAAATTCGCCTCCGCCAGCACCGTCCACTTCAGCAATTTGCAGTCGTACAGAAAGACCTGCTTCTTCTTAGGATTCAGCGCGGCGATGTATCGGCCATCCGCCGACCACCGCGGCTCGATTAATCCTTCCGACCCAGCAATCGTCGAAAGGCGTCCCGACTCCAAGTCCAGGATCCGAATCGTGGACTCACCGCCTGTCGCCGTGTCCTGCACGTCCAGCACGATCTGCCTTCCATCCGTCCGCCAGTCGCCGGAAACCGAGGCCCACCGGTTATCCATCGGCAAAACCGTTTTCGGCGAACCGCCCTGCGCCGAAACTACGTACAGGCGCGGCTGCTTGTCCAGCAGGAATCCCGTGAACAAAATCTGTTTCTGGTCCGGCGACCAGTGTGGCGCAAACGCTCCCGTCGCCCCGGCCATCAACTGCAAGCGGTTGCTGCCGTCGATCCGGCTCTTCCACAGCGTTCCGTTTTCCCGCGCCGCGTACACCACCCACTGGCCGTCCAACGAAAAATCCATATCCGTTGCGCCGGATTCGGCCAGCATTGCGGTTTTCGTCAATGTTTTCGGGTCGATCCGCAGCAGTTGATATTCATTGTGCGAGCCGATCGCAAACAACCTCGACCCGCCTGCCGTTGCGGTCGGATGGTCAAACGCTATCGGACCTTTCGTCAATTGAATCGGCTCTCCGCTGCGTAGACCGAACCACCCGTGCTTCTCTTCCATCAGCCACAGATTGGCTTGTGTATCCACGGCCAGATTCGCGCGCAAATCCTGACCCGTCGAATACGCAAAGAAGTCTCCTCCCGCCAGCCAGGTCCCGCTTCCTTCGTGTGGTCCACCCTCTTCGCCGGGCAATACGCGCCGCAGCGATTTTCCGTCGATGCCGATCTCCCACATCGAATCGGTGCCTTCCACCAGGTTGCTCTGCGTGAAGCGCAAACGCTTTCCATCCGGCGACCACACGAGCGAATGCGGCGCCAGCTTGAATCGCGCCACTTCCCGCGTCGCGCTCCCCTGTATATCAGTAGTCAGTATCGTCTCGCCGCGCACGAACGCAATCATGTCGCCTTTTGGCGACCACACTGCCTCCTTGGCCATCACGTCGCCCACACGCCGCGGCGCTCCCCCTTGCACCGGCCAGAACCACAACGCCGTCTCTTCACCCTGGTGCATGAATTGTCCGATCAGAAATTGGGTGTGGTCGGGCGACAAATCAAAAATGCGCGTGTTGTCGAAGGGTGTTGGCGTCCGCTGGATGTTTCCGCCTTCCACCGAAGTCTGCATCAGGTTCCAGCCGGTCACGTCGCGCACCACGAAATAGATCCGGCTGCCATCGGTAACCAGTTTCCCCCACGGATCCACTTGTCCCGTGTGTGTCAGTTGGCTTACCGACAGCACTTTTGGCTCTGGTCGCGGCCAAAGGAAAAAGAGCAGCACTGCCAGCAACCCCGCGGCTCCAAGCGAAATCTGCCACCACGCGGGCCCCTTCTTCAAAAGGAGGGCATCGCGCCTTCTGGGTTCCACCTCCGCCGCCGGTCCGTCTCCCTCCAGCGGCAACTCCAACGCTTCCCGCTCGTCTTCGCTCTCGATGCGGATCGCCGTCATCAGCGGCGACGGTTCCAGCGCCACAATCTCCACTGGCGCAATGAATCGGTAACCGCGGCGCGGTACAGTTTCAATGAAGACCGGGTTTTCGGCGTTGTCATTCAGCGCCGCCCGCAATTTCATTAGCGCGGTGTTCAGGCTGCCGTCGAACTCAACAAACGTTCCTTCCGGCCAAATCTTCTTGCGCAAATCCTCGCGCGAAAGCACTTCCCCGGGTGTCTCCAGCAGCAGCGCCAGGATTCGAAAGGGCTGTTCTTGCAGTTTTACGGGAGTGCCCTGGCGGCTCAGAGTCCCCTGTTCCAGGTCCGCCTCAAACAATCCAAAGCGGTAAAGCCGCCGATCTTGTTGCGCAGTTGTGTCCACCGGGTCCTGCTGCCTCCGTTCCCGGTGATATTACACCCAAAATGCGGTTGATAGGTAGCCATATCTTTATCGAAAGCCTAGAGTTAATGGTTCATAAATGAACCACCCGCAGTTCGTTTGACGTAAGGCATTTATTTTCCCATTCTTGCGCTCAGCACCACCCGTCTTTCCTCGGTCCCACATACCGAGACTGGCGGGCCCACAGAGGAGGGTCGCTACACCGAAGCGAACCAACCCTCAATCTCTGAACCAAGGGAATGCCCGCGTCCTGTGTCCTCCGTCAAGAAGTCTTGGGCACGGACGCGGCTATCCCAACCCCGCCGTCCTTCTTTCTCTATATTTCTTCGCACAAGGATCCAAGCGCTAGAAATTCCTCCGCGGAGAGTGTCCGAGTGAACAATTTGCGTACCGGTACCATTCACTCCTCTCCTCATCCTGACCGCTAACTCGTTTCGTTTCTTTTCCTCCCCTGCCCTCGGGCCCCTCACCCCTTTGGCATTCGTCGTGCCACCTTTAGCTTACCCAGTCGAAATCCATGAGCTTGGAGGTGTATTCCATCATGCGTTTTCGCGCTGCCGTTTCGCTCGCCACCTTCTTCCTACTCTGCTTCGCGATCTCTCTGTGGTCGGCCCCTATTCCCGTGGAGATGGGGCCGTCGCGCAATTCCCCGGAACCCTCTTCCGTGTCCGGGACCATCGCTAACGTCAACACGTCGCAATTCACTCTCTCGCTGAATCGCAACCAGAATCCCAACAAACTCGAATTCGTCATCGACTCCAACACTAGGATTGATGGCAAACTCGCCGTCGGGTCCCAGGCCACCGTCGACTTTCGAGCCGAGGGCCAGCAACTGATCGCCACGCGTGTCCTAGTTTTACCGGCTTCGGGTATGCAGCTGTACTAGCTAGTCCGTTTCACCAGCAGGAAGGTCTTGCTGTTTTAATCGCAGACCTTCAAAATCGGGCACCCAGCCCGCCCCTGATTTCCCCAGCGTCTTCGCCGGAGCCATTCGAGCACCGCCGGCCGCAGCCTGGCTCCCGCCATGCAATTCGTACTTCGCGGGAATCTTTCCTCAGGCTCAGGAGGAACGGAATTGCGAAGGACTCTCAATCTCGTCCTGCCGTTGGCCATAAGCGTGGCCTGCGTCTCTCTTTGCTACGCTTTCATTCAGCTCCGCACCGAACGCCGGAATCTGCGCAATGAGCAGACTCGCCGTTCCGCCATCGTCGCGGAAAACATCGCCGAAGCGATCGAATCCTCGCGCGACAAAGTCACTTCCAAAACTCTCAGCCATCTGCTCTACCGGTTTGTTCCTCGCGAAAGCCTCAGCGGCATCGCCGTCTATGATCCTTCCGGCGCCGTACGCGCTATTACACCCGGGCTCCCACTGCGATTCAATCAACCGCCCGCCGAGGCGCTGCGTGCCGTAAAAGCCGGCGCACCCGCCAGCGATTTTGTTGGCGTCGAGGATTCCACCCTCAACATCTACTCGCTTCCCGTGCACCAGGATGGAGAGCAGCTGGGCACTGTCGTGGTCATCTCCGATGCTAGCTATATCCAAGCTCGAGTGATGCGCACTTTTCGTGCTGCCTGCTTCACCGCGTTGCTTCAGACTATTTTCATCACCGCTCTCGCGTTCATCCTGGTGCGCTGGAATTTCAGCGCTCCCCTCGCCAACACCGCGCACTGGCTTCGCACCCTGCGCTCCGGCGTGCCAGACAGTTCGCGCGCTCTCCCCAAAGACGAAATGTTCGAGCAGATTCACACCGAAGCACGCCACCTGGCCCAGGATCTGAATTTTGCTCGCGCCGCCGCCCAGGAGGAGGCGCAGTTGCGCGAATCCCAATCCGCGCTCTGGACCCCTGACCGTCTCCGCGTCAGCCTCCAGAGCAAATTGCAGGACAACTCACTCTTTGTCGTTTCCAACCGGGAGCCCTACATGCACGTCTTCAGCGAGCGCGATCATTCCGTCCAAATGCTCATCCCCGCCAGCGGTGTCGTCACCGCACTCGAACCAGTTCTCGACGCGTGCCACGGCACCTGGATCGCCAACGGCTCTGGCAACGCCGACCGCGAAGTCGTCGACGCCAACGATCACCTCCGCGTTCCTCCTTCGCGCCCCACCTATACGCTCCGACGCGTCTGGCTCACGCCCGAGGAAGATCGCGGCTACTACGAAGGCTTCTCCAACGAAGGCCTCTGGCCGCTTTGCCACATCGCTCACACGCGGCCCATCTTTCGCCCGGAAGACTGGAGCGAATACCAGCGCATCAATCAGCGTTTCGCCGACGCTGTCGTTCAGGAAATGCGCGACGTCGCTTCGCCCGTCGTTCTCGCGCAGGACTATCACTTTGCCCTGCTTCCTCGCATGATTAAGGAAGCCCGCCCCGACGCCCGCGTTGCCATCTTCTGGCATATCCCCTGGCCGAATCCCGAAGTCTTCGGCATCTGTCCCTGGCAAACCGAACTCCTCGACGGTCTTCTCGGCGCCGATCTGATCGGTTTCCACATTCGCACCCACTGCAGCAACTTCCTCGCCACCGTCGACCGCGCCCTCGAAGCCCTCACCGATTGGGATCGCTTCGAAGTCTATCGCCAGGGCCGAGTCACTCGCGTTCGTCCTTATCCCATTAGCGTTGCCGCGGCGCTGAACGGCGAAACTCCCCATCCCGTTCGTTCTTCGGGCGAAGAGCGAGCCGCCCTCTGCGAAGAACTCGGCATCGAAGCCACTCTGCTCGGCGTTGGCGTCGACCGCGTGGATTACACTAAAGGCATTCTTGAGCGCTTCCGCGGCATCGAACGATTTTTCGAGAATTTCCCGGCGTACCTTCAGCGTTTCAGCTTCATCCAGATCGGCGCTCCCAGCCGCACCGACATCCCCCGTTACCGGCAATTTCTGGAGGAAGTGGGCGTCGAAGCGGAGCGCATCAACGCGCGCTTCCAGTCCGGTCGTTGGAAACCGATCGTCTTTCTGCAACGCCACCATTCGCACGAGGAGATTGCCCGTTTCTACCGCGCAGCCTCGGTCTGCCTGGTCACCTCGCTCCACGACGGCATGAACCTCGTGGCTAAGGAATTCATCGCTTCCCGGGAAGACAATCGTGGCGCGCTCATCTTAAGCAGCTTTACCGGCGCTGCGCAGGAGCTTCGCGATGCGATCCTCGTAAATCCCTATGACGTGGATCAGCTCGCTCGCTCCATCCGCCAGGCTCTGGAAATGAGCGAAGAACAGCAGGGTGAGATGATGTCCCGCATGCGCAAGATCGTTCTCGAAAACAACGTCTACCGCTGGGCCGCCAACCTCATCTCCGACCTCAGCGAAATCCGCGTCCAGACTCCCGAGCGCCAGGAGGCCGCGCACGCCGGATGATTCTTTCAAACCACCGTCACCGTCTTTGTGATCCGGCCGAAATTATCATGACCCCATTCGATTCCAGGAGGGATTGCCGTGAACGTCGCTGAAACCCCGTTCGAATTTTTCACTGTCGCGTATCTCACCCGCATCGGCAATCAATCCGCCGGAAATCTGGAGGAGCTCCTCGCCGGCCTGGAGCAGTGCAGCGACGCTTCGATTTTCCACCACACCTATCAGACTCTCAGCTCCCACCACTTCCTCACCGAAGGTTTTTCCAACGACTTCGCCCAGTGGGCCTTGGCCGAAGCCAATCGCGACGCCCTCGCCGAACAGTTCGCCGCCCTGGACATCCGCGATTACACTTCCATCGCCGCTCTCCGCGCGGATCTCTGCCGCGTCCTCCGCGATTTCATCAACGCCTTCCCCCAGTTCAGCCGACAGGAAGCCCTCGATCGCTTCTATTTCTGCGAAAGCCTCGAAGTCACCATGCCGTTTTCCCTTACCGCGTCGAATCTCGACGAATTCCGCCACGGCGTCGCCACCATCAGCCACGCCAGCTTCCATTTTCACTTCGTCACTTCGCGCCTTCGCCTGCAATTCCGCACCAACGATTTCTCTCATTGGCTGGCGGGCAGCCTGGGACTGGACTCCCTCGCCGATACCATCAACCACATCGATATCTACACCAACACGCTCGACAGCGCGCGCGCCAAGTTGCTTCGCCTGGTGGACCGTGAAAGGAGAAAGCATGAGCACGATGCAAATCCCAGCTAAGGTTCCACTGGATGACTATTCGTCCGTTATCGGCGAGGGTGAAGTAACTGAACTCCGCACTCTCGCTAAGCCTCTCGTGGGGCGCTCGGTGGTGATGATCAACTCCACCGCCGTCGGTGGAGGCGTTGCCGAAATCCTGAATCGCCTTGTTCCGCTGGCGGAAGAGCTCGGCATCAACATTCGCTGGGAAGTCATGACCGGCGGAGAAGATTTCTTCGAAGTCACCAAGGCCTTCCACAACGCCCTGCACGGCGCTCCCTATCATCCGGAGCCGCGCCACTTCGAAATCTTTCGCGCCTACAACGAAAAAAACGCCCGGCGACTTCCGCTCGACGCCGAATTCATGGTCATCCACGACCCTCAGCCGGCGGGCCTGATCTCCTATCGCGAAAAAAACGCCAATCACTGGGTCTGGCGCTGCCACATTGATCTGTCTCATCCGCATCCCGCCGTTTGGGGCTTCCTCGAAAATTATGTCCCTCATTACGACGCGGCCATTTTTTCTTCACCCGAGTTCGCCAAGCAACTCCCCATTCCGCAATATCTTTTCCATCCGGCGATCGACCCGCTCTCCGAAAAAAATCGCGACCTCCCGCCGGAATTCATTCTCGACGTCCTGGCCCGTTATGGCATCGACCATCTCCGCCCTATCCTCACGCAAATCTCCCGCTTCGACCGCCTCAAGGATCCCGTCGGCGTCATTCGCGCGTATCGTATCGTGCGCCGTTATTTCGATTGCCAGTTGGTGCTCGCCGGCGGTGGGGCATCCGACGACCCCGAAGGCGCAACCGTTTTGAAAGAAGCGCAACACGCCGCCGAAGGCGACCCCGACATCAAGCTGCTCGAACTCCCCGCTTGGGCGCCGCTCGAAGTCAACGCTTTGCAGCGCGCTTCCACCATCGTCATCCAGAAAAGCCTCCGCGAGGGTTTCGGCCTCACCGTCTCCGAAGCTCTCTGGAAAAAGAAACCCGTCGTCGCCTCCGCCGTCGGCGGCATTCCCACGCAGATCATCCACAAACACACCGGCCTTCTCGCCCACTCCGTCGAAGGCACCGCCTACCAGATTCGCTTCCTGCTCTCTCACCCCGATATCGCCGCCCGTCTCGGCGAACGCGGTCACCAGCATGTAAAAGAAAATTTCCTCATCACCCAAAATCTGAAGCGCTATCTCACACTATTCCTTAAGTTGGGCAAGAGCTTGTGAATTCCACAGTTTAGGCGGAGAAGAATCCAGGATTAGAAATCTCTTGCCTCTCGGCTTGTTTTCCGGTTTTCCTAAAGTTCTTTCGCTCTTAGCCGATAACGGTCTGGAGGTGACGAATGTCCATTCAGGCCGTTCAAGGTAGTCCTGTCCAGCTCCAGAACGATACGCCGGCTGCCGCTGCCCCCAAGGCCGCTCAGCAAGCTGCTGCTTCGGCTCTGCCGCAAGATCGAGTCTCGATCAGCTCCGCGGCTTTGGCTAAGTCCGCCAGCGCCGACAAAGACCACGATAACGACTCGAAGTAGTTGACTCTGCACAAAAAAAGGACAGTGGCGTCCCCGCCCCTGTCCTTTTTTCTTTCTCCAACTCCCTAAAATCTACCCGAAAATTGTCATCCTGAGGCTATCCGACAAGGATAGCCGAAGGATCTCAACCTTATATGCCTCCCAGAATTTCCATCCGAAGCCTCTTTTCAACACGAAACCGGTTTTCTCAACAATTCCTCTCCTACCGCAGTTCCCCCGGCTCAATCCCTTCTTTCTTCGCCTGGTTCTCCAAATCCTCAATATTCGCCAGCAACTGTTTTTTCTTCTCTTCCAGTTGTTTCACCTGTTCGTCCAGCGGCACCATGCTGTAGCCCTTGTTCGGATTAATCCCCCCGTTCGGGCTGCTGTCATCCGCTTTGAAATTCTTGTACTGCGCAATCCGCCGGTCCGCCGCGTCGATTTTTTTCCGCAGTTCCGCGATGGCAGCGCGGTATCGCAGGATTTTTCCCCTCCGGGGATCGCCCGCACTCTCTGAAGATCCCGGCTCCCGCTCCGCCGGACGATTCGTCCCCACCACGGAAACCGTTCCTTGCAGGCTTCCCACCTCTTCATTCGTCCAAACCTTTTTGGATTTCGTTCCATCTGCTGGCTTTTTCTCTCCCGCCGTTGAAGGGGTCTTTGCGCTCGCCGGCGACTGGCTGCTCGGAGCTGAACTGGTGGTATCCGGCGTCTGCGCCATCGTCTGTAAACCCGCCATTTGGCAGATCCACACCAGCCCGAGGATCCACAGCTTCATCGCGCCATCCTCCGGCTCATTTCAGTTGCCCGGACTCAATCCCTTTTTTCCTGGCTTCTTCGTACAGTTCATCCATCTGATCTTCCAGCTGCTTTTTCTTCTCCCTCAATTTTGCCGTCTGCTGGTCCACAGGGGTCCGGCTCACTCCATGACTCATATCCCGGGCATCTTCGGACACGGGCTTGCCTTCCGTGAAATCCCCATAAAGCTTCAGTTGCTTGTTCACGTCATCCAACTGAACCTGAATTTTGCGCAGGCTATTCCTGTATTTCGCAATCGTCGCCGGATCCGCCGGTTTCGTCATCGTGTACTTCTGGTTTCCTTTGTCGCCGACAACCGAGACGCTGCCCGCGCCTTTCACGTCGTCGTTCGTCCACACTTTTTTGGGCTTCTCGTTCTTGGCGGCTGAAGTCGGAGTTGGCTCCGTCGCGGCCTGGGTAGATTGCTGGCTGGGTACGGATGGCGAGGTTGCTGGATTGTCCTGGGCGACGCATACCAGGGGCAGAAAACCGCAGAGCAGTAGAAGGAGTGAGGTACGACGGATCATTGGACCTCCGATCCGCTAACTGGACCTGAACCTATCACCCCATTTTAACAAGCGGCCCCTCACGGGTCCGCCCGATTTTCCCCCAGTTTGCTCAGTTCGCCACGCACCACTTCCACCGCCTCTTTCGGCGGCCCCACCCGCTTGTAGTTCGTATAAAACGTCCGCTCGTGAATCGAAAACGGCACCACGAATTTCCGCCCGTCAAAATCGTACTGCTGGTAGCTTGGCAGCCACACGCCGGGAGCCATCTCATACCACTCCTGCATGAAATAACTGCCCCGGTAGACCTTCGCCAGAAACAGCGCCAGATTAATATCCTCCGTAACGTGGCCTTCGATCTTCGCCAGTTCCGAAGTTTCCTTATCGATCCACAGAGCACCCGCAATCCTCGTGAATAACATTTCGTTCCGCGTCGCCGGCTTGAAAGCGGGGTTGCGCGTCATTTCATATTTCACCAGCACCCGGCCTGCGCGCGTCTCCTCGCCAATCTTCGCAAACACAAATGCTTTCCGGGTCGTATCGATCAGCTCGTTACGTTCCTTCTTTCGCTTCTCGACTCTCGCGTATGCCTCTCGTTGCGCCGGCCCCGTTTCCGCCGCCCAGGCCAGCGTCGTCTGCAGTTTCTCGAGCGCCGCCCGGTAACTCTCCGCACTCGCGGGTTTCGCCTCCGTCGTCAGGGGAATCTTGCTGGTTCCCGTGCCTGCCGGAAAAACCCGCCATACCCTCACTTCGCTCGGGTTCGGATCGCTCCCGGTCTTTCGAATCTCTACCCGTTCCACCCGTTCATAAGTGTTCATGTTCGCGTCTACCTGCTTCTGATTCGCGATCACCCGCCTGAACAGTTCGCCGTTCTCCCCGGAATCCCCCGCCGCGGGCTGCTCCGATGGGGCCGATTGGCCAAAAGAGGCCGAACCCGACAACAACAGCGCCAGTACCCCGGTGGCACGCAGAATTATGGTATAACGTCTTTTAATTGTTAACATTAGAGACATATCCAGGGGCGCAGTCCCACACCTTCTCCCCAGCATCAGTGCGACAGTTTCCACTGCGTCCCTTCCGCCATCCAGGTACAATGGTGCTTCTTTCTGATTATAGCCGCCCCGAATGAAAGCTTATACACATCTAAAACGTCTAACTAAGGAACGATTTGGCTGGGTGGTTCGTCTTTAATGACACAGGAGCACAGTTTGGGCATTTCCCCCATGGATAGCTTGACCAGCGTCCCGCCGCTTGCCGGCCATGCGGCGGTGTCCGCCTCGCGCCTGCAGCGTCTTAAGAAAGGCTGGATCACCTTTTACGAGACCTTCAAGCTCTCTTTGGATGCCCTGCGCGCCCACAAGCTACGTAGTTTCCTCACTCTCCTCGGTGTTATCCTTGCCGTCACTACCCTCGTTTTCGTCATGAGCGTCATCGCCGGCCTCAACCTCTATGTCGCCGAGCGCGTTGCTAACCTCGGCGCCAACGTCTTCATCGTCGACCGCTTTGGCATCATCACCAGCCGCGACGAATTCATCAAAGCCCAAAAGCGCCCCATGGTCACCCTCGACGAATACCGGCGCCTTCGCGACAGCATGAGACTTGCCCGTGCGGTTGCCGCCGAAGGGGACCTCAACAACCAAACCCGCGTTGGCGACATCATCATGGAAAACACCAGCATCATGGGCACCACCGCGAATTTCGCCGATGTCCGCAACCTCAACATCTCCGAAGGCCGCTTCATCACTCCTGCCGACGACGAGCACCATTCCGACGTCGCCTTCATCGGTTCCGACCTCGCGCTGAAATTTTTCCCCAACGTCGATCCCCTCGGCAAATCCATTCGCGTCGGCACCCATTCCTATGAGGTCATTGGCGTCGCCGAAGCCATTGGCAGCGCCTTCGGCCAATCGCAAGACAATTTCATGATCATCCCCATGAATACCTTTCATAAGAGCTGGCAACGCGGGATTGATTGGATCGCTATCTTCATTCAAGCGCCCAATGCAGAAATGATGAGTGCCAGCCAGGACGAAGCCCGTATGTACCTGCGCGCCTTGCGTCATCTCGACTACAATGCTCCCGACAACTTCGCCATTCTCGGCTCCGATTCCATCATGGCTCTCTGGCACGACCTCACCGGCAATCTCGCCTTCGTGGCCATGGCGCTCGTCAGCGTTTTTCTCGTCGTCGGCGGCATCGTCATCATGAACATCATGCTCGCTAGCGTCACCGAACGCACCCGCGAGATCGGTTTGCGCCGTTCGCTCGGCGCGCGGAAAATGCACATCCTTCTGCAATTTCTCACGGAGTCCGCGGTCCTCGCTGCATGTGGTGGCCTCATCGGCATCATCACCGCGTATCTCGCCGTCTATCTGGTGAAAGCGGTTTTCTCGTTCCCCATGGAAACTCCTCTCACCGCTGTCATTCTTTCCCTGATCCTCGCCACGGCCGTGGGACTCTTTTTCGGCATTTTCCCGGCCATGCGGGCGGCGAAACTCGATCCGATTGAAGCTCTTCGAGCGGAAAGCTAGGCGCGCTTATGCCTCAAGCCAACGGCGAAAATCTCCGGCAAGCGATGGATGCGCTCCGCACCCACAAACTGCGTAGCGCCCTCACGATCTTTGGCGTGGTCCTGGGTGTCAGCGTCATCATGCTCGTCGCCGCTCTCATCACCGGCTTCGACGCGCAAATCCAGGAAAACGTGAAGCAGTTCGGCGCGGACACCGCCTTCGTCACCAAGTGGGATCAGGGCCGCCATGGTGGCCCACCGCCCCTCGAAGAACGCCAGCGCAAGCCCCTCACCCTTGACGACGAGCGCGCCCTTCAGGAAAGCTGCCCCACCGTGAAAAACATTACCGCGTTTGTCACCAGCGACTGGGACGTTCCTCACACGGTCCGTACCAAATCGGGCGAAGTTACCGCCATCGATTTCCGCGGCGTGCAGCCCAATTTCGGACTCGTCTACGCCAACGCCGCAACCCTCTCCGGCCGCTTCATCAGCGAAGGCGACGATCTCCACAAGGAAAAGGTCGTCATGCTCGGCGAAAATGTCGCCCCGGTGCTTTTTCCCGAAGGCAGCCCCATCGGCAAAGACGTTACGATTGACGGCTCCAGTTTTCAGGTAATCGGTGTGGTGGAAAAGCCCAAGGGCGGGTTCGGCATGGGCGACGAAGACCGCCGCGTCCTGATCCCCTTCAGCACTTTCCGCAAAACATTTCCTTCGGCCACCGAGCTGAACCTCCGCGTGCAGGCTCAGCCGAACATGCTCAGCCAGATGGTGGACCAGATCACCGAAGTCCTTCGCCGCCGCCGCAACGTCCCCTATGACGGCAAGGACAACTTTTCCGTCGCCACCGCTGAAGAGCAGATCAAGGAATTCCACAACATCGTCGGCAAAGTCGCCATCGCCACTGTCGTTCTCAGTGCCATCGGCCTGCTCATCGGCGG
>DATHOY010000171.1:0-7779 GCA_035484435.1 Vulcanimicrobiaceae bacterium | reverse complement strand
CACAAGACGCCGCTGGAGAAAATTCGCGACGCGGTGATGGAAGTGCTGCGGCCGGTGTTTTACGCGCGCGCGATCATTATCACGGCGTATTTGCCGATCTTTACGTTGCAGAGCGTGGAAGGGCGATTGTTCAAGCCGATGGCGTGGACGGTTTCGTTCGCGCTGCTGGGCGCGCTGTTATTTGCGATTTTGCTTGCGCCGGTGCTGGCGCTGCTGCAATTCAGTCACGGGGTGAAGGAATGGCACAACCCGGTGATGGAGGCTTTGCGGAAATGGTACAAGCCGGCGGTGCAATGGGCGATTGAACATCGGCTGATTACGGTTGGTGCAGGCGCGGCAGCGTTCGTGGTGGCGGTGTTTTTGATGATGAGCGGCGTGATCGGGTCGGAATTTCTGCCGCACCTCGATGAAGGAGCGATCTGGGTGCGCGGCACGCTGGCGCCAAGCACGGGTCCGACGGAATCGACGCGGCTGGCGAATCAGGCGCGCGACATCCTGGCATCGTTCCCCGAAGTGAAGCAGGTTGTTTCGCAAGTGGGGCGTCCGGACGATGGGACGGATGCGACTGGATTTTTCAATACGGAATATTTCGTTGATTTGAAGCCGAAGGACAAGTGGCGCGGCGTGTTTGGCGAAAACAAGGAAGAGTTGATCTCGGCGATGGACCGCGAGCTAGAGAAGATTCCAGGAGTGCTCTGGAATTTTTCGCAGCCAATTTCGGACAACATGGAGGAAGCGGTCAGCGGTGTGAAAGGCGAGCTTGCCGTGAAGATGTATGGAGACGACCTGAAGCAACTGGAAGCCAAGGGCGAGGAAGTGGTGAATGTGATGCGGACGGTCGCGGGTGTCGAGGATCTTGGGCTGTTTCGTGTGCTTGGCCAGCCTAACCTGGATTTGAGCATCGACCGCCAGAAAGCGGCGCGCTATGGGATCAACGTGTCCGATGTCCAGGACGCGGTGGAAACCGCAATCGGCGGGAAAGCCGTCACCCAGGTGTTAGAGGGCGAAAAACGCTATGACGTTGTGGTTCGGTACTTGCCGCAATTCCGCGACACCCAGGAAGCGATTGAAAGCATCCGCATTCTTGCGCCCGGCGGTGAGCGCGTTTCCCTTGCGCAGCTTACCTCCACGCGTGTCGAGGACGGCGCTTCGGAAATTTATCGAGAGGCAAACTCCCGCTACATCGCAATCAAATACAGCATCCGTGGACGCGATCTGGGGAGCGCCGTCGAAGAAGCGATGAAGAAAGTGCAACAACAGGTCAAGCTGCCAACCGGCTATCACATCGATTGGGCGGGGGAATACGAGAGCCAGAAGCGCTCGCAGCGGCGCCTGTTGATCGTTCTGCCGATCACCATCCTGATCATCTACGTGATTTTGTTCACCATGTTTAAGTCGGCAAAGTGGGCCGCGCTTACGCTCGCCAACGTCTCGATGGCACCGATTGGTGGAATCCTGGCGCTGCTGCTTACCGGAACGCACTTCAGCGTTTCGAGCGGTGTCGGTTTTCTGGCCTTGTTCGGCGTGTCCGTTCAGGTGGGTGTGATCATGATCGAGTACATCAATCACCTGCGGGCGCGCGGCTATTCGATTGAAGATGCCGCTGTCGAGGGGGCGATCCTGCGCTTGCGGCCGATTATGATGACCATGCTGGTTGCGACGTTGGGACTTCTTCCCGCCGCGCTTTCCCGTGGCATCGGTTCCGATTCGCAACGCCCTTTTGCCATCGTGATTGTTGGTGGGCTACTGGCGGCGCTCTTCATCAGCATCTACCTGCTGCCAACGATGTACGCCTGGGTGGCCAGGGACACCGACCAACTGCCGCTGGCAGATGCCGAAACCGAAGAAGCCATCTGAGAAAATGAATATTGGGCTGTGACGCAGATAACACTGCGGAGTACGAAGTTCCAGAAACACACAAAAAAAAGGCTGAGATGGAAACGATCATTAGACGGTGAGGGCGAACGTTTTCAACGATTGAATTGCGTTGACGGCGTCAACTCGAATGACTGTCGCCCACTTCCTTGATGCGCTGAGTCAGGATGTCATAGGTTACTGGGTTCACGCCATTGCTCCGTCGCAATCAACGCTCAGAAGAATTGGGAAACTCCGGTTTGCAATCTTCTTCTTTCGACACGAATTCCCGGCATCACTCGTGCACGCCAAGTTCCAGAAAAACGCGTGAAATCCACATGGTTTTGCGGAGCGAATGTTCCAATCCTAAACAGGGCCTCCTTTTCTGATTCAGTCCCCTCGGATCGGGAATCTCCCTTGCAGGGGTCATCCTTCGTGCCGCAACACGAACTGTCTCTTTGCGAATGTTTTGGATGAGGCCATCCAATGGGAATTGCCGGCTCGAAGTGAGTCATGTGATTTGCAATGGCCCCCGCCGTGCATTTGAAATAGGGGAAATTGCAGGGGCATCCGCACCGACTATGGGCACTTCCGAAAGTTTCAACCGCTTCCTGGCACGTCAGCCAATCCTGACTCACGAGCGGCACCTCTACGCTTACGAAATCCTCTCGCGCTACGGCCCCGAAAATTATTGCCGGCCAAAGCCGGGTTCTGCTGTATCCGAAAATGCGATGGACGAGCTGTTTCTGATGGGCATCCACACGATGACGGACGGACTGCCCGCTTTCGTTAACTGTACGCGGGAATTTCTGGTGCAGGATTACCTGACGCTGATGCCACGCGAGTTGGTGGTCGGTGAAATTCTGGAAACCGTGGCGCCGGATGCGGACGTGTTGAAGGCCTGCCGACGGATGAAAGATCTTGGCTACCGTCTGGCGCTGGACGATTATTGCGATCTGCCGGAAACGCGGCCGCTGCTGGACGTCGCGGACTTCGTGAAAATCGACGTGCTTTTAATGAGCATGGAAGCCCAGAAACGCGTCGTCGACGAGTGCCACAAACGCTGTATTCCCACCGTCGCAGAAAAAGTGGAGACCGACCAGCAATTTCAAAGTTGCCGGGATATCGGTTACGATTTTTTTCAAGGCTACTTTTTCTGCCGGCCGCAGATTGTCGGGCGCCGCAGCGTGCCGGCGAACAAGACGATCTACCTGAAGCTGCTGCAGGCGGCGAACGAGGAGACGTTCAACCTGCAGAAAATGTCGACCATCTTTAAGCGGGACGTCTCGCTCAGCTATCGTTTGCTGCGTTATCTGAACTCCGCTGCGTTTTCATTCCACACGGAAATCCATTCCATTCCCCACGCGCTCAGCCTGCTCGGCGAACGGGCCATGCGCAAGTGGGTTTCGCTGGTCAGCGTGGCCGCTCTCGGCGATGAAGTTGCGGACAGCCTGCTGCGCTTGCCGCTGTTGCGCGCCATGTTTTGCGAACAGATCGGCCTGAAAGTCGGCATGGTCCGCGAAGCGAACGAACTCTTCCTTCTCGGCTTGCTTTCGGTGATGGATGCGTTGCTGAACGTGCCGATGGCGGTCGTTCTGCAGGACCTTACGGTGGATGTAGAAATCAAGAAGGCTCTGCTGGGCCGCGAAAGCCGTTACCGTCCGATCTTCGAAGTGGTCCTGGATTATGAATCCGGCACGTGGGAACAGCTGGAAGAATCCTGCCAGCGTTGCGGGCTGCACGAAAATTTCCTGCCGGATCTTTACCTGCACTCGGTGCGGTGGGTCAGCGACATTCTCGCCGAAGCCCCCGTGACGGCCTGAGGCACGTTACGCCCGCGATTCCGCAAAGACTTCCTCGGCGATCTGAAACGCGTGATTCGCCGCGGGCACGCCGCAGTAGATGGCCGTTTGGAGCAGGACCTCCTGAATTTCTTCCCGGGAGAGGCCGGTATTGACCGATGCACGAAGATGCAGTCTCAGTTCATCGGTGCGGTTCAGCGCCACCATCATCGCGATCGTCAGCATGCTGCGCGTTTGTTTTGGCAGACCCGGGCGCGTCCAGATTTCTCCCCAGGCATAGCGGGTGATCAAATCCTGGAATGGCGCATTGAACTTATTTTTCCGGGCCTCCGCCCGCTCCACGTGGGCCTTGCCCAGCACCTGTTTGCGGACTTTCATTCCCTTGCTGTGCCGCTCGCGTTCGTTCATCCGTGTGCTCCCTGGGACTTCAGAAAAATCAACACTTCGCGGTTGAAGTCTTCGTTTGCTTCGATGTTAGAAAGGTGGGCGGCGGAGAGTTCCATGTATTTTGCGCCGCGGATCAGTTCGCTCAGTGCGCGCCCGTCCGCGGGAGGAGTGGCGGGATCGTGCGTTCCTGCGATGACCTGGGTGGGGACTCGAACGCCGGCGAGTTTCTGTCGGAAGTCCGCGTCTCGAACGGCGGCACAGGTTGCCGCATACCCCGCGGGGTCGCAGCCTTCGAGCATGGAGAGCACCTGTCCTGTTTCTCTCGGATGCGCGGCGCGATACGCGGCCGTCAGCCAGCGGTCGATCACGCCTCCAGCAACGGCTTTCATTCCACCTGCCTGTACGGCGGTGATGCGGGCGTTCCAGACGTCGGGCGTGCCGATTTTCGCGGCTGTATTGCAAAGAACCATTTTGTGGAGCCGTGCAGCGTGAGCGGTGCCGAGATGCATTCCGATCATGCCGCCCATGGAAAGCCCGCAATAATAAACGCGGTCGAGTTTCAAAGCGTCAAGCAGTTGCACCACATCGCTGGCGAGTTGTTCGATGGTGTATGGGCCCGGCGTTGCGGCTGATTGCCCGTGACCGCGGCCGTCGTAACGAAGGACGCGGAACTGGGGTGTGAAGGCTTCGAGTTGCGGATCCCACATGCGATGGGTGGAGCCGAGCGAATTCGAGAAAAGGAGCACAGGCGCGTTTTCCGGGCCGTCCCATTGGTAGAAGAGTTGTGCGTCGTTCAATTTGAGATATGCCATGACAATGTTCCTTCTGCTCAGTGGACAGTTGTTGTGCTGCCGACTTCCGCCAGCACCCGGCTTACGAATTCTTCCGCGCTGCCCAGGTAATTTCTCGCCTCGAAGAGTCCGTCGAGCTCGGCCGGCTTCAGATGGACATTTATCCCGGGCTCTGCGCGCAAAACATCTTTCAGGTCGCGATTTTCAAGGCGCGTCTTTTTGCAGGCGAGTTCGACCAACATGTGTGCGGACATTTTGCCGATGTGGCTGCCCAGGGCCATGGTGACGGCTTCGGCGAAAATCAGGCCGCGCGTAGCGTCTAGATTGTTCAGCATACGCTTCGCGTCCACGTGGAGTCCCGGGAGCATTTCGGTGAGATGGTGCAGCGCGCCTCCGGAGAGGCTGACGATTTCTGGCAGCGTTTCCCACTCGGCTTGCCAGCCGCCGAGGCCGCGTTCTTGCTCTTGGATCATCGAAGAGAGCAGGGTTGAAACAAGGCCGGGCACGCGCTGAGCAGCGGCAAGAACCGTTGCGCAGGTGACGGGATTACGCTTCTGTGGCATGGTGGAAGAACCGCCGCGGCCTTCGCCCGAGGGCTCAGCTAGTTCGCCGATCTCCGTTTGCGCATGCAGCGAAATGTCGCACGCGATTTTGCCGAGCGTGCCGGTGCAGAGTCCGAGCGCCGCGGCAATCTCGACGATGCGATCGCGGTGCGTGTGCCAGGGAATTGGCGGCAGAGGCAAGCGAAGTTCCTCCGCCAGCGCTTGCGCAACGGCCGGGCCTCGGCCGGAAAGCGCAGCCAGGGTGCCGACAGCGCCGCCGAATTGCAAAGTTGTATTGCGCGCGCGCAAATCGGAAAGGCGTGCGCGGTGGCGGAGAATCGCGTCCAACCATCCTGCCACGATAAAACCGAAAGTGGTGGGCAGCGCTTGTTGCATCCAGGTGCGCGCAGCGGTCGGTGTGGCGCGATATTTGTCGGCGAGGCTTGCCAGCGTCGCGGTCAAGCGGGCGAGATCTTGATCCATCACTTCCAGAGCACGGCGGAGTTGCAGGACCACGGCTGTATCCATCGCGTCCTGGCTGGTGGCGCCCCAATGCACAAATCGCGCCGCGTCTTTATTTTGCTTTGCAACCAATTCGGTGAGTTGCTTGACGAGCGGAATGGCCGCGTTGCCGGAGAGTGCGGCTTGCGTTGCAAGTTCTTCGAGGTTGAAGCTCTCCGCGTGGCAGGCCGCGGCGATGATCGAGGCGTCCGCGGCAGGGATTACTCCCACTTTGGCTTCGGCTCGGGCGAGGGCGGCCTCAAACTCCAGGATGCTTTGAATGTAAGCTTGGTCGGAAAAAATCCGATCGATGGCCTCGTAACGAAACAGCTTGTCGAAGAGTTTCATCGTCGCGATCGTCTCCGGGATTCAGCAGTCAAAGAATACCGTTTCGTTCCCGCCTTGCAAGCACACATTCCATTCCAATGTGTTTTGGTTCGGGCTGGCCTGGCGCGCAATCAAAGTTTCGCGGCGCGATTCCGGCACAACTCGTAAGACTGGATCGGAAGCGTTCAGGGGCTCTTCGGGAAAGTAGAGACGAGTGACAAGTTGCTTGAGGAGCCCGCGCATGAAAACGGAAATTTGCAGGTGCGGGGCTTGCGGCTTGCCATTCGGGGCGTGGACAGGGCCCGGCTTGACGGTGATGAATGAAAACCGGCCGTGGTCATCGGTGGGAATCCGCCCGAAGCCAAAAAAGGGAGCCGCATCGTCTGGCGTGGTCGAATGCTCGGGATGACGATAGCGGCCGCCCGCGTCGGTTTGCCAGATTTCCAGGATTGCGTCCGGAACCGGTTGACCGTCGCCATCGAGTACGCTGCCTTGAATTGTGATCCGCTCCCCCGTGCTTCCTTCAGACAGATCCACTCGGTTCAAGTGCATCAGTCCGATGCTGAAGAACGGGCCAACCGTCTGCGAAGGTGTGGAGTGGCCGGGCATTTCAGCGCTCCATGGGCGTCGCCTCGCGCCCGCGCAGAACGATATCAAACCGGAAACCCAGCGAGAGATCCGGTTCCGTGCTGAGCCAGTCGAATGAAGAAATCAGCCGCCGGCGCGCCGCTTCCTCGGGGATGCTGTGAAAGATGGGATCGAATTCGAGCAACGGGTCGCCGGGAAAATACATTTGCGTGACAAGCCTTGTGGCGAATGCCGGGCCGAATAGCGAGAAGTGAATATGCTGCGGGCGCCAGGCGTTGTGATGATTTTTCCACGGATAGGCGCCGGGACGAACGGTGATAAAGCGGTAGCGGCCTTCTTCGTCGGTGAAGGTGCGTCCTTCACCGGAGAAGTTCGGGTCGAGCGGCGCGTCGTGCTGGTCGTTTTTGTGAAGATACCGGCCAGCTGCGTTGGCTTGCCAGATTTCGACGAGGGTGTTGCGGATCGGCCGGCCGTCTTCATCGAGAACTCGGCCGCTGACGGTGATGAGTTCGCCGAGTGGTTGGCCTTTGTGCTGGCGGGTCAAATCGAACGCTGTGGGTGAGGCGATTTCTTTTGGAAAAGATGGTCCGGTGATTTCGGATAGGGTGATCGGAATGGAAATCAGAGGCTGTTTCGGCGCGCGCTTGATCGACGAGACGTACGGTGGATACAGATGATTGGGTTGCGAACCAGGAGCCGGCTTGCGATAACCCAGCAGGGGCTTCATGCGGCAGCTCTCCTTCGCTAAACGCGTTCGATGATAACTGAAATCCCTTGGCCCACGCCGATGCACATGGTGCAGAGAGCGTAGCGTCCCTTTGTGCGTTGCAACTGGTAGAGAGCAGTGGTGACGAGACGCGCGCCGCTGGCGCCCAGCGGATGGCCGATAGCTATGGCGCCGCCGTTTGGATTTACGTGCGGAGCGTCGTCGGGCACCTGCAATTCGCGCAATACGGCGAGTGCTTGCGAGGCGAAGGCTTCGTTCAA
>DATHOY010000170.1:0-20092 GCA_035484435.1 Vulcanimicrobiaceae bacterium | reverse complement strand
GTCGTGGCGATCTGGCTGCTTTTCGGATTTGCTCCTGCGATACCCTATCAGCCGCTGTACTTGCTGTTTATTCCAGTGATATGGACGGCGGTGCGTTACGGTCTGCCGGGGGCGGCGCTGACAACTTTTGGGATAAATCTGGGCATGATGTTCGCGGCGTGGGCAACGCAAACGCACAGTGGGGCCATGCCACGGTTACAACTGGCTATGCTGGCGCTGGGGCTGACAGGATTGTGCCTGGGAGCGGTGGTGAGCGAATGGCGGCGCGCCGATCGAGAACTGGCGAGGCGCGCATTGCTGGAAGCATTCGCCGGGGAAATCGGGGCAGCGTTGACGGGGGGACTCAGCCTGCGGGAAGGGTTGAGTTTGAGTGTGGCGAGCTTCGAACGGCACCTCGATGTGTCCTTTGCCGGTGTGTGGTGCCTGAACGAGCGGAGCAATGTGATGGAGTTGCAGGCGAGCGCCGGAAATTCCGACGGAAGGGAATTTCGAGAGGCGGGAACAGCGGCAATTGTGCGAATTGCGGAAGAAGGGAAAGCGTATGGTGTGAATTCCACTTCGGAGTTGGCTAACGTCGGAAGGTTACCGCGGGCACTTTCAAGAGAATTGTCCGCATTCGCGGGGCAACCGCTGCTGATGGACGGCGAAGTCGTGGGAGTGTTGGGGACATTTACGGCCGAGCCGTTAGGAGAGGACGCACTGAAATCCGTGGCGATGGTGGCGGTGAGTATCGGGCAGTTCGTGGGGCGGATCCGGGCGCAGGAGGAGTTGCGGCGGGCGAAGGAAGCGGCGGAAGCGGCGAGCCAGGCGAAGAGCGAATTTCTGGCAAATATGAGCCATGAGATACGGACTCCGTTGAATGGGGTGATCGGGATGACGGAGCTAGCGCTGGACACGGAGTTGAATGCGGAGCAGCGGGAGTATCTGCAGACGGTGAAGATGTCGTCAGACTCGCTGCTATCGGTGATCAACGACATCCTGGATTTTTCGAAGATCGAAGCGGGGAAGATCGACCTGGAAACTGTGGATTTCAATTTATGCGAATGGGTGGAAGCTACGCTGAAGACATTCGCGTTGCGAAGCGAGGAGAAGGGATTGGAATTGCTCTGCGAGATTGGACCTGAAGTGCCGGAGATTGTGGAAGGAGACGCGGGGCGGCTGCGGCAGATATTGACGAACCTGGTGGGGAACGCGATCAAGTTTACGGAGAAGGGAGAAGTGACGGTAACAGTGCGGACGGAAGGCGGGGAGGACGAGGACGGCGTGCTGTGCTTTACCGTTGCGGATACGGGAGTGGGAATCCCGGAGGAAAAACTGAAATTGATCTTTGATCCGTTTTCTCAGGCGGACAGTTCGACCACGCGGAAATATGGGGGTACGGGGCTGGGGCTGACGATATCGTCGCGGCTGGCGGGGATGATGGGGGGAAGAATTTGGGTGGAAAGCGAGGTGGGGCGCGGAACGAGATTTCATTTTACGGCCCGGCTGAAGCGTTCGAGCGGCGCGGCAGGCGAGGAGACGAGCGGCTCGACGGAGATACCGCGCGGCGCCAGGGTTCTGGTGGTGGATGATAACGAGACAAGCCGGCGGATTCTGCAAGATGTGTTTCGGGGTTGGGAACTGAACGTAAAGTGCGTGGAGAGCGGAGAGGCGGCGCTGGCGGAGTTGACTGGCGGGGAGTACGCGCTGGTGGTAACGGACAGGAATATGCCTGGTATGGACGGATTTGCGTTGATTTCGCAAATTCGAGCGACACCAGGACTGGAGGACACGAAGATTTTGTTGCTGAGTTCAGCGGGGCAGCGGCGGGACGGCCAGCGATGCAAGGAATTGGGAGTTGGGGCGTCTCTGGTGAAACCGATTCGGAGATTGGAACTGCGAGAGGCGGTAGCGGGCGTGTTGGGAGGGACGAAGGGGAAAAAGGAGATTGCCGCAAGTGTGCGGCCCCCGGTGCGGGAAGAGCGAGCGTTCAGATGCGGGTTGCGAATCCTGCTGGCAGAAGACAACCAGGTGAATCAGCGGCTGGCGACGCGGATGCTGGAAAAGCGGGGTCACGTGGTGGAGGTTGCGGCGAATGGGCGAGAGGCGCTGGAGGCTTTGGAGAAAACGAGCTACGACCTGGTGCTGATGGATGTGCAGATGCCGGAGATGGACGGGATGGAGGCGACGTCGCGGATTCGAGCGAAAGAGAGATTGAGCGGAAGGCGGCAGCAGGTGGTTGCGTTGACGGCGCACGCGATGAAGGGCGATGAAGAGAAATGCCTGGCGGCGGGGATGGACGGGTATCTGACGAAACCGATCCGGACGGAGGAATTGGATCAGCTACTGAAAGAGTGCATGGAGAAGGCTGCGATGAGAAACGATGCTCCGGCCAATGTGGGTAAGAAATAGGACGCTGCTTGCACGAGGAGTGTTGGCGTGAGAACATTTAAAGCTGTGGTGAACGCAGCGAAAATGGCTGCGAACGGCAATGGCGATATCGTCTAGGGGTCCAGGACGCCGCCCTCTCACGGCGGAAACCCGGGTTCGAATCCCGGTATCGCTACCAAAAGAAGTCGACAGCTGACAGTCAACAGTCGTCAGTTCCAGAGAAAACCAGAACAGCAAGTATGGAGATTGATTTTGATCAGGCGCCATTGGGCGCCTTTTTTTTGTTTTTGGCTAGAGGTTCCATAGAGGGAGGCGAGGTGGCGGTGAGGTTGAGGGGGATTTCGGATTGGGGGCGCTGCGCTCCGATTGTGCCGGGTGGATTGCGGATGGGAAGACCTCACCCCTGAAGGGGCGAGTTACAGGCAGGAGAGGAGTATCTGGATAGCTTCGCGGAAAATCTCGGTGGGGGTGATCAGGCTTAGAACCAGGTGGTTGTTGTTGGGGAAGTCGTAGAAATGGCCGGGGTGGAGGAGGACATGGTGGTGGCGGAGGATGTGGATGGCGAGGGCTTCGTCAGAGGAGGGAACGGAGGCGTGGGTGGAGGTGTTGGCGGAGTAGCGGAGAGTGGCGTACCAACCGGCTTCGGCGTGGAGGAGTTCGACGGCGGGATGAGAGCGGAGTTGTGATTGGAGGTGGGAGAGGTTTTCGTGGATGCGGTTGAGTAGTTGCGGGCGCAGTGGGTTGCGCTGGGCTAGGAGGGCGGGGAGAGCGGCTTGGGCGGGGGCGCTGAGGGAGAGATAGGTGTCGGCGACGATTTCGAGGCGGTCGAGGGCGGGGCGGACCTGGGAGGCGGGGCCGGTGACGGCTAGCCAGGCGATTTTCATTTGGGGGAGAGCGGAAATTTTGGAGAGGCCGCTGAGGGTGAAGGTGAGGACTTCGGAGTTGGCGGTGAAGGATTTTCGCGGAGCGGAGTGGAAGGGGAAATCCAGGAAGACTTCGTCGACGATCAAGGCGATGTTGTGTTTTTTGCAAATGGCGTTGAGGCGGGTGAGTTCTTCGGGTTGGACGTAAGAGCCGGTGGGATTATTGGGATGGACGAGGAGAATGGCGCGGGTGCGAGGTGTGATGGAGTTTTCGAGGGATTGGAAATCGATGAACCAGCCGTGGGCGTAGGCCAGGGAGTAGGGTTTCAGATGGACATCTTGCAGGTCGGCGAGAAACTCGAAGAGGGGGTAGCTTGGTTTGGGGAGGAGTAGTCCGTCGCCGGGGTTGCAGAGGAGACGGAAGGCGTAAGAGTAGGCTTCGCTGGTGCTGGTGGTGAGGAAGAGGGAGTCGGGATCGAGGGTGGTTTGGTGGTCGTCGAGATAGTAGCGGGCGACTTCCTGGCGAGCGATGAGGGTGCCTTTGGGTTGGGGATCGTAGGTGAGGGCAGCGGGATTTTGGAAGGCGGAGAGGATGGCGGCGGAATCGTAATGGAAGCCACATTTGGTGGGATTGGAGGCGGTGAGATCTAGCAGCGGAGTACCAGCGGCGCGGAGTTCGTCGAGGGCGACGGTGAAAGGGTTGCGGGTGAGGGGCCAATTGGTGCGGTCAGAGAACATGGGGGAAGTGGTTTTAAGTTGTTAGTTTTTAGTACGAAAGACAAAAGCCGACAGCTTTCAGCTTACAGCAATCGCAAGGATGTGCGGAGCCCTCGGCCGCGTATCCTACCAGCCAACATGCGGTTGACCGACAGAATAACAATTTTGGGACAGATTCCGTACACTGTAGGCTCACATTATGAAGGAAACTGTGCGGACACGTGTGGCTCGAAAGGCGATTGACCTTACCGGGATAGTGCAGGGCGTGGGATTTCGCCCGTATGTTTACCGGTTGGCGAATGAGTGCGGGCTGACAGGGTTGATTGCGAACACGTCGGCGGGCGTGAGCATTGAGGTGCAGGGAGACGCGGAGGCGGTGGAGAGGTTTCTGGAGCGGCTGCCGAAGGAGATTCCGCCGCTGGCGAAGATTACCGGGATTGCGCCGCGGGATGCGGAGTTGCAGGAAGAGACGGCATTTCGAATCAAAGCGAGCAGCATGCGGGCGGCGGCGAAGGCGCTGATATCGCCGGACGTGAGCATTTGCGAGGATTGTCTGCGGGAGATGATGAACCCGCGCGACCGGCGATTCCGGTATCCGTTCATCAACTGCACGAATTGCGGGCCGCGATTCACGATTACCCACGACATTCCATACGACCGGGCGCGCACTTCGATGGCGAAGTTCAAAATGTGCGCGGCTTGCCAGGCGGAGTATGACAATCCGGCGAGCCGGCGATTCCATGCGCAGCCGAATGCGTGCTGGGATTGCGGGCCGCAGGTGGCGCTGCTGGGAGCGGATGGCGCGCGCATGGATGTGGCGGAGCCGATTCGCGAGGCGGCGCGGTTGCTGCAGCAGGGTGCGGTGGTGGCGATCAAGGGGCTAGGGGGATTCCACCTGGCGTGCGACGCACAGAATGAAAAGGCCGTTGCGAAATTGCGGGAGCGCAAACGGCGAGTGGAGAAGCCGTTCGCGATCATGGTGCGACGAGTCGAGGATGCGGCGCGGCTTTGCGTGGCGGATGAGCTTTCGAAAAAAATGATGGGGTCTTTTGAGCGTCCGATCGTATTGCTGCCGCGGCGCGCGGAAGTTGCTCATGTGCCAGGGATTGCGCCGGGAAACCGGTACTTGGGGTTGTTTTTGCCGTACACGCCGCTGCACCATCTGTTGTTTCAGAGCGGGAAGTTTGAGTCGTTGGTGATGACGAGCGGGAACCTGAGCGAAGAGCCGATTGCGATTGAAAATGAGGAGGCGATCCGGAGATTGAACCGGATTGCGGACGCGTTTCTGGTGCACGACCGGGAGATTGTGCGCCGATGCGACGATTCGGTGGTGCGCGCGGGGGCGGGGCAGCCGCAGAAACTGCGGAGGTCACGGGGATTCGTACCGGTGCCGGTGCAGCTGGAGAAGGAATCGCAAGCAGTGTTGGCGGTGGGCGGGGAATTGAAGAATACGGTTTGCGTAATTCGGGGGAGCGAGGCGTTTTTGAGCCAGCACGTTGGGGATTTGGAGAATCTGGAGAGCTTTAAGTTTTTTGAGGAAGCAGTGCAGCACTTGCAGCGGATTCTGGAGACGGAACCGAAGGTGATTGCGCACGATTTGCATCCCGATTATTTTTCGACGAAATGGGCACAAGAGCGGACGGGCGTGGAGTTGGTAGGAGTGCAGCATCACCACGCCCATGTGGCGTCGTGCATGGCGGAAAATCATCTGGACGGGAAAGTGATCGGGATTGCGCTGGACGGGACGGGGTACGGGACGGACGGAGCGATCTGGGGCGGGGAAGTGCTGGTGGCGGATTATTCGGGATTTGAGCGGGCGGCGCATCTTGAGTATGTGCCATTGCCGGGAGGGGCGGCGGCGATTCATGAGCCGTGGCGGATGGCGGTGAGCTACCTGGCGAAACATTTTGGGAGGGACGTGGAGAAGCTGGGATTGCCGTTTCTGGCGGAGATCGATTCGCGGAAGCTGGGTGTGGTGCTGCAGATGATGGAGCGGGAGATTAATTCGCCACGGACTTCGAGTTGCGGGCGGTTGTTCGATGCGGTGGCGGCGCTGGTGAGTTTGCGAGGGACGGTGAATTTTGAGGCGCAGGCGGCGATTGAGCTGGAGATGGCGGCGCGGGATTCGGGAAGCGAGTCGGCGTACCCGTTGGATTTGAATTTGCGCGGTGGGGCGTGGGAGATCGGGACGAAATCGTTGTTTGAGTGGCTGGTGCGGGACATCCAAAAGCAGGCCAGTGTGGCGGAGATCAGCCGGAAGTTTCACAATGGGCTGGCGCTGGTGCTGGTGGAAGCGGCGGAGAAGATTCGGGAGAAGACGGAGTTGAACCGGATTTGTTTGAGTGGGGGATGTTTTTTGAATGCGTTGCTGCTGGAGACGATGATTGCGGAGATGAAGGAGCGGTCGTTCGAGGTGTTTTTTCATACAGAAGTGCCGGCGGGGGATGGTGGGATTAGTTTGGGGCAGGCGGTGATTGCGGGGAGGAGAGTGGGTGCGTGATCAGCGGGAGGAAGAAAGAGGAAAAAGACAACGCAGAGGCGCAGAGGGCGCAGAGATTTCGCAGAGAAGAGAAGGCGCCCGCCTCGGAAGGCGGCCGCTACAAAGGCTTGGTGAATTTGCGGTTGGCGGTGATCCCTTGGGATTCGGTGATGGTTATCGTTTGGTTTGCGGGGATCGCGGAGAGTTTGTCGATTTGGCCGCTGGGCCAGCGGATTTCGAGGGAGTCGGCCTGGGAGTTTTGGGCGAGGCCGAAGGTTAGGATTAGTTCGCTGGCGGAGAGGTAGCTGGAACCGCTGCGGAGCATCTGGGTTTGGGTTTCGCCGGCGGCGGTGAGTTTGACTACGGCGCCGATGCCGTCGCGATTGGATTTTGTGCCTACCAGTTTTATGCGCAGGCTTTTGTTGGTTGCCGCCGGGCCTGTGGCTTCATTCAGAAAAAGATAAGCGGGGCCGCCGTTCGTGGAGAGAAGAAGATCGAGGCGGCCGTCATTGTTGATGTCGGCGTAGGCGGCGCCGCGGCCTACGCGTGGAGTGTTGAACGATTTTCCCAGCGAGTTGGCTACTTCCTGAAAATTTCCTTTGCCGGTGTTGCGGAAGAGGTGCGGCGGCATGGCGTATTTAACGTTGGGCTGGACGCGTTCGATGTCGCGGTCGATGTGGCCGTTGGCGATGAAGATGTCGGGCCAGCCGTCGAGATCGTAGTCAAAGAAGAAGCAGCCGAAACCGAGGGTGAGGAGGGAAGCGCGGCCGACGTCGGAGCGCGGGGCTTCGTCGACGAAGAGGCCTTTGCCTTCGTTGTGGTAGAGCGAAACCATCTGGTTGGAAAAATTGGTGATGAGGATGCTTGGGGCGCCGGAGTGATCGTAGTCGGCAGCGTCAACGCCCATGCCGGCGCGGGCTACACCGTCTTCGCTGAAGGCGATACCGGCGACGACGGCTTTTTCGGTGAAGGTGCCGTTGCCGTTGTTGCGATAGAGCTTGTTGGGTTGTGTGTCGTTGGAGAGAAGGAGGTCGGGCCAGCCGTCGTTGTCGTAGTCGATGATGGCGATGCCGAGAGTTTTGGAAGTGGGATCGGCGAGGCCGGCTTTTTTGGTGACGTCTTCGAATGTGCCGTCGCCACGATTGTGCCAGAGGCGGACGGAGGTGCCCTTGTAGGATTCGGGGGTGCAGTAGGATTTGCTTTTGCCGTCGAGGGTGCAATAGAGGTCGGACTCGATGGACCACTGGACGTAATTGGCGACGATCAGATCGAGCTTGCCGTCTCTGTCGTAGTCGACCCAAGCGGCGCTGGTGCTGAATTCTTTGGGGCCCGCGAGGCCTGCTTTCTGGGTGACGTCGGTGAACGTGCCGTTGCCGTTGTTGTGGAAGAGGTGGCTTTGGCCTAGCTCGGTGATGAAGAGGTCGTCGAAGCCGTCGTTGTCGTAATCGCCGACGGCTACGCCCATGCCGAAGAGTTCGACGTCGAGGCCGGCTTTGTGGGTGACGTCGGTGAAGGTGCCGTTGTGATTGTTGTGGTAGAGCTTTGGCGTGGAATGTTTCGAGGGTTGGCCGGGCCAGTTGGTGCCGTTGACGAGGAAGATGTCGGGGTAGCCGTCGTTGTCGTAGTCGATGAAGGCGACGCCGGGGCCCATGGTTTCCGGGAGATATTTCTTGCCGAAGGCGGCGTTGTTGTGGACGAAGCGGATGCCGGACTGGGCGGTGATGTCGCGGAAGGTGATGGCGGGTTGAGAGTTTGTCGCCTGGGCGGAGACCTCAGGGGCTGAAGCCCAGATCCTCTCCGGGCTCTTCGGCACGGCTGAAGCCGTGCCCTCCCGATGACTATTAAAGGGATAGGCTGGCAGCAAAAGGAAAAAAACGAGGACAAGCTTCCTCATCGAGGCTCCGTCGGGATATCGCGGCCTACGCCGAGGGCGTCTGCAACGCGGTTGATGTAATTAAACCATGAGGCAATCAGGGTGATCTGTAGGATGCCGCGGTCATCGAAGCCGGCGGCGCGGAGATGGTCGTGGTCGGCGCGGGTGCATTTGGTGGCATCGTGGGTGAGTTTGATTACGTATTCGAGCATGGCTTTGTCCTGGGCGGTGATGGGGGCGGTGCGGAAATCTTTTTGCAGCGCGGCGACCATTTCGTTATTGAGGCTGGTGCGACGCAGAAACTCTGCGTGGGATTCGATTCAATAGAAACAGCGGTTGGTGACAGAGACCAGGGTGGCGATCATTTCGTGCTGGTAGCGCTTGAGCGGGAGATCGGGAGACAGCATGGCGCCAAAGGCGCTGAAGGAGTGGAAGAGGACTTCGGGGAAGAGGGTGTGGGAGCCGACGATGCTGTTTTCGAAGCCACGATCGACGGTGGGGGCGGGGGTGGAGTATTCAATTGGGTAGAGTTGGCGCTGTTTCTGGACTAGCTCGCGGAGGTGGTCGTCGTCTTCCAGGCGGAGGGTTTTGATCCAGGTCATTGAGAGAGTCCTCGCTTTTGCGTTTGATCTAGATTGGTCATGAAAGCAGATCCCTCGCCCGCAAAAGGCGCGGGTTCGGGATGACACCTACGAGGATTCAACGGCCGGCTCCGGCGGATGTTTGCGGTGCAAGAGTTTTTTTGGTCAGGAGAGGGACGGAGATGTGTTCGTGAATGGATTGGCGCTCGTTGTTGTCTTCGGGGTGGGATTGGCGGTAGGCGCCGGTCAGGGCCTGAGAGGATTCGTCGGCTTTGAAGCGGAGGTAGCGCTCCTTGTGAGCGTTGGCGCGGGTTTCGTCGCCGAGGCCTGTGTAGCAGAGCATCAGGTTGTAGTTGGCCTGGAGATCTTCGGGGTCGATGGTTAGGGTTTGTTGAAATTCTTTTGCGGCGTCGGCGTAATGCTTTTGAAGGAAGAGGACGCGGCCTAGTTCGTTGTGGACGACGCGGTCGCGGGGGAATTGAGAGAGGACGGATTGCAGGGCTTGCGCGGCTTCGTCGTAGTGGCCTTCTTCTTTGAGGACTCGGGCATAGAAGAAATTGGTGCGAGGGAGATTGGGTTTCAGCGCGAGGGCTTTTAGGAGGACGGTTTTTGCGCCTTCAGTGTTGCCTTCCTGGACGCGGACGCGGCCGACGTTGGTCCAGCCGTCGAAATTGTCGGGAGCCATTTCGGTGATTTTGGTGAAGGCTTGTTCGGCACCGCTTAGATCGCCTTGAAGGAAGAGGCCGATGCCGTAGTCGTTCCAGCGGGTCCAGTCGTCTTTGGCGAGGGTGATTTGCGGAGCTGGCGCGGCCGCGGAGTGCGGGAGTACACGAATCATTTTCGTATCTTCCGCGACGGTGATGATAGGCAGATCGGGGACGGATTTGGATTTGGCGGAGACGTCGGAGAGATCTCCGTTGAAGGTGAACTGGCGGTCGTCGTGATCTTTGGCGACGTCGGCGGGATTTCGTTGAGCGGGAGTGCCGCCGAAAGAGAACTGCGTGTTGAACCATTGGAATTTGCGGTAGTTGAGTTTGGAGTGGAGAGTGATGCGTTCTCCGGCGGTTTCGGGGATGTGCAGGCGGAAGTGGGCGGTGTCGGCGGCGCCGGGAGGGATTAGGTGGACGTAGACGACGGCGCGGGTGGCCCAGGCGTTGCGCTTGTTGATGGGGTTGCCGTGGCCGTCGATTTGGAGGGATTTGTAGAAATGCGCGCCGGATTCGACGGGTCCTTTGCCGTTGTCTTCGACTTTACCGCTCCAGAAGATGGTCTGGCCTTTTTCGTCGGTGCCCTGGAGTTCGAGCCAGACGTCGAAGGCGTCGACGGTACCGCCTGGGAAGAAGTGGCCGACTTTGCGGGTGCGGACAACGACATCAACTAAGACATCGTCACCGCGACGGACGGCGGCGTCCACGCGGCCGAGCGGGGCGGTGATTGGGCGGGCTTCGCCGGCGGGGCCATGCGGACCAGAAATATCAGATTCTTCGCCGACGGCGAAGGTTGTGGAGAGTTCCTGCTTCGGATAGTCGGAGACTTTCTTGACAGATTCGTTTTTGGAGATCGGAGAGATGGCGAAGATGTCCACGGTGAGTTGTTTGTCCTGCAGAAAATTGCGGCTGGCTTCGAGTTGCGCGGTGTCTTCGTTGGCGATGGGGACCGCGGTGTTGGCGCCGGGGAAGCGATGGGAGTGGACGTAGCCTTCGAGGCTGCCTTCGTCTTTTGAGGGGACGAGGGGCATGTGGCAATCGGCGCACATCATGGAAGTGGCGGGGTAGTAGAAAGCGCGGGCGCCCTGGCCGGAAACGCCGCTGGCCTGCCAGTTGTCGTATTCGTTGAAACCGCGGAGCCAGCGGTAATTGTTGAAGGGCTGGTCGAGATGCACCTTGTGGCAGCCCGAACAGAATTCAGGCACCTGTTCGCGCATGAAGGGTTTCAGGAAGACGCGGCGATGCGGCTCCGGATTCAGGCGGACCATGAAATCGTGCAGGCTGCGGATGACGGGATTTTCACTGGCGGCGAGTTCATGTAGCTTGGGATATTCGAGGACGAAATCGCCCTGGCCCATGGTGCTTTTCACCTGGACGATGCTGTGGCACATCATGCAGCTGAGGCCGGCGTTGGCTTCCGGCGTGTGGATGCTTTCCTTGATGGGGTTTTCGAACTTGCCGCTGAAGAGCAATGCGGGATCGTGGCAACCAGCGCACCATTTTGATTGTTTGACGCCGTCGACTTCCTGCATGTATTCGATGCTTTTGCGATACCACTGATTGTTGAAGGAAGAGAAGTGGTGCATGGAGCTTTGCCACTGTTTGTAGATGTCGGAGTGGCAGCGCTCGCAGGCTTGGGATTTCAGGAAATAGTCGGAGGGGATGTAGTTGCCGTCTTTGGTTTGGACGGAACTGGGGAAAAATTTGCCGGTCGGGCCGTCGCCTTCCTGATCCATGGTGGCGGGTGCGATGGAAGGGTTGTTGACCCGGTAGGCATTTTTCCAGGCGATGGTGCGGGTCCACCAGGCGGCTGAGGAGATGGCGGCGATGAGGAGTGCGACCGCGGCGAGGCGGAGAGTTTGTTGGAGAACTCCGGCGTTGAGGCAGTTTTGGGATGCGAGCCAGGAGGACACGAGGAAGAGCAGGCCGATGAGGCAGAGAGCGATGTGGGTGTAGAGCCAGAGTTTGAGGCGATGAGGCGTGCCGATTTTTATTAGGACGATACCAAGCGCGCCGCCTGCCAGGACGAAGAGCAACCCGAAGCGCGCGAGCAGCGGTTCTTGGTTGAGGCCGCGAAAGAGGAAAAAAAGAATGCCGATGGTTGCGAGGACGCCGAGGCCGGTGTGGAGTAAGACTGCGATCGCATAGGGAATGTTGGCGGCGGGAAAGACGTAGAGATAAACGGCGGTGACGGCTAGAAAAAGAACGCTAAGGGAGCGCCAGCGTTGCATGCATTTCCCCCCAGGGAGTGGTCAAAGTTTATCAGGCGCTGCCGCCATTAAAAAATGCGGCCGGGGGTCGTTGGCCCGGCCGCAATGTTTGTTGGGGTGCTTCCAGTCTTGGCTTGTGTAGCCAGGTGGGAAGCGACTGCTGTTGGGACATTTATAGTTGGGGTAGGGAGGGGGCGCAATAGTGGGAAAGGATTAGGGGGCAAGGGGTGAGTTTAACGCAGAGGGCGGAAAGGAGACACAGAGGCTCAGAGAAGCAAAAAGAAGGAGGTGGCAAAGTGTTGTTGATTGCCTCGATCCCTCCACTGCGCGGCCCGACGCGCCCGAGAGCGGCGCGAAGAGAAAATCGGGCCGCTCCGGTCGGGATGACAGGAGATGCAACCAAGCAGGCGGCCTAAAGCAGCCCCTGCATCTCGGTAATGCCTTTGGATTCAGTTAGTTGATAGGATTTGCCGGATTTGAGTTTGGGGTATTCTTCGGTTTTGCCGCTGGGCCAGTCGATTACGATTCGTTCTAGTTCGTCGTGGTGGGCTACGCCGAAGGTCAGGGGGAGTTCGGATTGGGAGAGGTAGCTGGAGCCGGTGCGGACCTGGCGGGATTGGATTTGGCCGCTGGAGTGGAGATGGACAGTGGCGCCGATAGCGTCGCGATTGGATTTTGTGCCGACGAGGTGGAGACGGATGCTGCGGTTGCCGGCTAGCTGATCGTTGCGGTAGAGGTAGGCGGGGCCGTTGTTGGTGGTGAGGAGGAGATCCAGGTCGCCGTCGCGATCGAAATCGGCGACGACGAGGCCGCGGCCCACTTTGGATTGGGAGAAGCCGCCGCCTAGTTGCGCGGCGACCTCGAGAAATTTCGCGTTGCCCTGATTGAGGAAGAGTTGCGGGGATTGCGCGTAGCCTACATTGCCGCGGATGTTGCGGACGGTGTCGTCGATATGGCCGTTGGCTACGGCTAGATCGAGTCGCCCGTCGAGGTCGGCGTCGAAGAAGGCGCAGCCGAAGCCGAGAGTGTTGCGAGAAGCGGAGCCGAGGCCTGCCGGCATGGCGACATCGTCGAAGGATTTTCCGTTGGAGCGGTAGAGGCCGAGCATTTCGTTGTCGAAATTGGTGATGACGATGCCGGGCTTGCCGGAGTTGTCGAAGTCGGCGCAATCAACGCCCATGCCCGCGCGGGCTTTGCCTTCGTTGCTGAAGGCGAGGCCCATTTCGACGGCGACGTCTTTGAATTTTCCGTTACGAAGATTACGGTAAAGCTTGTTGGGCTGGGTGTCGTTGGCAACGATGAGATCGGGCCAGCCGTCCTTATCAAAATCGAGCATGGCGACGCCCAGGGATTTGGAGCTGGTGTCGAATATGCCGCTGGTGGAGGTGACGTCTTCGAAAGTGCCGTCGCCGCGGTTGTGGAAGAGCCAGCAAGTGTCGCCGCGATAGGCTTCAGGCGTGCAGTAGGATTTATTTTTTCCGTCGAGGCTGCAGAAGACATCGTGCTCAGCGGACCAGCGAACATAATTGCAGACGAAGAGATCGAGGAGGCCGTCGCGGTCGTAATCGAACCAGAGGGCGGAAGTGCTGAAGGCCTGTTTGTTGAGAAGGCCGGATTTTTGGGTGACGTCGATGAAGGTGCCTTTGCCGGTGTTGTGGAAGAGGCGGCTCTGGCCAACGCAGGAGATGAAAATGTCGGGGAAGCCGTCGTTGTCGTAATCGGCGACGGCGACGCCCATGCCGTAGAGTTCGAGGTCGAGGCCGGCGGATTTGGTGACGTCGGTGAAAGTGCCATTGCGATTGTTGCGGTAGAGCTTGAGCGTGGAGCGCTGGCGTTTGTGGCCGGGCCAGTCCATGGAATTGATGAGGAGAATGTCGGGCCAGCCGTCGGCGTCGTAATCGAGGAAAGCGCAACCGGAGCCGAGGGTTTCGGGGAGAAGTTTGCCGCCGTATGCGCCGCTATTGTGGCGGAAATCGATGCCGGCGTGCGCGGTGACATCGGTGAATTGAAAACCAAGAGAGTTCGCTGGAAGCGGAAACGGAAAACCGGAGGAAAGAATTCCTGCGCCGAGAGATTGTTTGAGGAAATCGCGGCGCTTCACGGAAGATTCACCAGGCCGTTTTTGATGGCGTAGACGACGAGCTCGGCGGTTTTGTGGAGGCCTAGCGCGTCCATGATGTTGGCGCGATGGACGGAGACGGTGTTGGCGCTAAGGCCGAGTTCAGTCGCGATTTCCTTGTTGGATTTGCCGGCGACGATGTGCTGAAGGATTTCGAGTTCGCGGGGGGTGAGGCCGGTGTCGCGTTCGCCTTTGAGATTGCCGGTGAGGGTGATTTGCGGGTCGAGAACGGTTTTGCCTTCGGCGATTTTCTGAATGGCGGCGACGAGGTCGAGGTCCATCGCGTTTTTCAGGATATAGCCGCGGGCGCCGGCTTCGAGCGACTGCCGGACGAGCGTGTCTTCGGAATGCATGCTGAGCATGAGGATGGCGATATCGGGAAATTTGGCGAGGATCCGGCGGGTGGCTTCGATGCCGTTGATTTGCGGGAGGGCGCAATCCATGACGATAACGTTGGGATGGAGCTGTTCGGCGAGTTGAACGGCTTCGAGGCCGTCGCTGGCTTCGCCTACGACCTGAAAAGTGGGTTCGTCTTCGAGGATGCGGCGAAAACCGCGGCGGACGAGAGCGTGGTCGTCAACGAGGAGGACGGTGAGTTTATTCGGCATGGGGTTCCACCTGTTCGCGAGGGACTTCCAGATGAACGAGAGTGCCAGCAGTGGGGAGCGGTGAGACTTTTAACGAGCCGCCGAGAATCTGGGCGCGTTCGCGCATAGCGACGAGGCCGATGCCGGTTTGGCCTTCAACGGGGCGAAAACCTTTGCCGTGGTCCTCAATTTCAAGAATCAGCACGGCTAGTTCGAATTGCAGGCGAATCCAGACTTCTTTTGCGCCGGAATGGCGGGCGACATTGTTGAGCGCTTCCTGGAGGACGCGATAAATCTGCACACCGGCGGATGCTCCCACGGGGTAAGTGTCTCCTGACTTTTCGTAGTGAAGCACAAGACCGGTCTGCCTTTCCACTGTGGGGATGTACCAGTCGAGAGTGGCGACGAGGCCGGCTTCGTCGAGGAGGACGGGATGGAGAGCTTGCGAAAGGCTGCGGATATTGTCGAGCGTGGATTGCGCGATGCCTTGCACTTCCTGCAGGTCGGCATGGACGGGCGAATCCGCGGGGAGATTTTTTCCGGTGCGGCGAACGAGAGAGCCGATGGCGGTGAGCACCTGGCCGAATTCGTCGTGGAGTTCGCGGGAGATGTGGCGGAGGGTGGATTCCTGAGTGGCGATTAATTTTTGCGCGAGGTCGCTGCGCTGGGAAGAGAGTTCGGCGACCTGTGCGAAGAGGCGGCGATTATTGCGGATGAGATAAAGGCTGGTGAGGACGATGGCGACGAGGATGGCGGCGAGAAAGAGATAAAGCTGGCGCTGAACACGATCGTAGATGTGCGCGATGCGGAGTGTGGCGCGTTCCTCGGCTTCGTTGTTTTGGACGAGGAGGCGGGAGACGGCGGAGCTGAGGGCGGCCTGGCGGGGTTGAAGCGTGTCGCGGATTTGCTGGGCGGCGGCGGAATCGGAACCCGCTTCTGCGAGCGAAAACATGCGATTGACGGAGTCCCAGAATTGCGCGAGGGATTGATTGAGGTAGAGAAGCTGGTCGTTGGTGGGAGTGGCCTGGGTGAGAGCGGATTCGTGTTCAATGGCGTCCTGGAGGTCGGTGCGGATGCGTTCGAATTGCGGGACCCAGGCGAGAATTGGATAGGGCTCGGAGGGGTCCTGCATGTCGCGCATAGCGAGGCCGAGAGAGTTGAGGTCGTTCTGAATGCGGAGGAGTTGGAGAGAGTCACGGCGGTTGCGGTCAACGAGGTCGCTCTGCAATTTGTGGATGCCTGCGAATTGGAAGGTGATGTAGGCGGCGTAGGCGAGGACGGCGAGGACGGTGATTGCGAGGCCGAAGTATAGGCCGCGAGTGGGAGCTTGTTGAGGGGGAGAGGAGTTTGGCACCGAGAGAAGGATATAACGCGGGGGATGGGGAGAGAAAGGAGGAGAAAGAATTTTGGTAGGGATTGAAGTGGAGATGTTGAGAAACGCGAGTCCCGTATCAGCATCCCGGACGGGCAAAAACGCCCGCCTCAGAAGGCGGCCGCTACAAGGGCGGTGCGTGGCGGGGAGGTGGTACACTTTTCGCGCGTTGGGGTGAGTTAGGAGAGTGTCGCCCCTCCGGGGCTCGAACATTTTTTTGTGAGGGACCCAGGGCTTACGCCCTGGGCTAGTTTCTGTCGCGCCTCCGGCGCTTGTGCCATGGGAGTAGTCGAGTTGGCGGACGAATTTTGCGAGGAGAGTGGGAAGTGATCGATGTCGGGCTGGTGGGATTTGGATTGGCGGGGCGGGGGTTTCATGCGCCGGTGATACAGGCGGTGGAGGGGTTGCGGCTGGCGGCGGTGGTGCAGCGGACTGGGGATGATGCGAAGAAGATTTATCCGACCGCGCGGATTGTGCGGAGCATCGAAGAGTTGCTGGCGATAGAGACGATCCGGCTGGTGGTGATTGCTACGCCGAACCAGACGCATTTTCCTTTGGCGATGCAGTGCCTGAAGGCGGGGCGCGATGTAGTGGTGGACAAGCCGTTCACGAATAGCGTGCAGGAAGCGGTGGAGTTGGTGCGGGCGGCGAAAAAGTTGGGGCGGATTTTGACGGTGTATCACGATCGGCGGTTTGACGCGGATTTTCAGGGGTTGCGGAAACTGGTGGCGAGCGGGGAACTGGGAAGGATTGTGCGGTTTGAGGCGCACTATGACCGGTTCCGGCCGAAACTGAAGCCCGGTGCGTGGCGAGAAGTGCCGGGACCTGGGAGCGGGGTGCTGGCGGATTTGGGGCCGCACCTGCTCGATTATGCGTTGACGCTGTTTGGGACGCCGGAGCGGGTGACAGCGGATGTGCGGACGGAGCGGGATGGATTTTTGACGGATGATGCGTTTGATATCTGGCTGCATTATCCGGCCGGTGTGATGGCGGTGTTGGGGGAGTCGATGCTTAGCGCTGTGCTGCGGCCGCGGTTTGTGGTGATGGGGACTGAGGGGACTTATTTGAAGAAGGAGTTTGATCCGCTGGAGAGCGTCCTGCGTGTGAGGACGCCGGGGCCGGGGGAATCGTGGATGCTGGAGAAGCCGGAGAATTTTGGGGAAGTGACGCAGGTGGATGGAGAGAACGTGAAGAAGTGGAAGGTGGAATCGTTTGGGGATTGGCGGGATTTTTATGCCAATGTGCGGGATGCAATTTTGGGGAAGGCGGAGTTGCAAGTGACGCCGGAGCAGGCGTTGCGGGTGATGGTGGGGTTGGAGTTGGTGAGGGAGAGCAGCGAGAAGAGGTGTTCGGTGGCGTGGAGAGAAGTAACGGTGTGAGTGCGCCGACAGGAAATGTGTGAACAATTTTAGATTGGGGTCCTTCGCCTATCCTTATCGGATAGGCTCAGGATGATAAGCGTTTGTTTTTCGCGGTACCAGCCAGTTGCGCGGCGTATAATTTTGGTTTGGAAGAGGGAGTGAAAAACCGGCTATGAAAATTGAACTTGCGCCGTCGATCCTTTCGTCGAACTTTGCGCAGCTTGGGAATGATGCGCTGCAGGCCATTGAGGGCGGCGGGACGCTGCTGCACGTGGATGTGATGGATGGGCATTTCGTGCCGAATATTACGCTGGGGCCGCCAGTAGTGAAAAGTTTGCGGAAGTCGGTGAAGGTGCCGCTGGATTGCCACTTGATGATTGAGAATCCGGATCTGTTTATTCCGGAGTTTGCGGCGGCGGGGGCGGACTGGATTTCGGTGCATCAGGAGGCCTGCATTCATCTGGACAGGACGCTGCACCTAATTTCTTCGCATGGTTGCAAGCCGGGCGTGGTGATTAATCCGGCGACGCCGGTGGAGACGCTGACGGAGGTTTTAGATCTGGTGCATCATGTTCTGGTGATGAGCGTGAATCCGGGATTTGGCGGCCAGAAATTTATTCCGAACGCGTTGAACAAGATTGCGGCGCTGGCCCGGTTGCGGACGGAGCGGAAACTGGATTTCCGGATTGAGGTGGATGGCGGGGTGGATTTGGAGACGGTGGCGGACGTGGTGAAGGCCGGGGCGGAATTGCTGGTGGCGGGGAATGCGGTATTTGGGCATGGGGATATTCGGGGAAACGCGGGGAAGCTGTTGGAGGCGGCGCGGGCGGCGGTGTTGACGCGGACGTAGGGCGAGTGGCGAGTGGCGAGTGGCGAGTGGCGAGTGGCGAGTGGGAAGAGCCTTCCTTATAGATTTCTTCTGAAATACTTTCGGGTGAGGTTCTTCGTGCATCCTTATCGGATGCGCTCAGAATGACAATGCTTTCCCATCGAGCTAACTCGATCGTCGCGCTTCCCCAAAGAATAAAATCGGGAGAACAGACCGGAGTGACCGACCTAAAGGTCGGCAACTACAAAGGCTTAGGCGGCGAAGGTGATTACTTTGGATTTGGTACGGGATTTTTTGGATTTCGTTTGAATGGTTAGTTCGCGCTCGGCTTGTAGCCAGTCTTGCATAGGGTCGCCCGGGGTGGAGCCGCGTTCGAGGTAAATTTCGTAGGCACGGGCGGCAATCTGGTCCTGAGTGGGCCTGGATTTTGGGGTTGCGGCTTTTTTTGATTTTGGCGCTGGTGCTTCTTTCGTCTTCGACATCCTTCTCTCCTTGCAAAACTTACACTTCTATTTTAAATCGGGCGAAAGCGAGAGCGTGTGCTTGATTGTGACGCGGTTGCTGTTTGCGATACGCCGGAAAATTTCGATGGAGTGGAGAAAGAATTTGGATTGAGCAAAGGATGGAAATTGGAAAATTGAAAATGAAAGAGGGAACAGCTTTAACACAGAGGGCGCTGAGACCGGAGGGGAGGAGGGCACAGAGAGGAGTAGGGAGAAGAAAACGGGGAGATAGAGCAATTGAGCTTCGTCAGTACCAAAGACCCCACACGCAAAGGCGGCGTGTGGGGCACCCGGGGACCCGTGAAGGAGAAAATTCAGGCTACGGTGACGGAGGGGCTTAGGTAGACGTCCTGGATGGCGTTCAGGAGTTTTACGCCTTCGGGCATGGGGCGCTGGAAGGCTTTGCGGCCGCTGATGAGGCCGGTGCCGCCGGCGCGCTTGTTGACGACAGCGGTTGTGACGGCGTCCTCGAAATCGTTGGCGCCGGAAGCGCCGCCGGAATTGATGAGGCCGGAGCGGCCCATGAAGCAGTTGGCGACCTGGTAGCGGGTGAGGTCGATGGGGTGGTCGCTGGCTAGATCGGTGTAAATGCGCTTGTCGAACTTGCCGTAGCTTGAATCACCCATGTTGAGAGCCGCGTAGCCGCCGTTATTTTCGGGGAGCTTTTGCTTAATGATGTCAGCCTGGATGGTGACGCCGAGGTGATTAGCCTGTCCAGTGAGGTCGGCAGAGACGTGATAGTCCTTATCTTTCTTGAACGCGTTGTTGCGAAGGTAGCACCAGAGAACGGTGGCCATGCCGAGATCGTGGGCCTTGGCGAAGGCCTGGCTGATTTCGATGATCTGGCGGCCGGATTGGTCGGAGCCGAAATAGATGGTGGCGCCAACGGCGGCGGCTCCCATGTTGTAGGCCTCCTCGACGGTGCCGAAGAGAATCTGATCGGCTTTGTTGGGGAAGGTGAGGAGTTCGTTGTGATTGATTTTCACGATGAAGGGAATTTTGTGCGCGTACTTGCGGGCGACTGAGCCGAGAACGCCGTAAGTGGAGGCGACGGCGTTGCAGCCGCCTTCCACGGCGAGCTTGACGATGTTTTCACCGTCGAAATAGTCGGGATTCTTGGCGAAGCTGGCGCCGGCGGAGTGCTCGATGCCCTGGTCGACAGGGAGAATCGAGAGATACCCGGTGTGGCCGAGGCGTCCGGTGCCGAAGAGGCGCTGAAGATTGGTGAGGACGCGGACGTTGCGATCGGTGAGCGAGTAGATGCGATCGATAAAATCGGGGCCGGGAAGATGCAGGCGTTCCTTGGCGATTTTGGGGGATTTGAAGCCGAGGAGCGATTCGGCCTTGGAGCCGAGGAGTTGTTCGATGTTGTTGAGAGTTGCGGTGGCCATAGGGTTCTCCTGAGAGAGTAATCAGTAAGAAAGTGCAAGACGGCGAACAGCGATCCGATAACAGATAACAGGAACCAAAACTTTGCCGGACCGTACGCGGTCCCGGGGAATTCTACTCGCGAATGCCTAC